>DATBKE010000234.1:0-7828 GCA_036556085.1 Acidimicrobiia bacterium | reverse complement strand
GCCGGATACCTGAGTCGGCAGCAGGTCGATGAGCTCGGAGTAAGCGACTCGGCGATCCACCGTCGGATCAAGAATGGGACGTGGGTGGCGGTCCGCAGGGGTCTCTATCGAGTGCAGGGGATCTCAGGCGATTACAAGGCGCTCCTGGGAGGAGCAATGGCAATTCTCCCCGACCCGACTATCTCACACGAATCCGCTGCGGAAATCTACGGCATTCCATACATCCGCCGCGGCAAGGCGGTCGTGACCGTTCATGCCAGAACCACCCATGATTTCCCGGGCGTTGTCATCCATCGAAGCCTGGATCTTTTGAGCTTCCACAGACAGCAGGTCGACTCGATGTGGGTTACGACACCCGCTCGAACGCTGAATGATTTGGCTGCAGTCGTCCATCCGAACGCCCTCGCTTCCGGGCTTGACGACTCGTTGGCGCGAAGGCTGGTCGAGATCGAAGAAGTCGACGAAGTCTTCAATCAGATCGCAAGGCGTGGCCGCACCGGATGCGCGATTACCAGGAAGTTGCTCCAGGAGAGGCTCGGCGACGACATGATCACTGCATCTCGACTGGAGAAAATGGGAGCGCGTGTCTTTGAGCGGGGGGGTCTGCCGCGGCCCGTTTGGCAATACCCAGCACCATGGGATCCCAACAGACGGATTGACTTCGCCTGGCCTCACGTCTGTGTCGGTTGTGAATGCGATGGTCGCCGTTGGCACTCGCGTGTGGCCGACTTTCAGACGGACCGCGACCGGGATAATTCATCCCTTTCCCACAACTGGAGGATTTTCCGGTTTACCTGGCAGGACTTCACTCAACGTCCCGCTCACATTGTCGGGCAACTTCGCGACGCCATAGGCGCATGATCGTTCTGTGGGCCGCAGGCGTCGCTTTCGCCGGCTAACAACCCTGGGTTCGCATAAAGGGGCGGCTAACGTGTGCCGCCTGTTCGGGCGAGACAGGGGCCGGAACAGGAGGGCGTCTTGGACGCCATGCCCAAACTTCGCAGACATCGTGTTCTGGCCTCGGCTTTGATCGTGGCGTTGACCGTCGCGGCTGCGAGCGCCGATTACGTGGTCGAAAGCGGAGACACTTTGGGTGATATCGCCCGAGCCCATGGCGTGTCGCTCTCTGAACTTGCCGACGCCAACGGGATCGACGATCCCGACCTGATCCGGGTTGGACAAGTTCTCGTGATCCCAGGCACACAAGGAGGGGGAGGAGGCGCCCTCTATGTGGTCGCTCCCGGTGACACCTTGGCTGACATCGCCGCTCAATTCGGGACCACGGTTTCAGCTCTGGTCGGGACCAATCAGCTGGCGAACCCCGACCTTCTTCTCATCGGCCAGGAATTGGCCGTGCCCGCTGCCGGGACTGCCGGCACCCCCGAGACCGCTCCCACAACGTTGAGTTCCGAGTCACATACCGTCGTCGCCGGCGAGACCCTGGCGGGGATCGCCTCCCGCTATGGAATCGCACCGGAGACGCTGGCTGCCGTCAACGGGATCACCGATCCCTCGCTCATCTATGTAGGAACCACCCTCCGGCTGGCTGGACCGGTCGCACCCGAGGTGGCGGTTTCTCCGGTGAGCAGCGCCGTACATGTTGTCGCAGCAGGCGAGAGCCTGAACGCGGTTGCAGCTCGCTATGGGACCTCGGTGTCGCAGCTGGTGACCTCCAACGGCCTGGCCGATCCCAACCTGATTCGCGTCGGCCAGGAGCTCACCATTCCCGGGGGAGTGTCGGCTTGGATATGCCCGGTACCAGGGGCTGTGTTTTACAACGATTGGGGCTTCCCTCGCTCGGGTGGACGTTTCCATGAAGGCAACGACCTCTTTGCCGACCGTGGAACCCCGGTCGTGGCACCGGTGTCAGGGGCCCTGCAGGTAAAGAACGGGCCGGTGGGCGGTCTGCAATTCCGGCTGTACGGCGAAGATGGAGTGACCTACATCGGATCGCATCTCGACAGCGCTATCGAATCGCAATACGTCACCGCCGGGACTCCAATCGGCGGTGTCGGTGACAGCGGAAACGCGATCGGCGCCAACCCGCACCTGCATTTTGAAATGCATCCCGATGACGGACTGTCTGTAAATCCTTACCCGGTTCTCAAAGCGGCAGGGTGCTGAAGCTCCCCTGACCGGCTTTCGGGACGGAATGCTCGGGCATACACTCGCCCTCCGATGACGGAGGTTCGCAAAGGGTGGGCCGTGGGCCCAATTGGATTTCGCGATGCCCGGCTCGACTCCGCCGATCTCTCATCGGTGATGGCCCTCTTCGTAGCAGGGATCCCCGCCCTACTGGTGGGCGCCGAACTGGCCGGATCGGGTCTCGGGTTTGGACAGCTGATCATTGCCGCGCCGCTGGGAGCAATTATCGGAGCCGGGCTGATCGGCCTGCTCGGACGGCAGGCGGCCGCCAGCGGTGCCCCCGGCGCCTATCTAGCCCGGGCGCCATTCGGAAGCCTCGGCGCCCTCGTGTTCAATCTGCTTCGTCTCGTCTTGACGTTGGGCTGGGCGGCACTAGTGATCCAAATCGCCTCCGATTGGGTCGAGTCGGCCCTGCTTGCTCTCAATCTGGACGTGCCGCCCTACGCGATGCCCGGACTGCTGGCGGTTTTGGCGGCGCTCTTCTTTGTGAACGGCCTCGCCTGGACGGTTGTGCTCGTACGCCGCCGGCTGTTCTGGATCGTCCTCGCACTGATGCTGGTCGTCGTATGGCGAGTTCTCGAGGGATCCGATCCGACTGAGGCGGTGTCGGGAAACCAAAGCTTTGTCGGAGGTCTCGACGGCATCCTGGCCCTGGCGGTTCTATGGGCCGCGGTCGGAGCGGATCTGGGAGGATACGGCCAGCGGGAGGACGACACTGCCACCGGTCTCGGCTTTGGTTTTGCAATCGGCGCCCTGGCATTCATCCTGGCGGGGGCAGCTCTCGGTCAGAGGGTTGGGGCGGACCTCTCCAACATGTCCGGACTCGGAGCCGGGCTGATCGGATCAGCTCTCCTGATCCTGTGGGTGCCGTTCATGGAAGTTGATGGGACGGGAGGCCTCGTGGCGGCGTCGGCGATGTCGATGCAGACGGTGACGGAGGTCATCCCGACCAGGTTCTGGCTCATCATGTCGGCACTGGCAGCCGGTGCCGGCGCGGCGTTTCTCGATCAGGCCATGTTGAGAGAGGCGGCCGACTTGGCTGCGGTGGTTGTGGGACCGGCGATGGCAGTGATCGTCGTTGATGCTTACCTGGTCCGACCGGGTGGCTATTCCTCCGACGACCTCTTCCGTTGGCACGGAGACTACGGATTCATCAATCCCGCTGGTCTGCTCGCCTGGATAGTCGGCGCAGGTCTGGCGCTGTGGCTACACCGCGAAGTAACCGAATTGGTTCCGCTCGTTGGCTCCGGACCCGATGGGTTGCCGGCGCTGCTCCTGGGTATGGTGGCGGCGGGGTTGATCTTCCTCGTCCTGGGCCGGCTCATCGTGGGTGGTCGCTCTGAGACCTACCAAATGCGATCGTTCTAACTCGAGGGCTGATTCGGGCGCTGCCCGTTGGTAGCACGAAAGGACGGCGGGGATTCCTCGCGCTCTGTTGGGATTGAGATCAGTCGGTCTCGCAGTGCCCAGATAAGCGCCGCCACGCCACCAACGAAAGTCAGAAGTTTCACCACCCGACGCCCACCGGCTTTCTTTTCCATAGGCGGCGCGAGCCTAACTCGCTGTTCGTGAGCAACAATGTCGACGATGAAAGTCGACTTCTATTTTGATCCCAATGCCGGCCTTGCCGACGCACAGCCCAGCGCGGCGAGAGCCGCACGACTCGGATACGACGGCTTCTTCACGGC
Organism: Acidimicrobiia bacterium; assembly: GCA_036556085.1. GTDB lineage: Bacteria > Actinomycetota > Acidimicrobiia > Spongiisociales > ZC4RG35 > JACCTH01. The sequence continues at coordinate 3,995 of DATBKE010000234.1, read as the reverse complement.
CGAAACCAGCCATGAGCCATTTCTCCCCCTCGCCCTGGCCTCGCAAGTCACACCCGATTTGACCCTCGGCACCGCCATCGCGGTCGCATTCCCTCGGTCGCCAATGACCATGGCTCAAATCGCTTGGGACCTGGCGGGAGCATCTGAGGGCAAGCTGATTCTCGGGCTCGGCACCCAGGTCAAGGCCCATATCGTGCGTCGATTTTCCGGCGAGTGGTTCTCCCCCGGCCCGCGGATGAGGGACTACATCGCCGCCCTGCGAGCGATCTGGAACACATTCCAGACCGGTGCCCCCCTCAAGTATGAAGGGGACTTCTACAAGTTCAGCCTCATGACTCCATTCTTCAATCCTGGTCCGATCAAACATCCCGACATTCCGGTGGCGATTGCCGGAGTCGGGCCCTATATGGCCCGCCTCGCAGGTGAGGTTTGTCAGGGCTTTCACGTGCACCCCTTCCACACCGTCAAGTATTTGGATGAGGTAGTGATCCCCAGAATGAGCGAGGGGGCCAAAGCGGCTGGCCGCGACCTAGCAGATATCGATCGCATCTCCACCGTGATGATCGTCACCGGTGAGGACGAGACTCAGATCGAAGCGGGCAAGGCTGCGGTCAGATCCCAAATCGCGTTTTACGCCTCAACCCCGGACTACCTGTCTGTCCTCGAGACTCACGGGTGGGACATCGGAGAACGGCTCTCGTCATTGGCTCGACGTGGGGAGTGGGCCGAGATGGGGAGTCTCATCACCGACGAGATGCTCCACGAGGTGGCAGTGGTCGCACCTCTCGACTCGCTCGGTCAGGCCATCCGCGATCGCTATGGCGACCGGCTGCAGCGGGTGGGTTATTACTCGTTGCAGACCAGCTTCGAATGGCCAGAAGAGATCTGGAGGGATCTGGTCTCCAGCACCCGCGGCTAGTCGAAGAAGGGAAGCCTGAGCCGCGGAAGCCCTTCCGGGACATGACCGAGGTCGTTGTAGGCGAGGAGTCGCGGTCCTTCGAGGTCGATCACATTTAGAGCCACGTTCTCCACCGCTCCGAGTCGTCCTTTGAAGATGTTCCCGTCGGGGGCCAGGCCGAGCGCCCAATTCAGAAGGCAGAGGGCGGGTCCGCCATGGGTGCTGATCGCGACCAGCTCGTCCCCTCCGGCAAGTTCGCCGATGCACTCGACCACGCGAAGCCGGACTTTTCTCCAATTCTCACCGCCCGGTCGATTGACGTCCTCACCTTCCACATAGGCCTTCCACATGTCAGGCCAACCGGCCTCTATCTCCGACGGAAGAAGGCCCGTCCAACTGCCGTTTGCCACCTCGCGCAGTCGCCGATCGGTTTCGACAGGCAACCCCAATAGCTCCGCTGCTGGGGCGATGGTGTCTCGGGCCCTGCTCAAATCTGAGCTGAGGATGCGCTTGACGGGAAGCGGTGCAAGGCGATGGGCCAGGGCTTCGGCCTGGTGACGACCGAGGGCATCGAGGGGAACATCCGTCTGGCCGATGAATCGGTGATCGGCGTTCCCCTCGGCCTGTCCATGGCGAACTACCAGGGCGATGGTCACAAAGTCTCCGCCGAGGCCGTTCCAACCCGGGGGTCGGCCGCGGCGTCGACCGATCCCTCAGATGAAACCTTGATCACACCCACCGGTCCCCATCCACCCTGCAAACCCTCGGCGACCTCGACGCGATGGCCCCGTTCTTGCAGTCCCCGGATGATGTCCTCGGGCGTCGACTCCTCCACTCGGACCGCGGCTTGAGGGTCGGCGAGGTTGTCGATGATCCATCGCGGGTGCGCCTGGGCCGCGGCGACATCGTGTCTCGAAAGGAACAGCCGGACGGCCATTTGCAGGAGCAGCTGTGGTTGGTGGTCACCACCTCTGGTACCCAGCAACGCGACCAAGTTCGACCCCGAGGTCCAGAGCGTCGGCGCGAGAGTGTGGAGGGGACGCTTGCCGGGGGCGAGCTCGTTGGGGCTCCCCGGCCTGAGATCGAAACCAGCACCGCGGTTGTGAAGAAGGAATCCGGATTCGCCCGCACCGATCGAAGTTCCGAGCCCCATGTAGTTGGACTGGGTTATCGAGACGCCCATCCCGTCCCCATCGATCACGCAGAAGTATGCAGTTCCACCAGGCCCGACTCTGGTCGAGCCGAAGTCTTGACGACGGGTGCGGTCGATACTGACGGCCAACCTTTCCTGGCTGAGTAGTTCATCGGCCGGAAACGGGCTATAGCGAGGATCGGAGAGCACTTCGGCTCGATCTGCAACCTGGCTGCGATACGCCTCGATTTGAACATGCCATCCCAACGCGCTGTCGGGGTCGACTTCCGCTCCCACTCTTTCGAGCACGGCTGCCGCGGCCAGGGTCAGATAGCCCTGGGAATTGGGGGGGACCGTCCAGGCTTGCTGTCCGAAGACATCGTGGCCCAGGGGATCGACCCATTCGGCCTGCTTGACAGCCAGGTCCGCTTCGGTGATGAGTCCACCGACGGCCGAAGCGATGTCGCGACCGGGTTTGCCCAGATAAAAGCTGTCCCGGTCACCGCTGGCGATCAGTTCCAGTGTTGCCGCCTGATCGGGCCGGACCACCTGGTCACCTGGTTTCGGAGGGCCGCCGCCTGGCAATAGGTAGCGACCGATGGGTTGGTCGCCAATCTCGGCGATTCTTCTGCCCAGGGCTCGGCATAGGTCAGAGGATGCCGGAAAGCCTCGCCTGGCGTAGTCGATGGCGGGAGCCAGCCGCTTGTCCCAGGACAAGTTTCCTCCTAGAGCAGCAAGATGGTGCCATCCGTCTACGCAGCCGGGAACTGTCACCGCGCTTTGATCCATGGTGGGCATCTGATCATGACCCGCTTCGCGCAGGGTTTGAGCATCGACGTTCGAACCGGCGCGACCGGAGGAGTTCAGGGCGGTTGGTCGCTCATCCCCTGGTGAATGGATTAGGGCAAAGAGGTCGCCGCCGATGCCGCACGTTTCGGGGGCAACCACAGACAGCACCGCATTGGCGCCGATGGCCGCATCGATTGCGTCACCACCGGAGACGAGAAGGTCAAGCGCTGTGGCGGTGGCCAGGAAATGAGGTGTGACTGCTGCAGCCGATGCCACTATCGGCGGAGTTCGGGGATGCGGCGATTGAGCGCGTCGAGAACGGCGCGGACCACTGCCCGACTGGCGTCCCCGTCCGCCAACGCTGACCCAACCATCAGATGCTCATCTGCATCAGTGACGATGACGACCTGAGCGATGGCGAGGCGCTGGCCTCCCAGCGTGGCGATGTCCACCGACGAGACACCGAACGCGGCGGTCTCCTGGAGAGCTTGTCGAAGGGCGGCGATGGTTGCTTCGGCGACCAGCCGGTGTCGACTGGTATTGCCGGCGGCGCCACCAACCTCGCCCACGAGGCTATCTCCCTGCCAGGAGAGGGTGACCGAGACGCGAGAGTGAGAACCGTCGAGGCGCTCGGCTACATCGACAATCACTGGTCTGTCACCTTGGGACAACTCAGCGTCGGGTAGTTGCACTACAGAGACAACACGGCGATCGATGGATACCCCGAAGGCCGCCTGCGCCAGCGTCTGAACATCGCGCACGACCTGTTTGGCCGGCTTCTCAAGATCGGTGATCAGATGTATCTCGGCAACTTTGGCACCGTCGCTGATGACCCGCGCCGCCTCCACGCCAGGCAAGCGCGTCAAGCGCTCCTCGAACTCGCGCAGGTTCACCGGTCCAGGGTAGCTTTCGACATCACGCCCTAGGTCTTGGGACTAGCTCTGGGGCTTTCCTCTTGTCGCGCTGCACCCCAATCGTTAGTGTTCCTGGCTGGGTCGGGCAGAGTCATCCGTCAGTCATTGGCGGTGGGAGGGGTTCTTCCTTGACAACAAGAGCTCCCGGTTGAAACCCGGGAACGCGCGGGGGAAAGCCGACGGCTTGCCGAGGCCATTAGTGCCTATCACCTAAGCGGAGCGGATTTGGTCCACTGGTCTCTAGCGGACACGGTGAACCTAA
>DATBKE010000233.1:0-2499 GCA_036556085.1 Acidimicrobiia bacterium | reverse complement strand
GATGACGCCCTTCGACCTCGTGGTGATCCTCCTCATCGCCAACGCTCTCCAGAACTCGATGGTGGGCTCGGATGTCTCCGTCGGAGGAGGGTTGATCGGAGCGTTCACCCTGCTCGTAAGCAACTGGCTGCTCGCCCGGCTGCGGGCCCGGTTTGGCTGGCTGCAGCGGATCTTCGAGGGCGAACCGGTCCTCCTGATCTCGGGAGGCAAGGTCATGAAGGAACGTCTCCGTCAGCAGAGCATCGAACTGGGGGACCTCGAACAGGCCGCTCGCGAACACGGGTTCGGCGAGCTCTCCAAAGTGGACACAGCGGTGCTCGAGGTCGATGGGACCATTTCCATCATTCCCTTCACGGATTCCAAAGTTCGTACCAAGACGAAGGTGGGCAAACGTCGTTAGTGGTCACGCACAAACGTCATATTGGCCACTCCCCGGCCTGGTATAGACTTCACCCCACAGATGTCGCCTTCGTTCACCTGCCCTTGTTGCTGTTGTCTTCGTACCGGTGCGGCCCGGTGAGGTGACCTGTTAGGCGTCTGCAACAGATCCTTTTCGCCAACCCGCATCCACCCGATGCGGGTTTTTTCTTTTCCGGGAGCACCTCATGACCACTCTTATCGAACCCACAATTCTTGAGACCGACCCTCGGCTGCGGCGTTTCGAAGACGTCCGCCAGCTTCTTCCTGACGTCGATCAGCCGACTCCCATTGTTCGGCTGACTCGAGTGGCGCCCACCAATGAGCTCTATCTCAAACTGGAGTGGCTCAATCCCTTTGGTTCGATCAAGGACCGGGCAGCCGCCTACATGCTCGCCGAACTCCTCCCCGAGATCGATGGCAAGCGCCTGATCGAAGCCTCCTCGGGCAACACCGCCCTGGCACTGGCTGCACTGGCCAGCCTCGAGGGCATCCCGCTCACGGTGACGATTCCCGAGGGAGCGCCGATCGAGAAGCGGGTGCTGCTCCGCATGCTCGGCGTCGAGGTCCTCGAGACGCCCGATGATCTCTGCCCGGTGGACCTCCCGGGAGATGGAGCCATCGCCCTCGCCCGGGCCATCTCCCACAGCCGCGGAGGCGAGGCATACGCCTGGACCGACCAATACTCCAACGCTGCCAACGTCCGGGCCCACTACGAGACGACCGGACCCGAGATTTGGCGCCAAACCCAAGGACAAGTCCGCAAGTTTGTCGCAGGCTTCGGAACCTGCGGCACCATCAGCGGGGTCGGTCGCTACCTCAAGGAGCGGGACCCATCAATCAAGGTGGTGGCAGTGGAACCTCACCCGGGGCACCGCCTTCCTGGGCTCAAATCTTTCGCCGAGGCCTCGCCGCCCTCGATTCTCGATGAGAGCGTGGTTGATCAGGTGGTGCGAATCGACGACGAGACCGCTTACTCAGTAACCGTGAGCCTTTTTCGAAAGGAAGGGCTCATGGTGGGTCCCTCGACCGGGGCCATCGTCGCCGCCGCTCTGACCCGGGACGACCCCGAATTGACGGTGGCGATCTCCCCCGATTCCGGCTTCAAGTACGCCAGCTTCTTCGCCCGCTATCTCGACGATCAACGAAAGGATGACGAATGACCAGCGCACTCACCCACGATGAGTTCCTCGATACCTCAGAACTACTTTGCCCGCTCCCGGTCTACCAAGCCGCTCAGGTGCTCAACCGCCTTGCCTCCGGCCAGGTGCTGCGGCTGGTGACCACGGATCGAGGGTCCCTCCAAGACATTCCCGCCCTGGCCCGCCAGCGCGGAGATGAGCTCTTGGCGGTTGAGGACCAGGGTCCGATACAGCTCTTCTGGATCAGAAAGAACGAGAAATGACTTTGCTAGCTGATGACCCAACAAATGAACTTTCCGTCCTAACCGATCGGAACGGGCACCAAAAGACGAAGCGGATTGCTTTGGTGGCGTCCAAAGGAACCCTCGACCAGGCGTATCCGCCGCTGATCCTCGCCACCACCGCCGCCAGCCTGGGCTGGGAAGCCGGGGTCTATTTCACCTTCTTTGGGCTCGACGTCATCCATCGGAAGCGTTCGCGGAAGTTGAAGATGGCTTCCCTGGCCAATCCGGCCGGACCGATTCAAATGCCCAACTTGCTCGGCGCCCTTCCCGGGGCTACTGCTGGCGCCACTCTGATGATGAAGAAGTGGATGAAGGACGCCAACATGCCCCCGGTCTCGGAGTTCATCTCGATGGCGCAGGGCTTGGGCGTGCAGTTCTTTGCCTGCTCCACGACGATGGGTGTGATGGGGATCGAAGAAGAAGATCTGATCGACGGCTGCCTCGTGGCGGGAGCAGCCGCCTTCTTGGATTTTGCCTCTACCGCCGAGGTGCAACTCTTCGTGTAGGCACGTCTTTCGCTCAGTAACTCCATCTGCCGCAGCTCGTCAGGTGGGTGCGGCGGCTTCAGCGACTGCGAGCAAAGAGTCCTCTCCGCCAGTGGCGAGAGCCCTGACAATGGTGAGATCGACGGCCGCGCGGTAAGGCTCGAGGCCGTC
>DATBKE010000232.1:0-1904 GCA_036556085.1 Acidimicrobiia bacterium | reverse complement strand
ATTCGGGGACGTGCGGTTCTTCTTCGAGGACGCGATCCCGGGCGGCGGGCCCTTCGGCCTGCCTGCGACCCGGAGTTCCGACCCCGATCCCGTCTTCGGCGTTCCCCGGCTGTTCGTGTCCGAGGCCTTCCAGGACTTCTTCGGTCGCCTCCGTGAGCGTCGGTACACCATCCGGGCGGACCTGGACGGCCAGCTCAACCGGGTCCATCGGCTCAAGGTCGGGGCGGAGTGGACCTGGCTCGACCTCGCCGAGAGGGGAGGGGACCTCCAATCCCTCATTTTTGGGGAGCTCTTCGAGGTCGATCCGCGGATTGGTGCCCTTTACGTGCAGGACCGGCTCGACTACGGCGATCTCGTGATCGATGTCGGACTGCGCGTGGACCACTGGAACCCGAACACGCGGTTTCCGAAGTTCCCGGGAGTCGTGCCCTGCGAGATCTCGGCGTTCGACCAGTGCTCGGAGCCTGCCACCGACCCCCTGGCAGTGCTCGTGGAAGGCAGAACGCGGACCGAGCTCGCGCCCAGGATCGGAGTCGCGCACCCGATCACGGACGCCACCCAGGTGCGGCTCTCCTACGGGGTCTTCCACCAGCTTCCGGAACTGCGCAATTATTTCGCCAGCTTCAACACCGAGTTCCCCGGGAACGTAAACCAGTTCTACGGCAACCCGAACCTGGACTACATCGAGACGAAGGCGTTCGAGGCGGGGATCACCCACCTGCTATCCGAGAACACGGTCCTGGACATCGTCGGGTACAACCGGGACCGGCGGGGCGCGATCCGCCTGGACGTGTTCCAGCAGGACGAGATCACGACGGGCATCGGAGAGCGGCGGATCTTCCTGAACGCCGACAATGGGAACGTCAAGGGGGTGGACATCTCGCTCGGTAGAAGATACTCCAACTACATCTCGACCGATATCGCGTATTCGCTCCAGTTCGCGCGTGGGACCACTTCGTCGCCCCTCGAGTTCGTGTTCGGGTTCGGGTCGAATTTCGATCCGCTGAACCTCGGCCGGCTCCTGACTCCCCCCACCGAGCTCTCGGCCGAATCGTTCGATCGCACCCATACGTTCAGTGGGCAGCTCAATCTTCAGCTTCCTGGCGATTTCCGCGCTGGGACGACCATCGGATCCATACTGCAGGACTTCGGAGTCTACCTGGTCTACAACGCCCACTCGGGCGAGCCTTTCACACGTGTTGCGATCGAGGATGGGAGGCCCCGCGAGGATTTCAATAGCAGTCGGCTGCCGTGGTTCCATCAAGGGGACGTTCGCGTGACGAAGGGCTTCGCCCTGGGCGAGGCGCTGGGCATCGAGGCCTTCCTGGAGGTGATCAACGTCCTCGACAACGTCAACGTCCTCCGGGTGAACCCGACCTCTGGACAGCCCGACGTGACCGGCTTCGAGGAGGGCCTTTCCCAGACGCCTACGATCCCCAGCGAGTTCAAGATCGAGGGGGCGCCGGATGGCTACCCGATCGGATTGGATCAGATCATGGACGAGTTCCGCGACGAGTTCGCCCGGCAGGATCTGGACGGAGATGGCGTGATCACGCTGGCCGAGGCACAGCTCCGGCTCAGGCAGGCCCTTCAGGCGACGGGGAGCGGCTCCTTCTCGAACGGCGACTCGCCTCATAACTACGGGGAGCCACGGCAATTCCGGTTCGGTGCGGAGCTGCGGTTCTAGCCAGCGGGTGGTCCAGCAGATCTACCAGCAGGCCGACGAGGAGACGATGCTCAAGGTCGTCCTGAACGCGGCCGAGATCCGCGAGATCGCCCGGTGAGCGTGCACCAGTTGGTGCTAAGTACACGCCCGGAAACGTTCGTTCCCGCGGCCGCCATCACGAGACCGATTCTCGCGCTTCCCTCTGCAAGCGCGACGGATTACCGTTCAGCGCTTGAGC
>DATBKE010000231.1:0-18120 GCA_036556085.1 Acidimicrobiia bacterium | reverse complement strand
CGCCATGGTGCGAGAGCCCTCGGTTACCTCGTCTTTGTGGGCGGCGAAGGCAGCAAGCACCTCCCCCTTCTCCTGGGCAGGAACACCGACGAAATCCAAGGTCCGGCCAAGCTCGGCCGCTACCTCGTCGAATTCCTCGGGAGTGATGCGGAGAGGGCGATGAGCTTCCTCCAGACCGATGGGAGTCAGCCCGGGCCTCGTGGCTTGGTATTGGAACGGTCCTCCGGCGACATTGCAAACCCAGAGCGTGCGCATGAATTTCAAGCCCGGCAACCTGCCGAGTTGCTGGGTGTGCCACTCTTGTAAAGCCGGATTGTTGGAGGCTTGGCCGACCATCGGATTCTTGACGATTGCATCGCTGAAGTGGTCGACCACCGCAGCTATGGCGAAAACGCCGCCGAGCCTTTCGTAAAGACTCTTTTCTGACATGGGCTGCTCCTCCTCGATTGCTTGTGCAGATAGCACCGCGTGCCCAGGAGTACGCAGAGCGCGGTGGACATGGTTCTCCGGCGTTGCGAACCGATAGGGGGCGATCCACCAGGCGCACACTCAGACAGGTCTACCCACTGGGGTGTTCCAGGCCGATGCCGACTGCGTGGCCTGATTCAGCTTCCAACCGTCAACTAAGCCAACTCGGCGATGACCGCGTCGGCCAGAGCCGGCCAGGCGGTCATCGCCCAGTTGTCGAACTGACGACCGGACAGCCCGCACATGGCAAGGCGAATGACCGGATCTACCCAGAGGAAAGAACCGGCGCCGCCGAAGTGGCCGAAGGTCGTCGGTGAGTTGGCACGCCCGGTCCAATGAGGCACCTTGGCGTCGCGCAATTCGAACCCCAAGCCCCAATCAAGGGGGTCATAGCGACCGATCCCCGGCAGGGTCCCGCTCAACCCCGGGAAGGCGAGCGATGTGGCGGTGGCGAAGAGCACGGGATCGACCAGTGTCGGCGATAGCAGCTCGTGGGCAAAGGAGATCAACCCACTCAGCTCTCCGGAGAGACCCTCCGAGGGCCGCCCGATGAGGTCGGCCGTGATTCCAAGTGGCTGTAAAACCTGGAGCCGAAGATATTCGGCGAACTCGTGACCGCATCTCTCGGTGACCATCTCCCCCAACAGATCGAATCCGGCGTTCGAATAGATGCGTCGGGTTCCGGGCCGGGCGATGGCCACTTGTCCTTCGAAGGGCAAACCGGAGGCGTGGGCCAGGAGGTGACGGATCGTGGAGCTCTCGGGGCCCGCCGGATCCTCCAGGCTGAACTCCTCATCCTGGACCGCCATCAGTACGACGTAGGCCGTAAACAACTTGGTTACCGACGCCCAGGGTCCGATGTAGGCGAGGTCTCCGCGTTGTCCTACCAGTCCGTCGGGCGCAACCACCGCTACTGCCGCGTTAGGCACCGGCCAGGCATCGATTTGTCGTAGAGCTTCGATCAAATATCAGGTCGGCTGACGGACCCGCGCCGCAGATCCAAGATGGCGTTCGAGGACCGACCAAGTTGCGGGCTCGCCGAGGCATTTCTTCATACCGATGAGTGTGCGGACGAAAGCCGGCACCGCCAGATCAGGGTCCATCGGATTGGGACGCATCGATGCCAGCACCTGGGGGGTCGGGCGGATCACGAGAACCTCGGCTTCGGGCCACTCTCTATTGATGAGGGCGGTTTCTTCGTCGAGTGAGCGCCTTCCTACACGATCGAAGAGACGCTCGTGGGGTAAGGCGCCGCGGCGCTCTTCTTCAGCGGCCATAGGTGCAATCACCAGCACCAGGTCCAGGGGGCGGACGTTGCCGAGCACTAGATCGGCATGGGTTCCCGAAGCGACGCCCCCATCGACATAGGGCCGACCCTCGTGGATGTGGGGTCGAAAGACCAAAGGAATGGCTGTCGAGGCACATACCGCATCGGCCAATCCGATATCCGGGGCGCTAGTGGTGCCGAAGGCCGTTCGGCGGCGGGTCGAGGCGTCGAAGGCGACGATGACAGTTGGCCGATCAGGCCAGCCCTCGGCCTCGGTTCCCAATTCCTCGCGCACCCAATCTCCGAGACCAGTGGTGTCATATGGCGCCGGCGAGCCCAGCAAAAGCGTGAGGCCGGGCCTTCGCATTCCCGGCAGCAGACCATGCCGCATCCACTTACCGAGGTGGACGCCCGGTCGCGACCGATAGGTACGTTCCTTGATACGGAGCGCTACCTCGGATCGGCCGTCATCGGGAAGAACCAGGGAGTCGAGGTCAAGGCGATTGTGACGAACGAGTGCTGCCACGAAGGCTCCCGAGGAAGTGCCGACGACCACGTCGGAGTCGTTGCAATTCCACCCCGTGGCCAATTCGATTGCCATGAGAGTTGCCATCTCAAAGGCTGCGCCGGTGATGCCCCCGCCTCCCAGGACCAGGCCAACCGCGCTCATGAGTTGCCAAACATCGGGTCAAATCAGCATAGGAGCCGCTCAGAATTTGCCTAGGTACCGTCCGCAGGACATGGACGCCGCGATGGAGATCGAACCGGCCCGACTCGATAAGGATCTGAGTGAGATCGAAGTTCTGATCGAGAGCGTCGAGAGGGTCGACGGACATCGACCGATAGGCGAACGCAAGGCGATCGGGCTCACCCGGGATCCCCAATTGATCGGGCTCGTCGCACGCTCCCAGGGAAGAATCGTGGCGTTTGTGGCCCTGACCCCTGCCAGCAGTGATCGGTGGGCGATGGAGATGGCGATTGCTCCTGGCTTCCGCCAACACAAGCACTATCGACGGCTGTTCGAGGCAGCCGTGGGCGAAGCCAGGCGGCGCGGGGGGAAGGCGTTACGTGCCTGGCTATTTCATCCCGGCCTGGCCACAGCGGCGGTGAGGGAGGGTTTCAAGGAAGAGCGCCAGCTCTTCAAAATGGAGCACCACGGTCCTCTATCAGCTCCGGTGGCATACCCATCCGGAGTCGAGGTCAAATCGTTCCGACCAGGACAAGACGAGCCAGATTTGCTTCGCGTCAACAATGAGGCTTTCGGCAGTCACCCCGAGAACGGTGCCTGGACCCGAGCTGAACTAGCTCTGAGGATCGAACGCGATTGGTTCGATGCGGAGAAGTTGTTGATGGCCTGGCGGGGGGCCGAGCTGGTGGGGTTCAACTGGCTCAAGGCGGGAGACAGCGAGGGAGAGATCTACGTGGTTGCCGTCGCCCCCGGGGCCCAGGGGCTGGGATTGGGTCGGGCGTTGGTTGTGGATGGTTTGGTTCGATTGCAAGAGGCCGGGGCCGACAAAATCTTCTTGTACGTCGATGCCGACAACCACCCCGCAATTCACCTCTACCGGGATCTCGGCTTCTACGTCGACCACGTCGATCGCTCGTTTGTCCGGATCGTGTGAGTCAACCGAAGCGACGGCCGCAGCTGCCGCAGCGATCGTCATGAGCGTCGGTTTGGCTGTAACACCATGGACAGGGGAGATCCTCGTCGTCAGAATCCTGAATCCATATCTCGCCCTGCCCCGCCGGCCGTCGGTGCCCGCGGGCCAGCACCAGCAACCCAGAAGTGGCGGTAGCCGCCAAGAGTGCTTCGAGCAATGCGTCCTCCTCTGGCGAGGAGGCTAAGGAGACGCGCTACAGGATTGGTGGATTTCGCGTTCTAGCCAACGGCGGCGGCCAGATCGGCGACGAGAGGTGCCAAGTCCTGCAGTCTTCCGTCGCGCTTCTCGGCGGCCTCCAACATGAGCATGGCCGAGTGATAGGCGATCCAGCTCTTCAACCGCGTGGCCGACACGACCGCGCCATATCCCTCGAGGAACGCGCTCGCGGCTTCGTCCCCGAGCAGCTTCGAAAACTGCCAACTCGCCAACGACACGTCCCATTCGGGTGGGGCGACGGTTGCCCATTCCCAATCGACCAAAGTGACTTGCCCGGCTTCGGTGACCAGGAACTGATTGGGGAATGGTCGGGTGTGGGCCGGCTTGGCGGGGCTCGCTACGGGCGGGCCTGCCGACGCGGCCTGATCGAGGACATCGGCCGGCAAGCTGAGGCGACGTCGGAATTTCCCCAACCGCTCGATCGTGTTTCGGAAGTGAGCACCAATCTGCTCGTTGTCGATCGCGTTCGAGAGGTTGGTCATGGAAGCATCGGACTCGTGCACTCCCCGAAGCACCCGGCCCGCCGAACGGAGGATGTTGAGGTTGCGAGGAAGGCTGGCTAAATCCCAGTTCCCGCCGTCGGTCATCTGGATCCAAGCTGTTCCCTCATCGATGCCGCGGCTCAGGATCTTGGGCACACCCTGAACCTTGTCCAACGCAACCAGTGCGTGACGCTCGCGACGCTCGCGCGCCGGTGTGGCATAGATCTTGACGATGCTGGTGGCGCCCTTCTCCTCCCGGAGCCGGAAGACGCGGTTCGCGCCGGCGGAAACTTCGACATGAGTAGCGCTCGGCGAAACTGATCTGAGGATGGTCTCTGGGTCCATTGATGCCTTCGACTCTTTGGGCTGGTCTGGTTGGGAGAAATCGGAACTGAGCTCGAGTACCTCAGGGGTACCCTTGGGCGGCCAGGCTAGCTGAGACGACCCATGGAAATTGAGCTTGTTTACCCAGATGGCACGACGGCTTCCCACCCGGTTGGCCGCACCGGAGAGGAGGTCGCGCGCTCGATAGGTCCTCGTCTGGCCTCAGCTGCAGTAGCGGTTGCTCTGGACGATCAGCTCCTAGATCTCAGCCGTCCGATCACCAGGGGTGGAAAGTTTCGAGTCATCACGGCGGACACTGATGAAGGCCGGCACATCCTCCGCCATTCGGCGGCTCACATCCTCGCCCAGGCGGTTCTCGGCATTTATCCGGGAGCCCACTTCGGCATCGGTCCGGCGATCGAAGACGGGTTCTATTACGACTTCGCCGTCGATCGACCATTCACTCCCGAAGACCTCGAGCAAATCGAAGCCCGCATGCGCGAGATCGTGACCGAGAATCAAACCTTCGATCGAGAGGCTCTCTCGGCAGACGAGGCGTTGGAGGTCTTTGCCGACCAGCCCCTCAAGAAGGAGATCATCGCCTCGGTCGATCCCGGCGAGGTCGAGGATGCATCCGAGGTCACGGTCTACCGCAACCGGGATTTCGTCGATCTCTGTCGCGGACCGCATCTTCCCTCGACTGGCCGGCTGCCGGCCTTCAAGCTGTTGCGGACTGCCGGGGCCTACTGGCGCGGCGACGAGAAGCGTCAACAGCTGCAGCGCATTTACGGAACTGCTTGGGAAAGCGAAAAAGCCCTGGCGGAATACCTCCACCGCATCGAGGAAGCAGAGCTGCGCGATCACCGCCGCCTGGGTCAGGAGCTCGACCTCTATTCGTTCCCCCGCGAGCTCGGCCCCGGCCTGGCGGTATGGCATCAAAAGGGTGGGATGTTTCGCAAGGTCGTCGAGGACCACTCGCGCCGTCTGCACGAGCGCTTCGATTTCGAGTTTGTCGTCAGCCCTCATCTCGCTCGGGAGGTGCTGTGGGACATATCGGGTCATCTCGGCTTCTACGCCGAGAACATGTACCCCGGGATGGAGGTGGACGAAGGGGAGTTCTACCGAGTCAAGCCCATGAACTGCCCGTTTCACATCCTTGTCTATCGAAGCCGGGGTCGTTCGTATCGCGAGCTACCTCTTCGGTTGTCCGAGCTGGGAGCCGTCTATCGGAACGAACGGTCGGGAGTCCTCCATGGCCTGTTGCGAGTGCGGGGGTTCACTCAGGATGACTCCCACACCTTCTGCCGGGGCGACCAGCTCGACTCCGAACTCGCACTTCATCTCCAGTTCGTCACGACCTGGATGCGCGACTTCGGGTTCTCCGAGTTCGAAGCCGACCTTTCCACCAAGCCCGAGAAGTCGGTGGGCGACCCTTCACAATGGGAGGCGGCTGAACGCGCACTCGAGAAGTCGCTGCGGGACGCCGGCATCAGCTATCGCCTCGCCGAGGGAGAGGGGGCGTTCTACGGTCCCAAGATCGACGTCCACATTCGCGACGCAATTGGTCGTCGCTGGCAGATGTCGACGATTCAATTCGACTTCAACATGCCCGCCCGATTCGGGCTCACCTACACCACCTCCGACAATCAGGGTGCGGTTCCCTTCATGATCCACTGCGCCAAGGCTGGCTCGATAGACCGCTTCCTGGCTGTGGTTGTCGAGCATTACGCCGGCGCCCTGCCCCCCTGGCTGGCACCTGTGCAAGCTTCGGTGGTGCCGGTCGCCGACCGGCACATCGATTACGCACGAGACGTGGCGGCGGCTGCCCGCCGGCGAGGGCTGAGGGTTGAGGTCGATCATTCCAGCGAGACCGTGGGCGAGAAGATCAGGCGGGCCCTCACCCAAAAGCATCCCTTTCTGCTGGTAGTGGGGGATAAAGATGTCGAGGCCCAGTCGGTGGGTTTTCGCCGCTATGGCGAAGACCGCGACAAGCGCGGGGTGCCCCTCTCCGAGGCGCTCACGATCATGGCTGAGGCGAGTACTCCCCCCGGCACCTGATGGACGGGATCAACATCCCGGCCGAAGTTGCCGAAAGCGCCGGAGTCCCCGAAGACCTCGACTCCTCCATAGGCGGTCCCTACCGATTTCCCTCGCCCCGGCGGAGGCGGGCGGGAACCTGGATCTTTCTCGCCTTTGCTCCTTTGGTCTACTTGGTGACACCGAACCCGGCTATCGGTGTCGCCATCACCGGAGTGATGCTGGCCCTGGCCGTCTGGCACTGGCTGGCGGCGTGGCCGCTCAATCTCCAGCCGGAAGAGGCGCTCGTAATTGCTTCGCGTAAAGCGCCGTTTCCGATCGGCCACGCCTCGGCGGCAGTGATCTTTTCGGGGCTGCGTTCGCGTCCGCGCTGGCACGTCGTCATGTACGACGCGACAGAGCCCCCAGTGGCGCGTGCATTAGTGGTGGTCGACGGCGTCACCGGAACGGTCATGGGCGATCCTTACATCGAGAGGTTTCCTCCCCCCTCCCCGCCTGCTCTGTTTCTCCCCCCTGCGGGGGGAGAAACAGAAGCTCCCGAATAGGCGGGACTCTTTCGGGGGCGAGAGGGAAAGCCCTATTGAATACGAGGACCCCGTTCGTAGCATTAACCCATGCTTTCGGGGCGGTTGGGGCAAGGGGTGGCGCTTGTCAGCGCCGCATTGGTTGGCGCTGTCGCCACATTCATCCTGACCCGACCTGAGCCCGAACCCGTATTGGTGCCGATCGATCCGCAGACAAGCACCTGCGACCGGGCCTTCGGGACCGCACGCGAGATCGCCTCTTACCTCGACCAACGGGAAGAATCCGATCCCACGGTGGCCGGCCATCCCATGGCGGGTTTGGACGAGAGCGAACGCGATGCAGCTTGGAACGAGTACATCGCCGAGACCGGCGAGTACATGGAAGAGACGGTGGACGGATTCGTGACCGCCTTCGGCGGCGAGGTGCAGTTTCTGGTCGATCAGTTCGTACGAGCCGGCGCCTGGGGAGATGGTCTCCCCACCGAAGTGGTGGTAGTCAACGAGCTAGGGATACGCGACCTCGCCACTCACCTCGACACCGCCGCCCGGGCGGCTGGCTGCCAACCCTAAGCCGGCGGTTGGTACGCCCTTTCGGTCTCACCGCTGTAGACCTGTTGAGGCCGATAGATGCGGGTTTTGGGGTCTTCCCTGAGCTCTTTCCATTGCGCCATCCAGCCGGGCAGGCGTCCCAGGGCGAAGAGCACGGTGAACATATCGGTGGGGAACCCGAGCGCTCTGTAGATGATGCCCGAGTAGAAGTCGACATTGGGATAGAGCTTGCGCTCGATGAAGTAGTCATCGGCGAGCGCGGTCGTCTCCAATTCCTGGGCGATGTCGAGCAGCGGATCGTCGATTTGAAGCTTGGCGAGGACATCCGAAGCCGCTTGTTTGATGATTCGGGCGCGGGGATCGAAGTTCTTGTAGATGCGGTGTCCAAAGCCCATCAAACGGAAAGGGTCGTCGTGATCCTTGGCCCGGGCGATGTACCTAGAGACGTCGCCACCGGCCGCTGCCATCTCTCCGAGCATCTCCAGAACTTCTTGATTGGCTCCGCCATGGAGGGGCCCGGAGAGGGCGTGAATGCCCGCCGACACCGAGCTGAAGAGGTTGGCGTCGCCAGAGCCCACCAGGCGCACCGCCGTGGCCGAGCAGTTTTGCCCGTGGTCGGCATGGAGGATCAAGAGAACGTTCAACGCCGCCGCCACGACAGGGTCCGGGATATACGGCTCCGCCGGGATGGAGAACACCATATGCAGGAAGTTGGCCGAGTAGTCGAAGTCGTTGCGGGGATATACGTACGGCTGATGAGCCCGGTACTTGTAGAGCCAGGCAATCATGGTTGGGACCTTGGCCAGCAGGCGATGCATTGAAAGGTCAACCGCCTCGGGGTCACGCGGATCGAGGGCGTCGGGGTAATAAGTGGCCAGGGCCGAGGTGGCCGAGGCGAGGATCTGCATTGGATGCGCTTCATGAGGAAAAGCCTCGAAGAGCTTTTTCATGTCCTCCCGCAGCAGGGTATGTCTGGTGACGGAATCCTCGAAGGAGGTCAGTTCGGATTTGGTTGGGAGCGATCCGTAGAGCAGGAGGTAGGCGACTTCCAGGAACGAGGCCTGCTCGGCCAGTTGCTCGATTGGATAACCCCGGTAGCGAAGGATCCCTGCTCCGCCATCGATAAAGCTCACTTTGCTCTGGCTCTCAGCAGTGTTCCCAAAGCCCCGGTCAAGGGTGAAAAGACCGGTCTCTGCGGCAAGGCGCGAGATGTCGAGTCCTACTTCGTTCTCGCTCCCCTCGATTACGGGGAGGTTGACTTCCCGGTCCTCGAATCGAAGAACCGCGTCGGCCATCTCAGTGTTCGTCTTTGGCGTTGGCCGCGATGACCTTCTGGGCTTCCTGGTGGGGGACCTCGGCATAGTGGTCGAAGCGGACTTCGAAGGTCCCTCGGCCGCTCGTCATTGACCGGAGGTCGGCGGCGTACCTCTGAATCTCGACCATCGGCACCTCCGACTCGATGACACGGCTGTTGCCGTCGGAATCGATTCCCAAAACCCGCCCCCGCTTGGAGTTGATGTCGCCCATGACGTCGCCGGTGTGATCGTCGGGCACACGGATGGAGAGCCGCATGATGGGCTCGAGCAAAACCGCCTTGAGATTGGGCGCCGCGGCCCTAAAGGCTTGGATTCCCGCCATCCGGAACGACAGCTCGTCGGAATCGACGTTGTGGTACTTGCCGTCGTACACCTCGGCGGCAACGTCAACCACCGGGTAGCCGGCGAGGATCCCCCGCTCCAAGGCCTCCTGGATCCCTTTGTTGACCGCAGGGATGAACTGCCGGGGGATGGAACCACCCTTGATGGCATCGATGAACTCGTATCCCGAACCGCGGGGGAGCGGGCTGAACTTGACGAAGGCAACCCCAAATTGGCCGCGGCCGCCCGTCTGCTTTTTGTGCTTTCCTTCCGCCTCCGCTGCCGAGGTAATGGTCTCCCGGTATGGGACGCGGGGGAGAGCCGTGGCTACGTCGACCCCGAATTTGCGATGGATACGGGCCAACGTCACGTCCAGATGAACGTCGCCGAGGCCCGCCAGCACCGTCTCGCCTGTCTCCGGCTTGCGATCGACTCGCAGGGTGGGATCTTCCTCGACGATGCGGTGGAGGGCGGTGGAGAGCTTTTCCTCATCGTGCTGGCTCTTGGGAGAGATCGACAACTCGGTCACCGGATTCGGGAAGGTCACTGGCGCCAGCTCGATCTCGAGCCCGGCGCTATGGATGGTCGAGCCGGCGTGAAGGGTCTCCACTTTGGCAACGGCCCCGATTTCCCCGCAGGAAATCTCCTTGGTGTCGACATGGTCCTTGCCCATGAGATAGAACAAGTTGTGCATGCGGGCGTGACCACCGCCTGAGATTTGAAGGTCATCATCCGCCCGAACGGTTCCCGAGTAGACCCGGAAAAGAGAGATGCGCCCAACGAAGGGGTCGCTGATCGTCTTGAAGACATAGCCGAGGACGGGGCCATCGGAGCTAAGAGGAATGGGTTCGCCTTTGGCGAGAGGAGGGAGGCTTCTTTCGAGGGGGTTGGGAGCAAAGTCGAAAAGAAACTCACACAGGGTGTCCACTCCGATGCGCCGGGCCGCCGATGCCACAAGGACGGGGAAGATCTCACCCTTCAGCATTCCCTGATGGACGGTCCGCACGATCGTGTCAGCGTCGGGGACCTCGCCTTCGAAGAATTTCTCCATCAGCTCGTCGTCGGTCTCAACGACTGATTCGATGAGAGACTCCCGGGTCGAGGCTGCCAATTCTTCCGCCTCCGGAGGGGTTGTCTGGCTGAGCGTCCCGGTGCGATCATCGGGTCCATAGGTGAAGGAGCGGCCCGATACCACCCGCACGACTCCTTTGAGATCGGCTTCGATGCCAATCGGAACCTGTACCGGAGCCACGCGCTTGCCAAAGGCCTCGCGCAGCTGAGCCAGGGTCCTAGTAAAGGAGGCTCGCTCCCGATCCAGCTTGGTGATAACTATCGCCCGGGGAATCCCTTCCTCTTCGGCGGCCCGCCACAAGATCTCGGTCTGCACCTCCACCCCGTCGACGCCGGAGACGACGAAGAGCGCCAGATCTGCCGCCCGCAACGCAGCGCGGGCGTCACCCGAGAAGTCGATGTACCCGGGGGTGTCGATGATGCTGAACTTGTGGTCCTGCCAGGTCACGCTGGCGACCGAAAGCCCGAGGGAGATCTTTCGTTCCTGCTCTTCGGGTTCGTAGTCGAGCATTGAGGTGCCGGCTTCAATCGAACCCTGTCGAGTCGTGGCCCCCGTGACAAACAGGAGTGCCTCGGCGAGACTGGTTTTTCCGCTCCCGCCGTGTCCAACCAGGGCCACATTGCGGATCTTCTCGGGAACCAACAGACCTCCTCGGGCTGGGGTGCCCGATCTTAGTGAGGGCCTCTCAGCTGAGATTTGGGCGAACGCGGTCCTCGGGCGAGTACATTTCGCCGCGGTGATCGATCTTCGGGTCCGGCCCCACTTGCAGTGGGTCCTTCAACCGATCGGCCGGGCTCTGAATCGGCTCGGCGTAACGCCGCAAATCATGACGATCTTCGGTTTGGCCGTGAGCGTCACGGGAGCGGTGATGATCGGCGCTGGGATGATTGTCGGCGGGGCGCTGGTGGCACTCGCTGGCTCGATCCTCGACGGGCTTGACGGTTCCGTCGCCCGGGCGGCCGGGACCGAGTCGGCGCGAGGGGCGTTGTTGGACGCGGCTTCAGATCGCATTGCCGAGGTTTCTGTGCTCGCCGGGCTCTCGTTTGCACTGGCGTCGGAGCGCCGGCTGGTGCTCCTCATAGTCCTCGCCCTGGGAGGTTCACTCCTCGTGCCCTACCTGCGGGCCAAAGCCGAGGCCGAGGGTCTCGACGGGCGCGGCGGGATGATGGGACGAGCGGAGCGAGTGATCCTTTTCACGCTCGGCCTGGTCTTTTCATTCATCGAGCCGATGCTGTGGCTTTTGGTGGTAGCCACCTGGGCGACCGTTCTCTGGAGGTTCTTCCTCACCTACCGACAGCTCCGGTGACAGAAGCCCTTCGTTTCGGGCTCTTCCGGTTCGGGATCGGGTTGGTGGGGCTGCTCCCCGGTGCGGTCATCAGAAGGCTCGGCGATCTCGGGGGCCGGATTTGGGGACGGTTTGCGACCGGTCGCCGACGGATGGCTCGCCGCCACATGCGGCGGGTGCTTGGTCCCGGCGCCGATCTCGAGCGGGCGGTCGGGGCCATGTTTGGTTCCTATGGACGCTATTGGGCGGAGACCTTCTGGGTGCGACCCGCCCGCGTGCCCGAGATCGACCGTCGCCTGTCGATTTCGGGCCTTGAGCATCTGGAGAAGGCCGGGAAAGCAGGAACCGGAGCGATCCTGGTGCTACCGCACCTTGGCAATTGGGAGCCGGCCGCGCTTTCGGGGCAGCGAGCCGGCATCGAGATCGTGGCCGTCGCAGAGCGGCTCCCCAATCAGAGGCTGACTGAGTGGTTCGTCAGGATGCGAGCTCAATACGGAATCACAATTATTCCGCACGGTCGCACCTCGATGCGACACGTCGAGGAGGCCATCCGACGAGGGGCGGCAGTGGCGTTGCTCTGCGATCGCGATCTTTCGGGTCGGGGAGTGAAAGTCACTTTCTTTGGCGAGGAAACGACTCTGCCGGCTGGGCCCGCGACCCTGGCTTTGAAAACGGGGGCGCCCATCGTTACTGCCGCCACCTTCTTCGAAGGCGATGGGCACCGGGTCGATATCGATGAGCTCGCACTCGATGGAGTCGACGACGTGCGTGGCCTGACCCAGCGGATAGCCACCGCGCTCGAAGGGATCATCCGCCAGGCCCCCGAGCAGTGGCACCTTTTTCAACCCAATTGGCCCTCGGATCACCAGTCGTGAAGATCGGGCTCGTCTGTCCCTATGACCTAGGGATCCACGGCGGCGTTCAACAGCAGGTGCTCGAGCTATCTCGGTTGCTGGCGGCCGTAGGTGATGAACCAGTTCTGGTGGGGCCTGGCGCAGGTCGTCACGGGGGGATAGACCTGGGCGATTCGATTTCGATCAAAGGAAATCGATCGAAGGTGCCGATCTCGATCGACCCCCGGGTGAAAGGGAAGCTGGAGCATGCTCTCGCAGGAGTCGATCTGATCCACATCCACGAGCCCTTGATGCCCGTGGTCGGGTGGGCTGCCCTGACGATCGAGCTTCCGGCCGTCGTCACTTTTCACGCCGCCAAGCCAAAGTGGGCATCGCTGCTCTACCGGCTGGTGCCGGGCGGGGTCTTTGCGGGCCGCATTCTCACGGCAGTGAGCCAGGTAGCTGCCGCGCTTCCCTCCGGCTTCGGTCCGATCGAGATCGTGCCCAACGGAATCGACACCGCTCGCTTTCGAACCGGGGTACAAA
Source organism: Acidimicrobiia bacterium (assembly GCA_036556085.1). Classification (GTDB taxonomy): domain Bacteria; phylum Actinomycetota; class Acidimicrobiia; order Spongiisociales; family ZC4RG35; genus JACCTH01. The sequence goes on along the minus strand of DATBKE010000231.1, from coordinate 5,219 downwards.
GGCACCTTCAGCAAGTCGCATTCTTGGGGCGACCCGACCCTCGCAAAGGCTTCGAGGTTCTGGCGGAGGCCTGGCAGCCAGTCTCAGAGAAAATTCCGGGGGCCGAGCTCGTGGTCATGGGCATCGAAGGAACCGAGAAGAATCGAATCCGCTATCTCGGTCGGGTAGATGAAGACGAAAAATCACGGCGCCTGCAAGCGAGTGAGGTGTTCGTCGCCCCCAATCTCACGGGAGAGAGCTTCGGAGTCGTGGTAGCGGAAGGGATGGCGGCGGGCTGCGCGGTGGTGGCCTCTGATATCGATGCCTTTCGGGCGGTGACCGGGGGCACCGCTCGACTCGTCCCTCCCGGCGACGCCGGCCATCTGGCGGCGACGCTCATCGACCTTCTCCGATCGCCGGCCGCGACCCGAGACATGGGCAAACGGGCGCGGCAGCGGGTGGCTGCATTCGATTGGTCGCAGGTCTTGGCCAAGTACCGCGATGCCTTTCGGAGGGCGATCGAGATCTACAAGGCTGCCCGGTAGCATTGGCGCCGATAACGGTTCAAACGCAGGAGTAGTCGTGGAAAAGGGCACCAGCCGGGTCAAAAGGGGTCTGGCCGAGATGTTGAAGGGCGGCGTCATCATGGACGTTGTTACCGCCGAACAGGCCAAGATCGCCGAGGAGGCCGGAGCCGTGGCGGTCATGGCACTTGAGCGGGTCCCTTCCGACATCCGCAAAATGGGAGGGGTCGCTCGCATGGCCGATCCCACCAAAATCGAAGAGATCCAGGCGGCGGTATCGATCCCGGTTATGGCCAAATGCCGGATTGGTCATTTTCTCGAGGCGCGAGTGCTCGAGGCCCTCAATGTCGACTACATCGATGAGTCCGAGGTGCTGACCCCCGCCGACAATGAGCACCACATCGACAAATGGGAGTTCACCACCCCCTTCGTCTGCGGCGCTCGCAATCTTGGCGAAGCCTTGCGTCGAATCGGCGAGGGGGCGGCGATGATCCGCACCAAGGGCGAGGCCGGCACGGGGAACGTGGTTGAGGCAGTCACGCACATGAGAACCGTCACCAACGAAATTCGCAAGCTCTCCCAGCTTGGATCCGAGCAACTGATGTCATCCGCCCGCGACCTCGGGGCTCCGTTCGATCTCGTCCGCGAAGTCCATGAGACCGGCCGGTTGCCCGTGGTCAACTTCGCGGCCGGCGGCATCGCCACCCCTGCCGACGCGGCGTTGATGATGGCGCTCGGTGTCGACGGCGTGTTCGTCGGCTCGGGGATCTTCAAGAGCTCCGATCCGCCCGGCTACGCCCGGGCCATCGTCGAGGCAACGACCTTCTGGGCCGATCCCGAAGTAGTGGCCAAGGTCTCGCGTGGCCTCGGAGAGGCGATGCCAGGGCTCGAGATTGACAAGATCCCGGCCAACGAAAAGCTGGCGGAGCGAGGCTGGTGAGAAATGCCGGCTCGCGTCGGGGTGCTCGCCCTTCAAGGTGACTTTCGAGAGCATCTAGCCACGCTGGCAACCCTCGGGGCCGAGGGCATCGAAGTACGGACCCCGGAGCAGCTCGAGGCAGTCGACGCACTCATCATTCCTGGCGGCGAATCCACCACGATCGGCAAGCTGGCGGTGCGCTTCGGACTTATGGAGCCCCTTCGACAGCGGATCGAGGCAGGCATGCCGGTATACGGCACCTGTGCCGGCATGATCCTTCTCGCCCGGGAGGTGACCGACGGCGAGCAGCCACTGGTGGGAGCCCTCGACGTCGTGATCGAGCGCAATGCGTTTGGTCGGCAGAACGATTCCTTCGAGGAAGAGCTGGCCATCGATGGACTCGATGCGCCCTTCCGGGCGGTATTCATCCGCGCTCCCTGGGTAGCCAAGGTCGGGGAGGGTGTCGAGGTGCTCGCCTCGGTCGACGACCATCCGGTGGTGGTGCGCCAAGGTCACATCCTCGCCAGCGCCTTTCACCCCGAGCTCACCGGCGACCATCGCCTTCATCAGATGATGTTGGACTGGTTGGTTGACCGATCGGCCTAGTTGAATAGGGCCCATGTCGGGTCACTCCAAATGGGCGACGATCAAGCGCAAGAAAGCGGCCAACGATTCCAAGCGCGGGAAGCTGTTTGCCAAGCTGATCCGCCAGATCGAAATCTCGGCTCGAGAGGGCGGCGGAGATGTCGGCGGCAATGCGACGCTGGCGGCAGCCGTGGCCAAGGCGAGAGCGTCGGCGGTGCCGATGGACAACATCGAAAGGGCAATCGCCCGGGCGACCGGAAATGCCGACACCACCAACTATGAGGAGATCTGGTACGAGGGCTATGCCCCGGGTGGGGTGGCTTTGATGGTTCAGGTTCTAACCGATAACCGCAACCGGGCCGCCTCGGAGGTCCGGTCTGCCTTCGCCCGCAACAACGGCAATCTGGGAGAGCCGGGCTCGGTTGGTTATCTATTTGCCCGGAAGGGCTACATCGAGGTGCTGGGAAGCGAAGACGACGTGCTACTGGCGGCTCTTGAGGCGGGCGCCGAGGATGTCCGCAGCGGTGAGGGCGTCGTCGAAGTCCTGACCGCGCCCACCGACCTTGTCGCCGTCCAGCGGGCCTTGGAGCAGAGCGGGTTCAAAGTCGAAGTAGCCGAGCTCACCCAGGAGCCGAAGACCGCGGTAGCGGTCGACTCGACGGTCGCTGGCAAGGTGCTGCGCCTGGTGGAAGCTCTCGAGGATCTCGACGACGTGCAGATGGTGTACGCCAACTACGAGATACCCGACGAAGTCCTGGCCTCGCTCGCCGGCTGACGAAGATCCGCGGCTGAGCAATGTCGCGGACTACCCTCCGTACACATGTTCGTGTTGGGCATCGATCCCGGGTTGACCACCACCGGATATGGTTTGGTTCGCCGGGGTCGTTCGCTTGAGGCCCTGTCGGCGGGAGTGATCCGGACCGACCCCAACCGGCCGCTGGGCGACCGGCTCCTTGAACTCCACACCGGGATCTCCAGCTTGATCGATGAGCACGGACCCGATGCAATGGCAATCGAAACGATCTTTACCAATCGCAACCTGCAGACGGCAGCCGCGGTGGGACGCGCCGCCGGCGTCGCCATCCTCGCCGCCGCTCAACGACGGGTGCCGGTTTTCGAATACGTGCCAACGATCGTCAAGTCGGCTATCACCGGTGATGGATCGGCGGACAAACGCATGGTGGCAACCATGGTCGGAAAGCGCCTCGGCATCGCCCCGCCCACTCCTGCCGATGCCGCCGATGCCCTGGCCGTAGCCATCTGTCATTTGCAGTCATTGCGCGTTAGTCCAGAGCTGGTGGGAGCGAAACGATGATCGGTCGGCTCCGAGGGACCCTGGTAGGGCGCAGTCGGAACGGGGTGACCGTCGACGTCGCCGGCGTCGGCTACGAAATCATCACCACCCCGCGCACCCAGAGCGACTTGCCGGGAATCGGCGAAGAGGTGGTTATCCACACTCATCTCCATGGGCGGGAGGATGGGATCACCCTTTATGGCTTTGGTTCCGAAGCCGAGCGCGATCTGTTTCGCGTGTTGATCACCGCCTCCGGCCTGGGACCCAAGCTCGGTCAGGCCATTCTGGGGGTGCTCTCGGTGACCGAAGTGAGGAGGGCGATTGCCACTGAGGATGTAGATGCCCTCGTGGTGGTGCCAGGAGTCGGCAGGCGCTCGGCGCAGAAGATCGTGCTCGAGCTCAAACCAAAGCTCGACGACGACGAGGCTTCGGTGGTGTCCGGGTCCGGTAGCGAACTGCGCCAGGCGCTGGAAGGGCTTGGATACACGCCGACCGAGATCCGGGGAGCCATCGCCGAGGTGGACCGGAGCATGCCAATGGCGGAGCAGATCCGCTGGGCCCTTCAACTCCTGAGCCGTCGGTGAGGCGATGAGAGAGGACTCGATCCTGAACCCGGCGCTGGTCGAGGACGATCTCCACCTCCGACCTCGATCCCTCAATGACTTCGTTGGCCAGGAAGCGGTCAAGGAGCGACTTCGCATCGCCATCGAGGCGGCCCGCACCCAAGCCCGTCCTCTGGATCACGTTTTGCTCTCGGGGCCTCCTGGCCTGGGAAAGACCACGCTCGCCGGGATCATCGCGGCCGAAACCGGCTCCGAATTTCGCATCACGTCGGGCCCGGCCCTCGAGCGTCCGGGCGATCTGGCCGCGATCATCTCCAACCTCGATCACGGCGCCGTCTTCTTCATCGACGAGATCCACCGCCTGCCGCGAGCAGTGGAAGAGGTTCTCTACCCGGCGATGGAGGATTTTCAGCTCGACATCGTTTTGGGCAAGGGCCCCGCCGCGCAGTCCATCCGCCTCGATCTGCCCAGGTTCACACTGGTTGGGGCCACCACTCGCAAAGGCAAGGTGACCGCGCCGCTCCGCGACCGTTTCGGAATCGAAGATCGCCTCGACTACTACACCGAAGACGAGCTCACCCTGATCATCAACCGCTCCGCCCGCATACTCGAGGTCAACATCGACGACGACGCCGCCCAGTTGATAGCGAGCCGGAGCCGGGCGACACCCCGGATCGCCAACCGTCTCCTGGCCCGGATTCGCGACTTCGCCGTCGCTCGGGCCGATGGCAGGGCGGACATGGACACGACCTTGCGGGCTTTGCAGACCTACGAGGTGGATGACCTCGGGCTTGACAAAGTGGACCGCTCGATATTGGAGTCGATCATTGAGAAATTTGGCGGGGGACCGGTCGGTTTGACCACTCTGGCCATCGCCGTGGGCGAGGAACCGGAAACTGTCGAAGATGCATACGAGCCGTTCCTGCTCCAGTCCGGGCTGTTGCAGAGGACTCCGCGAGGGCGAATCGCCACCGACCTCGCCTATCGTCACCTCGGGGTAACGCGATCCGAACAACCCCGCTTGCTCTGAGCCTTCGTTCTGTGGGCTGGTAGGTCGGTACAGGCGCCCCGCGAACCCTGGGTTCGCAGATAGTCGAGAATGGGTGGGCGTGTGGACCCAGGATTTTGATTACGAGCTTGAGCCTGAGCGGATCGCCCAGGTGCCGGTCGAACCTCGGGACAGCTCCCGCTTGCTCGATGCCCGCGACCTCTCTGATCACCGCTTTGCCGACCTCCCCGACCTCCTCGAACCTGGAGACCTCGTGGTGGTCAACCGGAGCCGGGTGCGGGCGGCCCGTCTCCATGGGTTCAAGTCGCTCACCGGGGGCAGGGTCGAGGCGCTTCTGCTCGGACCC
>DATBKE010000230.1:0-1621 GCA_036556085.1 Acidimicrobiia bacterium | reverse complement strand
GACGTAAACGCATTCCCCGGCACCCGCTCCGCCAACACCTTCGTAATCGCAGCCGTCAACGTCGTCTTCCCATGATCAATATGACCCATCGTCCCCACATTCACATGCGGCTTCGACCTCTCAAACCTCGCCTTACCCATGTGGATCGATCTCCTTCTCTGTACCAGTAGCGGCGGGCAGACTCGAACTGCCGACCTCTCGATTATGAGTCGAGCGCTCTCACCGACTGAGCTACGCCGCCTCCTCCTTGCGCACGGCGATGCCGTCCGCTCGAGCCCCCTTCCGGATTCGAACCGGAGACCTCCTCCTTACCATGGAGGCGCTCTGGCCAGCTGAGCTAAGGGGGCGCACTCAGCCACGGTGAGTGGCGGGTCGCGTGAGTCCCGCCACGATACCTATTCGAGGAAGCCAGAGTGCACCGGCCTCTCCTGTCCACGGGCGCAACCTCGACGTCTTCACCGTCTGCCTCGGCCTCAACAACCGACTTGAAGGCCGACTCTGCTTCGGGGTAGTCAGCTGGCCGTATGAATCTCCGCCTTAGGCTCGCCTACCATGCAGCCCCGGGAGGAAATCTCTTCGGCGGCTGCAAGCTCCTGACCTGCGGTCGCTTGACCCTCATGAGTGGGCCACCGCCGTTCGGGCGGGCCAAATGGGGTCTAGCCGTCCTTTCGCAGCCCATTCGCACCAATCGTTCGGTCTCCTAAAATGACCTTGTGCCAACCTGGCTGAAGTGGACCCTTTCAGTCGTGACCATTCTGGTCATTGCAATAGCCGTGCTGTTCTGGATATTTGCGCCGCAGGTCTACCTGCTTCGTTACACCGGCGCCTAGTGGATGTGCGCCTTGGGTGAAGTGGCTCGTGGCCGTCGTTTGCCTCGGCGCGATAATCTTCGGTCAATGGTTTCCCGATATTTGTTGAGTCGACAAGCGCAATCATGTTGGCTGCGCTTCTCCCAATCGTCGGGAGTTTCGGGCTACTTTCTGGTTGCGGACGCACACCCACTGAGAACCCAGTAATCAGGATGCCTTGCTTGACCGGGCCTTCGAGTGCCGGGAGAAGGATTCGAACCTCCGTAGGCGATAGCCGGCAGATTTACAGTCTGCTCCCTTTGGCCACTCGGGCATCCCGGCGAGCCCGAAGATCCCTTCCGGGCGGGGAAATCATAGCTTCGGGCCGTTTCAGCGACCACGGCTAGACCCTTCCCACCGCCAGTCCCGTACCGCCCAGGAGGGCGGCCGGGGCCAGCAGCCCCAGCCCAATGGGCCCGATGGTGGACGACACCGCCAGCGAGATCACCACCAGGACCAACGTCCCACCAAGGCACCAGACCCTGACCCGATGGAGGATCTCCGCCCGCCGTTCGGCGGATACCTCGCCGAATCCGTGCTCTCGCTCGATCGTCTGCAGCAGCCGGCGCTGACGACTGATCAACCAGGTGGCGACCCCGATCACGTATAGAAGGGCCAGGCCGATCCAGAACGGGCGGACGAGCAAGGCAACAAGGACGCTGAGCGTGAGACCGCCGATCGCGACCGGCCGGGCTCGTCCGAGGTGGCTCAGGGCCCAGGCCGGGCCCTTGGCAGCGGCGTTGACACTGAGATAGGCCCCCCAGCCGGTGACC
>DATBKE010000229.1:0-6719 GCA_036556085.1 Acidimicrobiia bacterium | reverse complement strand
ACCGGCGCTTCCGAAGGCGTGATCACGGACGAGTACACGGCCGAAGAGATGGCCGACGCCGTGGAGATCCTTGACTGGGTGGCCGCCCAGCCGTGGTGTAACGGGAACGTCGGGATGTGGGGGATTTCCTGGGGAGGGTTCAGCTCCTTGCAAACGGCGATGCTGCAGCCACCGGCCCTGAAAGCCATCGTCGCCATGCACGCCACCCATGATCGGTTCGCCACCGACGTCCATTACACCGGCGGTTCGATCCAGGCCGCCGAGCAAGGCGACTGGCCAACCTCAATGGTCGCCCTGAACGGACTGCCACCCGACCCGGAAATTGTCGGCGAGCGGTGGCGTGACATGTGGGCGGATCGGCTCGAAAGAACTCCGCAATGGCTCTTCAACTGGTTTCGCCATCAATCCCGCGACGTCTATTGGCTGCATGGTTCCCCGTGCGCTGATTACCAGTTGATCCGTGTTCCCACCCTCCTGATCGGAGGCTGGCTCGACGGCTACATCGATGGCATGTTGGAGATGCTCGACCGACTCGAATGCCCGCGCCGGGCGGTGATCGGGCCCTGGGGTCATTACCGGCCCGCTACGGGTATGCCGGCCCCCACCTTCGACCATTTCGAGCTAATGGCTCGATGGTTCGCCCACCATTTGCGGGGCGACGACAACGGAGTCATGGAGATGCCTCTCCTCACGGCTTGGGTTAAGACGACTCCCCCGTATGACGCGCCGGTCTCGACTGGGTTCTGGGAGACATGGCAGGCAGAGAAGGCGGTCGAGTTCTGGGGCATGCAACTCGGAGAAGGCATCCGAGCCTGGAACGGTCCCCAATGGGTCGGGTCGCATGCTCCGGCCTGGGATCGAGCGGTGGTTGGCTCGACCGATCCCGCCTCCGACGACGAAGCATCGCTCACCTTCGAGTCCGATCCGTTGCCCGACGATCTCGACGTATTTGGCAGCCCCCAGCTGGAACTTTTGGTCTGTTCCGACCAGTCGGTGGGATTGGTGGCGGCGCGGCTACTGGCGGTATCGCCGGGCGGAGACGCATTTCTGATCTGTCGAGGGAGTCGCAACCTGGTGTTTACGGAAGATCTCTCGGCGCCGACTCCGGTCAAAGCGGGGGAGTGGCGTCAGGTCACGTTCCCACTCCTGGCCGCCTCGGCCCGAATCCCCGTGGGATGGAGGGTGAGAATCAGCCTGGCCGGGGCCGACTTTCCCATCGCCTGGCCGCCGGGGCGACGATTTCGGTTGTCGGTCGATCCTGCCCGAAGCCGCCTCCGCCTCCCCCTCCGTCCGGCCGGTGGGCGCCAGGTGACGATCCCATCGGCTCCGCCCCCGCCAGCGGCGCCGGCCATCACAGAGCGCGATGATGTGGATTGGGCAGTCGAGCACCACGACGCCCGGACAATCTTCAGAAGGAGTCTCGCCCGCGACGAGCTCCAACAAGGTCGGCTCAGGTACAGCAGCAGGCAGCACTGGGAAGTGACGGTGGAAGACAACGAACCGGGCTCGACCTCCCTGGATTCGAATGTGGGGCTGAAGCTGGAGCGAGGTGACTGGAGGGTGGGCGCCAACGGCCGGCTGAGGATCACAGCCGATACGGACGCGTTCTATTTGGAGATCGCGCTCGAGGCTTTGGAAGACGAGCAGGTGATTTTCGAGCGAACCTGGCGGGAGCGAATCGAGCGTCTATACGCCTGAGGCGCTCTCGATTCACAGGCATTCTCTCGCTGAGGCCCTAATGCAGGGATTCGACCCCGCGTCGGATCGATGCCGACTCGCTGTCTGATGCATTCGCGACTTAGTTCCATGCCGTCATGGCGAGGTTTGGAAGGTGTCTTTGCCTCGGTTGAGGAGTTGGTCCTACGCCCATCCCGCGGTCCCAGCCGAGGAGCGAGCCCATCTGGCACATTCGTTGCCGGTGTTGGTGGATGGGTCCACGTTTCTTCTCACCACCTGCTTGCGGGTCGAGATGGTGTCGCTGGGTCCAGACGACGGCTTGCTCTCGTTGGACGGGCCTTTGGCGACGGGGCTCCGTCGGGATGACCAACAAGCATTTCAGCACCTGTGTCGTGTCGCGGCCGGCTTGGAGTCGCCTCTGGTCGGAGAGCCCGAGGTTCTAGGCCAGTTTCGCCAGGCCTTGACCCAGTACCGGCGAGTTCGATCTCCAGACCCATCGCTGGTGAGAATCCTCGATTCGGTGGTGGGGGTGGCCCGGCGCATTCGCCGATTGCTTGCCGACGAACCCCGCGGGTCGTTGGCGGCAGTGGCTGCGCGGATAGCACAGCCCTACCGACGCGTGGCGATACTCGGTTCCGGGGCGATGGCCCGAGCTACGTCGGAGCGTCTGAGCGACAATGAGGTCGCGGTCTTCGCTCGGCGTTCGGTACAGGTCGGGCATCGCCAGGTGTTGGGTTGGGACGAGGCTGAGGCAGCCCTGCAGTTCTACCCGGTGGTGATCTCGACTTACCCCGGAAAGGCTCCGATGCCCGCCAACTTCAGAAGCGCACTACGCAAACGGACCGAGCCGCTCCTCCTGATCGACCTGGGGATGCCTCCGGCCTTTGCTCCCGGGGGCGACTTGGTTCGCTACGTGGGAATTGACGAGCTGGCGGCCGTCGCGGACGCCCGCCCATCTCCGGCCGTAGACGAAACGCTCAAAGAAGATGCCCGCAAAAGCTGGCAACGCCTGGAGACGCCAGCGCGCACCAGCGAGGTGATCGCGGCGCTGACGGCCGTCGCCGACCAGGCGGCCGATGAAGAAGTTGCTCGCTTTGCGGGGCGCTTCCGATCGGCCGAAGATCCTGAATCAATTCTCCGCCAACTGGCCCACACGGTCGCGCGCCGGGTCGTGCATCCGCCGATCTCCTATCTCCGCTCGAGCCCGGCGGAAGCGGTGGAAGTGCTGGCAGATGCCTTCGGAGTTGAGAGTGAGTGACTTGCGGATAGCCACCCGCCGGTCACCGCTGGCCCTTGCCCAAGCGCACAGGGTCGCCGACCTGCTCGCCGCGGCTAATCCCGGGTTGTCAATCGAGATGGTGGAGGTGACCACCGCCGGAGATCACGATCGGGTGAGTCCGATCGCCCAACTAACCGAGTTGGGGGCGTTTGTTCGCTCTGTTCAGGACGCGGTGCTCGAGCGGCGTGCGGACCTGGCGGTGCATTCGCTCAAGGATCTTCCCGTCGTCGGCCCCGATGCCCTGACGCTGGCAGCGATTCCTGAGCGGGCCTCGCCTTTCGACGTCGTGGTGGGGCGCCGCCTCGACGCTCTTGGTTCGGGAGCACTGGTGGGGACTGGCAGCCCGCGGCGAGTCAACCAGCTCATCGAGCTCCGACCCGATCTGCGGACGATCGAATTGCGGGGCAATGTCGATACCCGTCTCGAAAAAGTGGCAGCGGGCGAGGTGGACGCCATCATCCTCGCCGAGGCCGGGCTCGAACGGCTCGGGAGGAGCGGCTCAATCGCCCAACGGCTAGATGTCCGCAAGATGGTGCCGGCGCCCGGCCAGGGAGCACTGGCAATCGAGACCAGGGCGGGAGACCCCCTCACCGAAGTGGTCGGGGCGATCGATGACAAGTCGCTCAGGATGTTGGTATTGGCCGAGCGACTGCTACTGGCGGAGACCGGGGCCGGTTGCCGTTTCGCGCTGGGCGCTCTGGCGACCTGGGAGGGAAGGCTCATCCGAATGGACAGCTACGTGTCCGACGAGCGGGGACCCCGCCGCGCCCTGGCTCGAGGAGATACTCCCGAGGCGGTCGTGGCCGATTCTCGCAAGGCACTGGACCTCTAATGCGGGTGGCACTCACCACCGACCGCTTCGACCGCGTCGCACCTCTGTACGTTGCGGCCGGGCTTGATCCAATCTCGCTGCCTTGCGTGAAGGTGAAGCCGGCGTCTGACGATGTTTTGGCCCGGGCCCGCGCGGCCGCCGCCAGTGCGGACATCATTATTCTGAGTTCGCCCCGCACCATCGACTGGCTGTGGCCTGAGCGCCCGCTGCCTTCGGTTGATGTAATCGCGGTGGGAACTGCGACGGCCAGCGCAGTTACCGAGCGAGGGGGGCGAGTCGTCCTGACGGGAAACTCCGGTTTGGCAAGGCTGGCCACCGGCGCCAGCACCCTATTGGGGAAGAACCGCGTCGTTTTCCCGCGGTCAGCCGATAGCGACCCGGGCGCCCTCCGTGTCATCCGCCAGTTGGCGCCCAGCCTCCTTGAGTTCGAGGTATATCGCACGCAGCCGATCGCGCCCCAGAACACCCAGGTGCGGTCAGTGGCTTTTGCCTCGCCTTCGGCAGTCGCCGGATGGCATGTCGCCCGCAACCTCTTTGGCTTGGTGGTTGGTGTGATCGGAGCGACCACGTCGGCCGCTGTTTCCCGACACCGACCACCAGACGTCATCGCGTCCTCGCCCTCGCACTGGGCCCTGGCCCGCGCCCTCGCATCACATATGGAGGTGAAGGTTTGACCGCTTTTCCGATCGTTCGACCCCGTCGACTGCGGATGAGCTCCGCCATGAGACGGCTTACCGCAGAGACCCACCTGAACGCCGCCCAGTTCGTGCTCCCGGTCTTCGTCGTCTCGGGCGAGGGAGTGCGAAGGCCCATAGCTTCGATGCCCGGCCACTTCCAGCTGTCTGTCGACCAGATCGCCCTTCTGGCCAAAGAGGCTGAATCGGTCGGAATCGGGGGATTGCTCTTCTTTGGAATTCCTGATCAAAAGGACGAAGTGGGATCGCCGGCCTGGGATCCGCATGGGCCGGTTCCGCGAGCAATCGAAGCAGTTGCGTCAGCAGCTCCCGATCTCCTCCGTTGGGCCGATGTGTGCCTGTGCGAATACACGAGCCATGGACATTGCGGAGCCCTGCGGGGGGGAGTGGTCGACAACGATTCGACCCTCCCGCTCCTGGCGAGGGCAGCGCTCGCGTATGCCGATGCCGGCGCAGACGTGATCGCGCCCTCCGACATGATGGATGGGAGGGTGGCAGCAATTCGCGGGGCACTCGATGACAGGGGCCACAAGGAAAAGGTCATTTGCTCCTATGCGGTTAAGTATGCCTCCGCCTACTACGGCCCTTTTCGGGAAGCCGCCGGTTCGGCCCCTGCCTTCGGCGATCGGCGGTCGCACCAAATGGATCCCCCCAACCAGCGGGAGGCGATTCGCGAGGCACAGCTTGACGTGGCGGAAGGTGCGGACATGGTGATGGTGAAACCAGCCGGTCCGTACCTCGACGTTGTCGCCGCTGTTCGGGCGAGGGTCGAAGTTCCGGTAGTGGCATATCAGGTCTCGGGGGAGTTCGCCATGATCGAAGCGGCTGCCGCGCAGGGGTGGATCGAGCGCGACCGGGTGATGATCGAGTCGCTCACGGGAATTGCTCGTGCCGGGGCGGGCATCATCCTTACCTACTTTGCGCTTGACGCCGCGCGGCTGATCGAGAAGGCCGAATGAAGTCCGCCACTGTCGCAACAGGGCCAACCACCGCCCAGTGGCACCGCCGGGCCCAAGAGGTGATGCCAGGCGGAGTCAATTCACCGGTGAGAGCATTTGGTGCGGTGGGGGGACTTCCACCCTTTGTTGCATCTGGTCGCGGCTCCTATTTGAGAACTGTGGAAGGCGATGACTTGATTGACTTGGTCGCTTCGTGGGGGGCAACGATCATTGGGCATGCCCGACCCGAGATAGTCGAGGCCATCGACAGTGCCGTTCGGAATGGCACGTCCTTTGGAGTGTCAACGGTCGCCGAGGTAGAGCTTGCCGAGCTGATCTGTGCGCTCGTTCCTTCGATTGAGATCGTGCGGTTAGTTAACTCGGGCACTGAGGCCACCGCATCGACGGTTCGGCTCGCCCGGGCGGCCACGGGTCGCGCGGCCGTGATCAAGTTCGAGGGTTGTTATCACGGCCATGCGGACGCTTTCCTCGTCCGAGGCGGGTCGGGTCTGGCCACCTTTGGCGAGCCGTCCAGTCCCGGCATCCCCGCTGGCACCACGGCTGACACCCGCGTCGCTCGTTTTAACGACCTCGAATCGGTAGCCGAAATCCTCTCCCAGGGTGAGGTGGCGGCCGTAATCGTGGAGCCGGTTGCCGGCAACATGGGCTGCATTCCCCCATCACCAGATTTCCTCCCCGGGCTCCGGCGGCTATGCGACGCGAGCGGGGCGCTGCTGATCTTCGACGAGGTAATGACTGGATTCCGAGTGGCTCTCGGCGGAGCTCAAGAGCGCTACGGAGTGCGCCCGGATCTCACCGCCCTGGGGAAGGTGATGGCGGGTGGTACCCCGGGCGCCGCATACGGCGGAAAGGAGGAGCTAATGCGAATGATCGCTCCAGATGGCCCGGTCTACCAAGCGGGCACACTGGCCGGTAACCCGATCGTGACGGCGGCGGGTCTGGCCACGCTCCGCTATTTGTCCGAGCACCCCCACCTCTACCACAGCTTCGACTCAGCTGGGGCCTTGATCTCGTCCCGACTCGAGCGGGTGATGTCCGAGGTAGGCCTCACCGGAGTAGTCAATCACGTCGGTGGAATGGTGGGCCTCTTTCTCGGAATCGAGCGACCGCAAAGCTGGGACGACGTCTCTGGCCTCGACCGAGCACTTTTTCAACGCTTCTTCCATGCCGTGCTCAAACGTGGGGTACTGCTCCCACCCTCGCCATTCGAGGCCTGGTTTCTGATGGAGGACCATCTTGATGGGACGCTCGATCTGGCTCTCGATGCCCTTACCGAG
>DATBKE010000228.1:0-1505 GCA_036556085.1 Acidimicrobiia bacterium | reverse complement strand
CCCCGGACCCACCAGCGCGCCCCCCCGCCGACCCACCAGGACGCCCGGACCCAGCGCGCCCCCCGGACGACCCACCACGGGCCGGCCGGCCGGTGGGGCGGGAGCCTGACGGCGGGCGGCGACGGGGCGGGCGGTCGGATGGGGACTGGTCGGGTTCCACGGGGCGCATCTTGCCGGAACCGGCGGGAACACGCACGCCGGACCCCGGGAACGACGAAGCGCCGCACGGTGGCGGCGCTTCGCGTAAGAGTCTCGGCGGCGACCTACTCTCCCACCCAGCTTCCCGGGCAGTACCATCGGCGCTGGAGGGCTTAACTTCCGGGTTCGGTATGGGACCGGGTGTCTCCCCTCCGCTATGGCCACCGAAACGCTCTGGAGTCTCCCGGCATGCCGGAACCCTCCAGAACTACACAGCGAGCGCGTGCAACAGAAGTTGGTTGCCAAGTCCTCGGCCTATTAGTACCGGTCAGCTCCACACATTGCTGTGCTTCCACTTCCGGCCTATCAACCCGGTCGTCTAGCCGGGGGCCTTACCAGGTCGACCCTGTGGGAGATCTCATCTTGGAGCGAGCTTCGCGCTTATATGCCTTCAGCGCTTATCCCATCCGAACGTGGCCAATGAGCAGTGCCGTTGGCACGACAACTCACACACCAGAGGTTCGTCCGTCCCGGTCCTCTCGTACTAGGGACAGCTCTCCTCAAATCTCCTACGCCCACGGAGGATAGGGACCGAACTGTCTCACGACGTTCTAAACCCAGCTCGCGTACCGCTTTAATGGGCGAACAGCCCAACCCTTGGGACCTACTCCGGCCCCAGGATGCGATGAGCCGACATCGAGGTGCCAAACAGTGCCGTCGATATGGACTCTTGGGCACTATAAGCCTGTTATCCCCGGGGTACCTTTTAGCCGTTGAGCGACAGCGCTTCCACATGCCACTGCCGGATCACTAGGCCCAGCTTTCGCTCCTGCTCGACATGTCTGTCTCGCAGTCAAGCTCCCTTGTGCCCTTGCACTCGACAGCTGATTGCCAACCAGCTTGAGGGAACCTTTGGGCGCCTCCGTTACATTTTGGGAGGCAACCGCCCCAGTTAAACTACCCACCTGACGCTGTTCCAGATCCGGATTCACGGACCCTGGTTAGAAGCCCAGCACGAACAGGGTGGTATTTCAAGGTTGACTCCACCGAGACTAGCGTCCCAGTTTCATAGTCTCCCACCTATCCTACACAATTCGTACCAAACTCCAACATCAAGCTGTAGTAAAGGTCCCGGGGTCTTTCCGTCCTTCCGCGGGTAACGAGCATCTTTACTCGTATTGCAATTTCACCGAGCCACTGGTTGAGACAGCGCCCAAGTCGTTACGCCATTCGTGCAGGTCGGAACTTACCCGACAAGGAATTTCGCTACCTTAGTACCGTTATAGTTACAGCAGCCGTTTACTGGCGCTTAAGTTCAGAGCTTCGCCCTGCAAGCAGGGCTAACCCCTCCCCTTAACGTTCCAGCA
>DATBKE010000227.1:0-4448 GCA_036556085.1 Acidimicrobiia bacterium | reverse complement strand
GCGGCCTTCCTGGGGGCACCTTCCCTCGTGCAGGGAATCGCCGACCGGGTGGTCGCAACCGTTCCCACCCCGATCAAGGAATGGGCGATCTCCGTCTTTGGCACGGGCGACAAGCCCGCCCTGCTGATCGGGATCGGGCTGGTCGGACTCGGGTTGGGAGCCCTATTGGGGATCCTCTCCCGACGGCGTCGAGAGCCGATCATCATTGCCATCGCCGCCTTTGGAATCGGAGCCGCCTGGGCTACGACGCTTTCCGCCTCGGCCGGGCAGACCGTCCCTTGGCTCCTCGCACTGGTCGCCATCGTCTCCGGGATCTCAACCTTCACCTGGCTCATGCGCCCTGATCCCCACGCAAGCCCGGGTCGACGCGACCTCCTCAGGGCCACAGCTTTCACCGGTCTCGGACTCCTCCTCACCGGGGCAGGGAGGCTGATTGCCTCCTTGAGTCGGGCGGCGGCCAGCGGACGGGAGACGATCGAAATTGGCGAGGCCGAGCCTGCACCGCTGGCGGCAGGCACCTCCTTCGATGTCGAAGGCCTCACCCCGATCGTGGTCCCCAACCGGGACTTTTATCGAATAGACACCGCCATCGTCGTGCCTCGGGTGGCGGTCGATACTTGGAAATTGTCGGTCACGGGACTGGTCGACAGCCCCTACGAGCTCACTTTCGACGAATTGATGGCGATGGAGATGGTTGAGCGCTATGTGACCCTGTCCTGTGTCTCGAACGAGGTCGGAGGCAACCTGGTGGGGAATGCTCGCTGGCTCGGCGTCCCGCTTAGCCAGGTCGTCGACCGGGCTCGGCCCCGGGCTGAGGCCGAGCAGCTCGTAGGGCGCGCGGTTGATCGTTTCACAGTCGGTTTCCCACTGGAGGCGGTCTACGACGGAAGGGAGGCCCTGGTGGCGGTGGCGATGAACGGTGAGGCGCTTCCGCTCGAGCATGGCTTTCCCGTCCGACTCGTCGTCTCGGGGCTCTACGGATACGTCTCCGCCACCAAGTGGCTCTCCGAGATCGAGCTCACCACCTGGGAGTCATTCGATGCCTACTGGGTGCCGCGGGGCTGGTCGAAAGAGGCTCCGATCAAGACCCAGTCGCGAATCGACGTCCCCAGGCGGAGCGTCGCCGTCGGACCGGTGACGATCGCTGGTGTCGCCTGGGCACCCAATGTCGGGATCGAGAGGGTCGAAGTCCAAGTGGACAATGGCGCCTGGACCGAGGCCGAACTCAGCGAATCCCTCACCGAGGACGCCTGGATCCAGTGGCGCCTCCAGCATGACTTCACCCCCGGCAGTCATCGCATCCGGGTCCGGGCGACGGATCGCAGCGGCTTCACCCAAACCGAGGACCCGGTCCCGCCGCCCCCCAACGGGGCTGAGGGCTGGCACACGATCGCCGTCACCGCTCGCTGAAACCTAAGGCTTCAGCATGCGGAAACCGCATGTTGAAGCCTTAGGTTTGAATTAGGACCGCATCAGCTGTTGGAGGCGACGGGATTCCGACAGCACCAGTTGGAAAAGGGAGCGGACGTGACCGGGGTCGAGTCCCGCCCGCGATGCCTCTTCCTCGATGATCGTGAGCAGTTCGGCCTCGCGATCGGGGATGTAGATCGGGAGACCCTGCGCGGCTTTGGTTCGCCCGATTTCCATCGCCAGATCCTGTCGACGGGAAAGCAAGCGCACGATCTGGCGATCGATCTGGTCGATGGTGGTGCGCAACCGATGGATACCGAGAGCGACCATCAGGCTGATGAAGGCGTCGAGATCTAGTTGCGGACCGGTGGTGCGGGCCGCTCCCGGCTCGGGATGCACTTCGACAATTACCCCGTCGGCTCCCACACCTTGGGCTGCCAACGCCAGCGGTTGAACCCGCGCTACCACCCCCGCCGCATGAGAAGGATCAACCACAACCGGAAGGTGCGTCATCTCTTTCAGTTGGGGAACGGCGGTGATATCGAGCATGTCGGCCGTGGTGCCACCGAAGGTTCGGACCCCCCGCTCGACGAGAATCACCTTCACGTTCCCTTCCGCGAGGATGTACTCCGCCGCCCAGAGCCATTCGTCGAGCGTGGCCGAGGCGCCCCGTCTCAGCATGACGGGCTTTCCCAACTTGCCCAGCACTCGCAACAACTCGAAGTCCTGCATGCTCCCCGATCCGACCTCGACCGCGTCCACCTGTTCGGCGGCATCGAGGGCGTCGGCTGCCTCCAGGACCTGGGTTACGACGGGCAGCCCACACTGGGCACCGGCGGCGGCGAGGAGTTTCACCCCTTCCCGGCCCAGTCCTTTGAACCCATAGGGAGTGCTGCTGGTCTTGTACGCCCCACCCCGCAGCATTGCCCCTCCGGCCTCGGCCACCGCCTCGGCCACCCGGTTGACCTGGGCCTCCGACTCGATTGCGCACGGTCCGGCGATGACCGGAAAGGGATCGCGACCGAAACGGGTACGTCCTATCTCGACGACCGTCTTCTGACCCTCGCTCGTGGCTTTACGTTCCATGGTTGGCTCCTAAGAAGCCTCGGGACCCGGGTGAAACAAGAAACCCGGAGCCTCCGGCTCCGGGTTGGTGGCTGAGCTTTCTAGCGCGTCACTCTCTCCCGGGCCGAAGGCCGGTAAAGAAGTAGTACGCAAAGCGGCTTGTCATTCCGGACGAGAGGCTAGCGGCTTCGTCGGCGCCGTCTGTCGCATCAGCCGTTGATCTTCCTCTGCGCTTACTGGCTTTTGGCGCTTGTCGAACCAGAAGAGGATGGCGATGGCCCCTGCGCCCAGCAGAAAACCGGAGAGCTGGTTCCAGGTCAACGAGCCCACCTGCGCATCTCCGCTCCCCACCCGCAGGGCGTCGAGGACGAACCGCTGGATTCCATACCAGGCGGCCCAGATCCAGAAGAGCTGCCCGTAACGCAGCTTCCAATTTCGGTAGACCAGAAAAAGCACCCCAAGGAGAATCGCCGCCCCGATCAGGTCGTAGGCCGCCACGTGGTGGTAGACCCCGCAGATGCCGTCGGCCGCGGAAGCACACTCGAGGGCATCGTGCTGGGGAGCGACGTCATATCCGGGTTTGATGGCATATCCCCAGGCGGCGTTGGTAGGGCGACCCAGATGTTCGACGATGGCAAGGTCACCGACCCTCCCCACCACTGTCCCCAGCGCAAGACCGAACGACGACATGTCGAGCGTGGCCCACACCGGCATCCGCAGAGCCCGCATCCGCCAGACGCCGGCGATGATGCCGCCGGCGAAGCCGCCGAGTATGGAGAAGTTGCCGCTAATCGGGTTGAGTGCCTCAAGCGGCGGGACCCCTGCCAGCAGAGCGGCAGGAGCAGTTCCGTAGCGGGCTCCGATCAAGGACCCGATCAGCCCCCAAGTGAGACAGGACTGGTAGGCCGCGGAATCGAAACCACGCTTGCGCATTTCCCGCGTGGCGATCCAGGCTCCGGCCACAAAACCAAGGGCTGCGAACACGCCATGCAGCGAGAACCGCAAGGGACCGATCTCCCAGATCGGAATGGGTGGGTAGGAGATGAAAGCGACGACTTCAGAGAAGAACATCGAGCAGCACCGCCACGAAGAGGAAGGACAGATAGCGAGTCGATTGCGAGAAGAGGACCATCGCCCGTTCTGGATGGAGATGTACCTGCCAGGTGTGCCAAAGGAACCAAACCCCGAGTCCGATCGCAGAGAGCAAATAGATCCATCCCAGCCCGGCGGTGGGGACCAGCAACACCGACGTCATGGCGGTGAGGCCGGCGTAGAGCATCATCTGCCGGGTGGTCGAGGCGATACCGCTCGTCACCGGAAGCATTGGCACCGAAGCGGCTTCGTATTCGTTCCGATACCGAAGGGCAAGGGCCCAGAAATGAGGCGGAGTCCAATAGAAGACCACCGCGAAGAGAATCCAGGCTGGTAGCTGCAAGCCGCCCGTGACTGCCGCCCATCCCACCAGAGCGGGCACGGCCCCCGCGGCTCCCCCAATCACAATGTTCTGGTTGGAACTGCGCTTAAGCCAGCGGGTGTAGACCATGACATAGAAGAGCAGGGCGCCTGTGGCAAGCGTTGCAGCCAGCAGGTTGGTGAACACGCTCAACCAGACAAAGCCCGCCACCCCGAGGGCGATGCCAAAGACCAAGGCCGCCTCCGGTTCGATTTGGTGACGGGGCAGGGGACGGCGCGAGGTGCGGCGCATGACTTCGTCGATATCGCGGTCGAGGTAGCAATTCAGGGCATTGGCCCCGCCAGCCGACAGCGTGCCACCAATCAGGGTGGCGACCACCAGCCACGTTCCCGGCCATCCCCGGGCGGCGAGAACCATGGCAGGGACGGTGGTGATCAGAAGGAGTTCGATGATCCGCGGCTTGGTCAGGGCTATGTAAGCCCCCAAGCGTTCCATCCAACCGACGCGCAAATTGGCGGCGACGAGGGGAGCGCTCATGACCGGCTGGAGCCTACCGGTC
>DATBKE010000226.1:0-19074 GCA_036556085.1 Acidimicrobiia bacterium | reverse complement strand
CCATCGAGTCGGTCCCGACGACCAGCACCGCCACCGCGAGGCCAACGAAGATCACGGTCCCGGTCCAAACCAAACGCTGGCGGGGATCGCGCACGAAGAACCGCAACTCCTTCCGGGCCAGCACCCGACGCTTGCCCCAGGGACCCCGCTCGGCGAGCCCCCGGCGATGACGGGCCCGATCGGGCCGAGGACTGTGGTCGGGGGTGACCAGCATCCAGCCCAGCAGACGATCCCAGGAATAAGCCATCAGTGCCAGCCAGGACAGGGCCACGATGAGCATCAGGACCGACCCGCCCCAATCGCCGGCGGCGGCCTCCGTGGCGATCGATTGTGCCGCCACCGGCGGGATCAAGGCCGCTATCCCCGAGATGCGGTTGGCCGCCAGGGCCCCCTCCATCCCGGCCGTGGCGATCTGGGAGGCGACGGTTTGATAGGCGGCGAAGGTGAAGAGCCCGATTCCGATCACGACCATGACTGCTACGTCGCGACCGCGACGGGATCGGAGGATCGAGGAGACCAGGCTGGTGAATAGGTGGGCGCCGACCGCCATCTGCGCTAACAGCACGACGCCGGCCACGACGGCAGCAAGGCGGGCCCAGCCCGAGAAGACCCCGACGTTGACCGTCGCCACGGTGGCCGGAACCAGGATGCTGGGCGAGATCAGGGAGGCGAGGACTAACCCGACCAGGAGCTTGGGCCGGGTGATGGGGAACACGGCCAGACGGGCCGGATCGAGGGTCTCGTCCAAGGGAAAGATCACCACCGGGAGCGTCACCCAGCCAATGAAGAAGGCCAGAGCTCCCCACAAGGCCAACTCGGATGCCAGCGACGGATGGAGGCGACCGAATTCAGTCGAATACGAGCTGGCAACTTTCCACGCCAGCCATCCCATCAAAGCGAGGATGAGAGGAAAACCGATCCGCCTCTGCCGGTCCCGACGGAGTCCGTTCCAGGTGAGCCGGGCCTTCAGCCAGCCGAACTGCGCAACCACTCAAGACCCTCGGTAGAAGTCCCACCGCCGACGGCGAGGATGAAGGCATCCTCGACCGAGTCGACGCCCATCCGTTCGCAGAGACCGGCCGGGGTGTCTTCGATCAAGAGTCGCCCCTTCTGCATGATGCCGATGCGCGTGCACAGTCGCTCGACGAGATACATCTCATGAGAAGAGAAGACGATCGTCGCCCCCTGGCTGGTGTAGCGCCTGAGCAGGTCCTGGATGAGCCGGGCCGAAACCGGATCGACGCCCTCGAAAGGCTCGTCGAGGAAAAGTACGGGCGGTCGGTGGATGATGGCGGCGGCCAGGGCCACCTTCTTTCGCATCCCTCGGGAGTAGTCGCCGACCAGCTTCCCTGCCGCTTCCGAGAGATCGAGAAGACCGAGCAATTCCTGGCGACGGCTCACGGTCTCCTCGCGGCTGAGCCCGTGCATGGCCGCTGTGAAGTCGAGCAACTCGGCTCCGGTCAACCGCTCATAAAGATTGAACTCCTCGGGCAACACCCCGATGCGCTTCTTCACCTCGAGGGGTTGCTTCCAGGTGTCAAATTCACCGATTCCGGCGGTGCCGGCATTCGGTCGCAGCAGCCCCACGATCATCTTGATGGTCGTGGTCTTGCCGGCGCCGTTCTGGCCGAGCAATCCATAGAACTCTCCGGGCTGGATGGCGAGGTCGACCTGGTCGACCGCGGTTTCCTTCCCGAAGCGGCGTACCAGGCCCTGGGACCAGACCGCGGGAGCCGCCCTGCTGGCGGCCTCGGTGGGGACGGCATTGGATAAAGAGGCAGTCATCAGGGACACCCAGGTGTATCGGCGCTTGCTTTCCGAAACGTTAGATCTCGAAGGGATCAAAGGATTCGGACACCTTCTAGCCAGTGCCGTTCGTCCCCTTGATGCCGTACGCTTGCCGGGATGGCGTATCAGGCCCTCTATCGGAAGTATCGACCCCAATCGTGGGAGGACGTGGTCGGTCAAAGCCATGTGACCTCGACCTTGGCCCGGGAGATCACCGAGGGTCGGGTAGCTCACGCCTACCTTTTTGCTGGGCCTCGAGGCACCGGCAAGACCACCACCGCTCGCATCCTCGCCAAGGCCCTCAATTGCGAACACCGTCTGGCCGACGGCTCCCCCGATAACGAGTGTCTTTCCTGCCAAGGCATCACCGAGGGCTCCTCGCTCGACGTGATGGAACTCGACGCTGCCTCGCACAACTCGGTCGAAGACATCCGCGACATGCGTCTTTCGGTGTCGACGGTCGCCTCGGGTCCCAACTCACGCCGCGTTTACATCCTCGACGAGGCGCATATGTTGTCGAAGGCGGCTGGCAACGCTCTCTTGAAAACCCTGGAGGAACCACCGCCCCACGTCATCTTCGTTCTTGCCACTACCGAGCCCTACAAGCTGGCCGACACGATCCGCAGCCGCACCCAGCGTTTCGACTTTCATCCAGTGGGCACCGAGGCCCTCGCCGCCCATCTGGGGAGGATCGCCGACCTCGAGGGATACAAAACCAACCCCAAGGCCCTGGTGGCATTGGCCCGTCATGCCGGAGGGTCGGCTCGGGACGCTCTCTCTTTGCTCGAACAGGTGGCTGCCCTGGGCTCGGACACGGTCGACATCGCTGGTGTCCAGCGGGCCCTCGGCATGGCCGACACCGAGGCGTATACGGCCTTGGTCGAAGCCGTCGCCAAGGCTGACGCCCGGGCAGGTCTCGAGCTCGTGGCTGAGCTGTCGGCCCGGGGGATCGACCTGCGCCGCTTCGTGGGCGAGGCGATCGGATTCTTCCGCGGCATTTTTCTTGCCCACTACGCCCCCAACTTGAGCGAAGTAGCGGACGAGCCGGCGGAGGTATTGGAGGCCTGGAAGAAGGCGGCCAAGGTGGTGGGACCAGCGGCGGTGTTGCGGGCTGTCGATCTCCTCGGCGAGGCGCTGATCAAGCTCCGGGAGGGCCGCGAGGAACGGCTGATGGTGGAGTTGGCGGTGATCCGCCTCACTCGTCCCGAGACCTCCTCTGACCCTGACGCATTGACCGCTCGCCTGGAGCGCCTCGAGCGCGGCTCGGCTCCGGCTTCTGTCGTTCCCCCCTCCCCGCCTGCGGTGGTACTCCCCCCGACGGGGGGAGCAACCGAGAGGACAGAGTTTCCTCCCCCGGAAGTGAGCGTTGGGCGAGGTGGCGCTGAAGGCGACGGAGGAGGCCGCGGCGGACTCACGATGGAAGCGGTGCAGAAGATTTGGCCGTCACTTTTTGGGAGCCTGCGCCAACTGCTGGGCCCGCGGCGCTGGGCCCTCTTTCGAGAAGCCGCTCCCGGCGACATCGAGGGAGGGCGGCGTCTGGTTCTCGACGTGTCCCAGGATTTTCACCTTGAGGGCTTGCGGACCGATCCCGTGGTGAGTGCCTTGGTGGCCACCCAGGCCGCCGACCTCTTGGGCTTTCCGATCGAAGTTGGTTTTCGCAAGACTGGGGCTCTTCCCGAGAGTGAGGAGGCCACCGTCGATGAAAGCGTCCTCGACAAAGACCGTCTGTTCGAGGCGCCGCCCGAGGCGACCGATCCCACTGCCCTGCTTGAAAAGGAGCTGGGAGCAACGCTCGTGATCGAAGACGACTAGAGGGTTTGGGTACCCTCGCTGGCCATGACCACAAACGACACCCCGAACTTGGACCTCGGCTCGATGCTCCGTCAGGCGCAGAAGATGTCTGAAGACCTGGCCACGCGCCAGGCGGAGCTGGCGGGTCGCCGTTATGAGGGCAGCGCCGGGGGAGGAATGGTCAAGACCACGATCATCGGAGGCAAGGTCGCCACCATCGCCATCGACCCCTCCGTAACCGACGATGTCGAGATGCTCGCCGATCTCATCACCGTGGCCGTCAACAGCGCCCTCGACGCCGCGGCCGCCGACAGCGAAAAGGAAATGGGCGAGCTCACCGGTGGTCTCGACCTCGGCGGCCTCCTGGGCTGAGAATGTTCGAAGGACCCCTCCAGCGCCTCATCGATGAGCTGGCGCGCCTTCCCGGGGTGGGGAGGAAGAGCGCCCAACGAATGGCCTTCCACCTGTTGGGGGTGGAGCGGGAGGACGCCCTCCGGTTGTCCTCCGCCATCGTCGACATGCGTGACCAGCTCCGCATCTGCAGTCGTTGCTACAACGTCACGGCCAGCGAAGAATGCTCGATCTGTCGTGATCCCAAGCGCGATCAGGCGGTGGTGTGCGTCGTCGAGCGGGCGCAGGACATCGCCGTGATCGAACGGACCCAGGAGTTCCGCGGCCGCTACCACGTCCTGGGCGGAGCCATCTCTCCGATAGGAGGCATCGGTCCCAGCCAGCTTCATATCGCTGAACTGGGCAAACGAATCGAAGACGAAGGAATCACCGAGCTGATCCTCGCCACCAATCCCACGGTCGAAGGCGACGTCACCGCCATGTACATCGCTCGGGAGATGAAACCGAGAGGGGTGCGGGTCACCCGACTGGCGATGGGCCTGCCGGTCGGTGGTGACCTCGACTATGCCGATGAGCTGACCCTGGGCCGCGCCCTCGCTGGTCGCTCCGAGCTCTAGGCCACTACGACCGTCTTCTGATTGACGAACTCTTTGATTCCAAGCACCGACAGCTCGCGCCCGTAACCCGACGCCTTTACTCCTCCAAAGGGCAAACGCGGATCGGATGCCACCAGCGCGTTGACGAAACAACAGCCCGCTTCGAGGCGAGTAGCTGCCAGGTGTTCTGCCCGTTCGATATCGGTGGAGAAGACGGCCGCGCCGAGCCCGAAGGACGTGTCGTTGGCGACCCTCACTGCCTCGTCCTCCGAGTCGACCGCGATCACCGCGGCCACCGGCCCGAAGAGCTCCTCTGAGTATGCGGCCATTCCTCTTTTGACTCCCGTCAGGACCGAAGCGGGGTAGAACGCGCCTGGTCCTTCCGGCACCTCGGCCCCCAGCAACGCGGTGGCACCGGCTTCGACAGTGCGGGTCACCTGCTGATGAAGCTCGTCTCGGAGGTCACGGCGGGCGAGCGGTCCAAGACGGGTTTCCTCCTCGAGCGGATCACCCATCTCATAAGCCGCCATCTCCTTCGTGAAGGCCTGCGTGAAGGGATCGGCAACCTCGTCCACGACGATGAAGCGTTTGGCGGCGATACAGCTCTGTCCGTTGTTGATGGTGCGGCTCTGAGCGCAGATCGCAGCCGCCCTTTCAATATCGGCGTCGGCGAGGATGAGGTAGGGATCGCTTCCCCCCAGCTCGAGAACCGTCTTCTTGAGTAATGAGCCGGCCTTGGCGGCGACCGCTCGTCCGGCGGGCTCGCTTCCGGTGAGCGTGGCCGCCACAACGCGAGGATCCTCGAGCACCTTCCCGACTCTTTCGGAGCCGATGAGCAGCGTCGAGAAGAGTCCAGCGGGAAACCCCGCTTCGTCGAGGATCTCGTCGATCTGGAGTGCGCAACCCGACACGTTCGAGGCGTGCTTGAGCACGCCTGCATTCCCCGCCATCAAGGCCGGGGCGATGAAGCGAAAGACCTGCCAGAACGGAAAGTTCCAGGGCATGATCGCCAGCACCACGCCGAGGGGTTCATGGTGGATATAGCTCTTCGAGCGTTCGGTACTCACCCACTGGTCGGCGAGCATCTCCTCTGCTTCGTCTGAGTAATAGCGACAAACCCAGCCACACTTCTCGGCCTCCGCTCTTCCCGCAGCCACCGGCTTTCCCATTTCGATTGCCATCAGCCGGGCGAGCTCGTCCTTGCGCTTCTCGAGGATCTCCCCGGCTCTTGACATCGCCTCGGCTCGCTCAGCGAAAGAGGTTTCCCGCCATTGGCGGAAGGCCCGATCGGCCGCTTCCAAGCGACTATCCACCTCGCGGTCGTCGTGTTCGGGATATTCGGCGACCACTTCGCCGGTGGTGGGGTTGATCGACTTCATGGGCTCAAACCTAGTTGGCGAGGGCGAGTTCGACCGCGGCCCGGAGGGAGGAGACCACTGGCGCCCCTGTAGTCTCGAGATCGACTCGGTGATGCGATCCGCCGTCGTAGAGGATGGGACGTGCTCCGACGTGCTGGGCGGCAGTGGCGTCATCGGGGGTATCGCCGATCACCACTACCCGTCTCGGGTCTTCGCCGGCCGTCAGCAGTCGCAGGTGCCGTTCCAGGTATTGAGCTTTGAGGTCCCCCGGGCTTCCCTCAGAGAGGCCGTCGATCCGATCGAAATACGACTCGATGCCGAGCTTTTTGACCAGGGGAACGAGGTCGGGATGCGGAAACATGGAGAGGAGCGATTGGGTGTTGCCGCCGCGAGCCGCCCGATCGAGGGCGTCGCGGGCATCCTCGGTGAGCCGTGCGTTCACCAGTGCCCGGCGGTAGGAATCGTGAAAGACGCGATCGATCTCGTTCCATTCCTCCCCATTGAGCTCGCGATCAAGGAGCTTGTCGTAGAAGAGCTTGACGGGCCTCGTGTAGTGCGAGCGGTAGCCGTCGAGATCGATCGGTGCCGCTCCCATCATCGCCAGGCCATCGTTGACGGAGGCAACCACCACGTGGAGGTCGTCGAAAAGCGTCCCGTTCCAGTCCCAAACGATGTGCACCTAGCCGGGCGGGGGGTGCGGATCGCTCAATACGAGTTCCAGTGGACGAATTCGTTGAGCGGCTTGCGACCGCTCATCCGCGAGGGCCGGATCACAGCCGCCGGATAGCCCAGTGCCACGCCGTATCGACAGATCTTCCCTGGAGGAATCCCCAGCACCCGAGCGGCCTCTTCCTGCCGGTGAAAAGTCACCGGGCAGGTGGCGACACCGATCGCTTTGGCTGCCAGCATCAGGTTTTGGGCGAGCCGGCCGATGTCGAATTCGTACTCGGCTCCCTCCTGGATCAATGCGATGGCCATCGGTGCCCGGCGGAGGGGCTCGGTGAAGTCGCCGCTCTCCGCCAGTCGCTCCTTCTGATCGGGATCGGTGACCACAATCACCGACCAGCTCTGCCGGTTCTTCGACGATCCCGTCCATCTTCCCGCCTCGAGGATGGCGTGGAGGTCGGGATCGGACAGCGGACGGCTGTCAAAGTCGCGCACTGCTCGCAGGCGGAGAACGTTGCGATAGGTCTCGGGAAGGTTCTTTGGTCCTGGCATCTCAGTCGAGGCTCGGGGCGGCGATCTCGCGCAAGCGGCCCAGATTGTGGTGGGCGTCCATATAACGAATCGAGCCGGTTTTGGATCGCATGATGACCGAGTGAGTGGTGACGCGAGCTCCAGAGAAGTCGACCCCACGGAGATAGTCACCGCCCGTTACCCCGGTGGCAGCGAAGAACACGTTCTTCGAGCCTACGAGATCATCAGTCGTGAGGATCTGTTCGAGGTCAAGGGCATGCTCCTTGGCGAAGGCGCGCTCGCGGTCGTCGCGAGGCCAGAGCCGGCATTGCATCTCCCCTCCCATGCATTTCAACGCCGCCGCTGCCAACACCGCTTCGGGGGAACCCCCGATCCCCATGAGAAGATCGATGCTGGTATCGGACCGGGCAGTAGCGATGGCCGCGGCGACGTCTCCGTCACGGATCATGCGAATCCGTGCCCCTTCCATGCGGATGGTCTCGATGTACTCGGAGTTGCGCGGGCGATCGAGCAAGACCACCGTCAGATCCGAGACGTCTTTCTCCTTGGCCTTGGCGATCTTGCGGAGGGTGTCAGAGGCGGGTGCATCGAGGTCTACCTGGCCAGCGGCTTCCGGTCCCACCGCCAGCTTGTCCATGTACACCAAATCGCCCGGGGCGTACATCAGGCCGGCCCCCTCAGCGACAGCGATCACCGACAATGCGCCGGGTTCGCCCTTGGAGGTGAGCGTGGTCCCATCGACGGGGTCGACTGCCACCTCGACCTTCATCCCCCGGCCGGTCCCCACTCTTTCGCCGTTGAAGAGCATCGGCGCTTCGTCCTTCTTTCCTTCTCCGATGATGACGACGCCGTCAATGTCGAGGGTGGCGAGATGAGCCCGCATCCCGTCGACCGCCGCCTGATCAGCCTGCTCCTTGTCACCCCGGCCCATCCAGCGGGCGGCGGCCATGGCCGCGGTCTCGGTTGCCCGAACCAGGTCGAGGCCCAGGTTGCGCTCGATGGGTTCAGCCATCCCGCAAGCGTAGAAAGCAGCCGATTGGCCCGCTACGCCAGAATGAGACCGTGCTCGCCTACAACCTCGACCACGTCGGTATCGCGGTGCGCGACCTCGAATCAGCCCTCGAGGGGTATCGCAATCGCTATGGGATCGAACCCAGCCATCGCGAGGTGGTCGAGAGCCAGGGGGTCGAGGAAGCGCTTCTCCCCTTAGGTGGGTCTTTCATCCAACTGCTCCTGCCTCTAACCCCCGAATCCCCGGTCGGCCGCTTTCTCGAGAAGCGGGGAGAGGGTTTGCATCATGTGGCCTACGCAGTGCTCGATCTCGAGGATTCGCTGGCTCATCTGCGCCAGGCCGGTGCCCGTTTGATCGATGAAGTGCCCCGGCTCGGAGGCCGGGGGGCGCGAGTGGCCTTCGTCCACCCGGCCGATCTCGCCGGTACTCTGATCGAGCTAGTGGAGCCAGCGTCGTGACTTCGGTTGAGATCCGCGGAGGCGCAGATGAGTACGAGGCGGCCGTGATTGCCGCTGTTTTTCTTCGACTACTCGATGAACGGGCTGCCGCCCGCGCCAGTCTTCCGCCGCGCCGTCGTCCCTCCGCCTGGGTGAGTGCCTATCACGATCCCCACCCCGACGATCCCTACGACTTGATTACACCGGAACGTCGGGGTCAGCTTCCCGCTCGTTAGCGGTTCCCGTTTCTCCCCCCAGCGCAGCGTTGGGGGGAGTGCCGGCGGAGCCGGCGAGGGGGGTGTTCCTCCACCAACCTGGTTTCGACTCCTCGAGTCTCATAGGCCCTCCTCCCACTGCGAAGACGGCAATCAGGACGACGAGGGATACTGCCGTCATAGTGAAGGCAGCCAGAGCGCCGGATGTCGCCAGCGCGTCATTGAGCACCCGAATCAGAAACGCCGCCATCAGCACCAGCGGCAACGTGCGTCCGGCCGTGGCGGCCAGAGGTCGCCAGCGGTCGGGGCGTCGATAGGCCCAGATGGCGACTAGGGCGATCGTGTAAAGCCACATCACAATCGAGCTGGCGATCGCCAAGCCGGCAACGCCGGTCGCCTCGAACATCATCAGAGACAAGGGAATCGCGGCCGCGGTGGCGGCGGTGCCGACCAGAACCGGAAGCCACATCCGTTGGTGGGCATAGAACCAGCGCCCGAGGATCTGGTGGATTCCCCAGGCGGGAATCGAGAGCGAGAACCAGGCGAGCAGGATCGCCACCTGGGCCGAATCGCTCGACCCAAACCGGCCCCACTCGTAGACCAGCCGCACCAATGGAGCCGCGGCCCCGAAGAAGAAGGCCAGTGCCGCCATCGACACAAAGGTTGTCCCCCGCAAGGCTCGGAGCGTGACGCGATCAGTTCTTTGTTCGGCCCCGGCGGCCACCAGGCGGGCGAGAAAGGGGTAGCTGGCGACGGCCGCCGCCTGGGCGATCACCCCGATCGGGACCATGTTCAGCATCCGCCCCAGGGAAAGAGCGGCGGCAGAACCGTCGGCACCGAGTTGACCGAAGAGGCGGGGAAATTGCTCGTCGAGGACCGTTACCGACTGACCGATCATGAGCGGGAAGGCCAAGGTCAGATAGGAGCGGACCGCGGTCGAGTTCCCGGTTGAGATCCGTAGTCCCGCCCGTCGGGCTCCGATCCATTGCAAGGCGAGCGTTCCCAGGACTGCCCCCACCAGTGCTCCCCAGATAAAGCCGGCGGCCCGGTTGGAGTCCTGTCCGGCCCCCACCACCCCGCCCATGATGATGCCGAGGTTGTAGATCACCGGGGCCAGGGCTGGATACAGGAAGCGTCGTTTCGAGTACTGGTAAGCCATCAACAGCGCCCCCAGGACGAAGGCCACCTGAGCCGGGAGGATGATCCGCGTCAGGTTGGCCACTCGATCGAGGTCGGCTTCCCCCAGGGTGGGAAACGCCACCCGGCAGACGTGGTCTGCCACCAGCATGAGGACGGCGGTAAGAATGATGATGGCGGTTCCGACCCAACGGAAGACCGCCGAGAAGTCTCGGTGGAGCGCATCTTCATCGCCTTCCTCGATCCTGCGGGAGAGGATCGGAATCAGGGTGATGCTGAGGAAGCCGCCCGCCAGCAGATAGTTGAGGAAATCAGGAACGACGAAAGCGAAGCGGTAGAGGTCGCCCTCTTCGGTTACTCCCAGCAGGGCGGCCAGCAACGTCTCCCGTCCCAGGCCAAGGAGCCGGGAAATCAGGACCGACCCCGAGACGATGAGGGCGGCGCCGCCCATACCCAGCGGCCTTCTCACGGGCGGAGGGCATCGAGCAGATGCTCCGGCACCGAGAGGTTGCCGCGTCCCACTCCCAGCTCGATTCCGGGCTTGAACGTCCCGTGGTAGTCGCTTCCGCCCGAGGGCAACAAACCGAACCTGGCGGCGAGCGCCGCATAACCCTCGCGCTCGATCGGGGAGTAGAGGGGGCAATAGCACTCCATCGCCCGCAGGCCGGCCTCCTTGAGCCGCCGCAGAGTGGTGGAGACCTCCTCGGAGTTGTTGAGTCCGAGCGTATGGGGATGAGCCAGGACCGGCACCGCACCGGACTCCAGTGCCAGCCCAATTCCCTCCTCTGGGGCGAGGCGCCAGCGAGGGCGATAGGCCGGTCGTCCCCATCCCAAGTAGAGCTCGAAGGCTTCGGCGATCGATTCCACATATCCCCGGCCCACCATGGCGGCGGCGATGTGGGGACGTCCTACCGACTCGCCCCCCGCCACGGCCGCTACTTCGTCTGGCCCGACCGGGAGGCCGAGGGAGTCGAGCATCTCGAGGATCTCGCCGTTGCGGGCGTGACGGGCCGTGCGGATCTCTTCCAGACGATCTTGGAGCGGGCCGGCTCCGGGAGCGAGAAAAAGCACAACGAGGTGCATGGCCCCGCCTTCCCAGGCAAGTGATAGTTCCGTGCCGGGGATGAGCTCTATGCCCGAGCGGCTGGCTTCGGCCAGCGCCGGGCCCACCCCCGATTGGGTGTCGTGGTCGGTGAGGGCGAGAGAGCGGATGCCGGCGGCAGCGGCTCGTTGCACCAGCGTGACCGGGTCATCCGAGCCATCGGATGCATTGGAATGGCTATGAAGGTCGATCAATCAGAACTTCAGTCGGAGAAAGTAACCGACTCGATGTAGACCGTCTCTGAAGGCCGGCTCCTCTCGTTGGATCCGCTGGCGGGCGACCGGGGAATGGCGAGGATGGCGTCGATGGTGTCCTGTCCATCGGCCACGGAGCCGAGGACGGAGAAGGTGTTGGTGAGGACCCGAGCGTCAGGCCCGATCACGATGAAGAAATGGCTACCCGCGGTCCCGCCCCCGCTATTCGACATCGCCACCACGCCCTCGGAGTAATCGAAGTCCTCGCCGGGAGGCTCGTCGGTCAACACATAGCCGGGAGTGCCGGTTCCATCGGCGTTGGGATCGCCTCCGTACATGGCGAAATCGTCGATGATCCGATTGATGACCAGACCGTCGTAAAAGCCCTCCCGCCCAAGAAACACGAATGAATTAACCGTCTCCGGAGCATCTTCATTGAGATCGATCACGATCGGACCACATGAAGTCGAAAGGGTGGCGGTGGCAGGAAGTGTGCCCTGATCTTCGGGCGCCGGAAAGGTTTGCGGGCTCCACGCAGCCGGCTGCTCGGCCCCACAGGCTGTGGGTTGACCCCGAAAGCCGGCATAGCCCGGTGCTAGTTGCTGATCGCTCGGTCCGAGGTTGATCAGAACCAGGATGGCCGCCAGACCGATCCCGACGGCAATGGCGATCACGATGCGGCGGCGGAACTCACGACGGGTAGCGGCCTTGCGCTCCTCTTCGCGTTTTTGGAGTCGCTGCTCCTTCTGGCGTTGGCGGCGATCAGTCATTTGCTGGGTGAACCGAGCCGTAAGCTATTCATTGCAGCATCTGGTCCCCAAATTCCATCTCTTTTGACCCCTCGTGAGGTCTTCGTCCGTGTCCCTAATCGTTCAAAAGTTCGGCGGTACCTCGGTCGGCACTCCCGACCGGATCAATACCGTTGCCGATCGGGTTTGCGCCACCACGCGCTCTGGCCATGGCGTGGTGGCGGTCGTCTCCGCCATGGGCGATACCACCGATGACCTGATCCATCTGGCCGAGGCGATCACCCCGGATCCCCCCGCCCGGGAGCTCGACATGTTGCTCACCGCCGGCGAGCGCATCACGATGGCCCTGCTGGCGATGGCCATCTCCGCCCGCGGTGTCGAGGCGATGAGCCTTACCGGCTCACAGGCGGGAATCCTCACCGATGGAGCCCACGGAGCAGCTCGGATCCGCGAGATCAGGGGAGATCGCATCCAGGAGGGCCTGGCCCGCGGCAAGGTAGTAATCGTGGCCGGTTTTCAAGGGGTTGACCCGACTTCGAAAGAGATCACGACTATCGGTCGCGGAGGCTCCGACGCCACCGCCGTCGCCTTGGCGGCAGCGCTGGGAGCCGACGTTTGCGAGATCTACACGGACGTCGACGGAGTCTTTGCCGCCGACCCGCGAGTTGTTCCGGCTGCGATAAAGCTTGCCGAGATTTCCTACGACGAGATGCTCGAGCTCTCGGCCTCGGGGGCGGGGGTGCTGATGACTCGGGCCGTCGAGTTCGGGCGCCGATTCAATATCCCGATACATGTTCGCTCGTCGTTCAATGAGAATGCCGGCACTTGGGTCAAGGAGACCACGATGGAGCAAGCAATCATCTCCGGAATCGCCCACGATCGGTCCGAGGCGAAACTGACCGTGCGGGGGGTGCCGGACAAGCCCGGCGTGGCGGCCGATCTCTTTGAGCCGCTGGCCGAGGGCGGGGTCAATGTCGACATGATCGTCCAGAACATCGGTCACGACGGCTCCACCGATATCAGCTTCACTGTGCCGAAGGCAGTAGTCACCCACGCCACCGAGGTGACCACCAAGGTCTCGCACGGTTTGGGCG
The DNA here is from genome assembly GCA_036556085.1 of Acidimicrobiia bacterium. Lineage (GTDB taxonomy): Bacteria > Actinomycetota > Acidimicrobiia > Spongiisociales > ZC4RG35 > JACCTH01. The sequence continues at coordinate 6,053 of DATBKE010000226.1, read as the reverse complement.
CACAGACCGTCGAAGTCGACGAGAACATCGGCAAGGTCTCACTGATAGGCGCGGGTATGAAGTCGCACCCCGGCGTGGCGGCCCGAGTCTTTCGGGCCCTGGCGGAGGCGGCGATCAACATCGAGATGATCTCGACTTCCACCATTCGCATCTCGTGTGTGGTCCGCGGCGACCAAGTCGATGAAGCGGTGGCGGCACTTCACCGCGAGTTCCAGCCCCCGCTCGTGGCCGAAGAGGTCGGGGCATGAGCGATCGGAGGGTGGCAGTGGTGGGGGCCACCGGAGCTGTGGGCCGGACCCTCCTCGGGATCTTGGACGAGCGAGATTTTCCAATGGCGGAGTTGCGGCTCATGGCCTCCGCTCGGTCTGCGGGCTCGAAGGCCCTGACCCGATGGGGCGAACTCGAGATCGAGGATCTCGAGTCGGCCGATCCGGATGGAGTCGACATCGCCATCTTCTCCGCCGGCGCGGAGCGCTCCCGCACCTACGCCCCGAGGTTCGCCTCGGCGGGGGCCGTGGTGGTGGACAACAGTTCTGCCTTTCGGCGCGATCCGACGGTGCCGCTGGTGGTGGCGGGGGTTAACGATCATGCCGTTTCCGGCCACCGGGGGATCATCTCCAATCCCAACTGCACCACTATGGCGCTGATGGTGGCCGCCGGCCCTCTCCATCGGGCCGCTTCGATCAAACGGATGGTGGCCACCTCCTACCAGTCCGTCTCGGGCTCCGGTCAGAGGGGTATGGACGAATTGACCAACCAGATCGAGGGACATCCCGCGACTGATCTTTATGTGCGTCCCATCGCCTTCAACGTGATCCCCTATGCCGGCACTGAAACCGACGCCGGTTACACGGACGAGGAGTGGAAGCTCGTCAACGAGAGCCGGAAGATCCTCGAGGCTCCCAATTTGGGAGTCGAGCCCACCTGCGTCCGGGTCCCGGTGATGGTGGGCCACTCGGTCGCAGCCACGATGTACTTCTCCCGTCCGGTCCTCCGCGAGGAGGCATTGGCCATCCTCGCAGATGCTCCCGGCGGGGAGCTTTGGCTGGACCGAGTGCCGACCCCCCTCGATGCCGCCGGGAAAGACGCGGTGCTGATCGGTCGGGTGCGTCAGACGCTCGGTGACGAGGGCGGGATCAACCTCTGGGTAGTTGGGGACAATTTGCGCAAGGGCGCGGCGCTAAACGCCGTCCAGATCGCCGAACTGATTAGCTGATCGTTGGGAAGGCGAACGTCTGCCAGTCTTCGGGCGGCAGGAAGGGCGAGGCGCCGAGGAAAAGCGAGATTGTTTCCCCAATGCTGAGGATGGCGCCGAAGCGAAACACAGAAAGAGGAACGGAAGGCGGTGGTGGTGGTGGCGGCGCCGTGGTCGTGGTAACCACGGGAGCAGGGTGGGTCACAACCGGCTGAGGTGCCGTGGTCGGCGGCGGTGGGGGAACGGTGGTGGGGGGCGGCGGCGGGGGAGCAACGCTCTGAGTGGGGAGGGTGCAAAACACGATCGCCACCCACAGTCGCCCCGCCGAGTCCGTCGTTGCTCCAGTCCCCATCGCATTCCACTTCGATTGCTGGATCAGCGTCCAATGCGACGGGCTACTGGCGAAGGCGTTCATCACCGCGGCGACGTCGGAGCCATAACCGATCACTTCCCCCGCGGCCGAGCAGGTTCCCAGCAGCGGACCGAGATTGGAGTGCACCAGACTCTGACCGCCGGCAATCCGGTTGGCCGCCGCCTGGGCGAAGCCATCGACGGTGCCCTCGATCGCCAAATCGGGCGAGCGGACTGCATTGACTGCGGCGCCGAGGTCGTCCGCTCGCGCCGGCAGCGCCACCAGCAAAACGAGCGCGACCGCGAAATATTTGACTCCGCGTCGCATAGGGATCGGGCGACCCTAGGTCTTTCGGACTACCCCGAGCAACTCAGGACCCCACCCTCGGTGGCGGGTCGCGAAAAGCTTCCTTAGTACCTTCCGCGCGCAGAGTGTCTAGTCAGCGAACAGAACTGGACGAAGATCCTGAGCGGTGAACGGTTTGAGGACACTCGCATCGGCTCCGGCCCGCTTGGCGAGAAAGCGATCGGCCGAACGGTCGAGCAGGAGGACCAGTCGGGTGGGTTCGATCTGGCCCATGGCGATCGCTTCTCGCAGGCGGCGCACAACTGCCATTCCCCCCATCGACCCCACCTGCATATCGATGAGCACCACCGAAGGAGGATGATTCTGAGCGGCCTCCACCACGACCCTGGGATCGGCATGATGAACGCTCCACTCCGAACTTGGCAAAGCTGCGGCGACGTCGTTCCTTACCCAGGCTGAATCCGCCACCAACAGCATTTGCACGGGCGGCAATGTACCGGTTCCAACACGAACCCAGGGTTGGTGTCCGCGTTGAACGCGGATAACGGTCCGCAGAACCAACCAGGAGGGTCCACCTAGTATCAAACCGCCAATCGGGACGTAGCGCAGTTTGGCAGCGCGCAGCGTTCGGGACGCTGAGGTCGCCGGTTCAAATCCGGCCGTCCCGACCACAAAGGTGCTGGTCAGAGGCTTGGAGACATGCCCTTGGCCAGCATCTTTCCGGCCGTCCCGACCACAAAAGTGCTGGTCAGAGGCTTGGAGACATGCCCCTGGCCAGCATCTTTCCGGCCGTCCCGACCACAAAAGTGCTGGTCAGACGTCTGCAGTCAGGCATCCGGCCAGCACTTTGTTCGGTTCAACCCGCGTTTATCCCCGCGTCCGGATTATGGAAGAGGTCTCGAACTGATGATGATTGCCCTCATCGGGATCTCAAGACGTGAAGTTCTATAACCGGTACGGGACGCTCGAAGACGCGGCGAGGAGTGCGCCAAAGGTGGACGGAGGCCGACCTTTCTCCTTACCTGTTCCGTAGTTCCGCAGAAGGATCGATTCCCGGGAAAATGGAATAGTCGATTCGGTTGGGCGTCCTACCATCCGCGCTTGTCAGGTGGGGGCAGATGACACCGCTCTGAACAGATGCCAGGTGCCGGGCACACCTTTCAGCTCGTGCTCCGAACGATCTGTGAACTCGACCTCAGAGCCGGCGAGCAAGTCCTTGACCGTGCTCGACACCAGCACTTCCCCGTGCCCGGCCAAACTCATGATCCTGGCCCCGATGTGCACCGCTAACCCGCCGAGGTCTTCCTCTCGCACCTCGACCTCGCCAGTGTGCACCCCAGCACGGATCTGAAGCCCCACTTCCGACATCGCATCGACTATGGCCAGTGCGCAGCGAACCGCGGACATGGGACGATCGAAGGTGGCGAAGAAGCCGTCCCCGGAAGTGGAGACCTCACGTCCACCGAAACGTGTCAGCTGCGCACGGACAACCTGATTGTGCTGGTCGAGCAGGTCGCGCCATCGTCGGTCACCGATCTCGGCCGCCCTGTCGGTGGACCCGACAATGTCTGTGAATAGCAGAGTTGTGAGCAATCGATCCGGGTCCGTTCCGGCTCTCGCCCCGGTCAGAAACTCCTCGACTTCGTCCAGCAGCAAGTCAATCCCCTCTGACCATGCCACGTGGTCCGTCCCTGGAAGCTCCACAAACCTCGCGCCAAGGATCGCATCAGCCGCTTGGCGGGACTGCTCAACCGACACGATCGGATTCCCGGTTCGGTTCAGCACGAGGGTGGGGCAATGGATCGCAGGCAAGAGGTCCGTGATGTCGGCCTCGAAAGACTGTCGAAAGAAATGCCAGAAAACCCCGGGGCGAATCGATAGCCGCTGGAGCCGCCTCAGTGCTCGGCCGAACTCGGCATCCCCGACCCGGCTCGGGGCAAGGAACTCGACGTAGCTCTCGTCGCTAACGGCGCCGGCCTCAAACAAGGTGTCCTCGTCGACCAATTGCTTTGGAAGGTCGGGACCGAGGACATAATGCGCGGCGAAAGCGTGCAGCACCAGCGACCGGCACAGATCCGGATGCTCGGCAGCGAGCATGGCGGCGATGTTGCTCCCCTCGTTGAGGCCGATCACGGCGGCCCTCTCGGACCCCGCTTCATGGAGCACCGCGACCGCGTCGTCCACCTGGGTGTGAAGGTCGGGTAGCTGATCGGTGGTTACTGGGTCCGACAACCCCGTGCCGCGATGATCAAAGTGGATCAACCGCCCGAAGGAAGCAAGACGGCGCAGGAATCGGGCGAGGTCGGGAAGGTCCCAGACGGCTTCGACGTGATGCACCCAGGTGTCGATGAGAAGGAGATCGAGGTCTCCCCTCCCGACCTCTTGGTAGGCGATGTGTGTCGTCCCGTTCCTCGCGTACCGGGTGCTTGGTCTCGCCTCCATTCACGAGAGCGTATAGGTAGTGTCCATAGCGGGGGGCCGCGGATTTCGAGACTCCTACTCGACTGGACAGTGCGCGCTGATCCAGTTCCCGGGCGACGACCTCCGCTGACGTTTTGCAGGAGCGCTCTCGTGATGAAACTCGCTCACCCGAGCGGCGCCTTTTGATGGCTTCGTGCGGCCACGATGATGTAGGGATCTGTCAGAGGTAGGTGAGTAGGGCTCCGAGAGGATGAGGGACGTGGTCGATGTCGAGGGCTTCGGCGAGCATGGCTCCATAAGCGATCTTCCGGCCGGAGTGGGTGCCGAGGAAGCGGCGCAACTGGCCCTCGATACTTCGCTGCCGTTGAGCCGGTTGTCGCTGGAAGATCCGGAAAGAGCCCATTTCTCGCTGCGCTTCGATGACGCCCTCGACCCTCTCGGCGCCGAGTGAGCGGATCATCTCATCTTCCAAATCGAGGACACATACAAAGAAGCCCAGGCTCTCCATGGACTCCCGAGTCAGGTTGGAGCCAAGCCCGGCCTGTTCCAGTCCGCGGCGAAACTTGCGCTCCTCGCCGACATCGCAGAGGCCGGCCAGCCTGAGGTTGTCGCCATCCGGCCCCAGGCGGCGGAGGTAATGACCGATGTTGGTGGCCCCGCTCATGGAGACAATCGAGACCCCCTCGCCGGCGAGGTCTCGGCCGCGGCGTCGGGCGAGCACCTCGACGGCGGCCTGGTCGCTGGCTCCTTCGACCAGGACGACAGTTGTTGGTGGAGCCGCTGACATGACGGGATATTGGAACAGCTCGCCGATTGAATGCCTTTCACGGCGGGTAACGGAATGCTGTCGGAAGGAGAGAAATGGCCAGGAAAACCTGGAAGCCCCACACCGTCCACGGCGAGCTCGATACCGACAAGCGCGACGACTTGCCTGACAGCGTTTTCGCCTTCCCCAAGTTGCGTAAGGAACCCCTCACGGACGCCAGCCATGTCCGCAACGCGCTCGCCCGCTTTGATCAAGTGGAAGACGCCACCGACGCCGAACGTGAGCAGGCCTTTGCCAACATCAAGGCCGCGGCGGAGCACTACGACGTCGAGGTTGAGGCTCAGTCCTGGAAGGAGCTTGGCAAGCCGTAAGCCGTTAAATTCGCCGCGATGGGATTCGCCGTAGCGGCCGAGGCCTATGACAGATTCATGGGTCGTTACTCGGTGCCACTCGCCAATCAGTTCGCCGACTTTGCCTTGGTGGCACACGGGCAGCGCGTGGCTGACATCGGGTGCGGACCGGGAGCCCTCACCGCCGAGCTAGCGAAACGCCTGGGAACCGGGGCGGTTTCGGCCGTCGATCCCTCGGAACAGTTCGTGACCGCCGCCCGCCAGCGTTTTCCCGAAGTCGACATACAAAAAGCCAGTGCGGAGGAGCTTCCTTTCGAAGACGGCGCTTTCGATACAACCCTCGCTCAATTGGTGGTCCACTTCATGGCCGACCCGGCCAAGGGTCTTGGCGAGATGAAGCGGGTAACGCGGGCGGGCGGGACGGTGGGCGCGTGCGTTTGGGATCATGCCGGGGAGAAAGGTCCGCTCCACGTGTTCTGGCAGGCGGCCCGTCAGCTCGATCCCGCGGCCCCCGATGAATCTGAACTGGGCGGAGCTCGTGAAGGACACCTGGTCGAACTCTTCCTGGAAGCCGGTCTGGCAACCGTTGAGCACGACGCTCTCACGGTGGCGGTCGAGCACCCCAGCTTCGAGGAATGGTGGGAACCATTCACCCTCGGAGTA
>DATBKE010000225.1:0-2442 GCA_036556085.1 Acidimicrobiia bacterium | reverse complement strand
TGGAGAAAGCCATCGGGCATATGAAGGCTCACCCCCACCTGCAAATGCCGGGAGCATCGATCGAGGTCTACGAGGCATTAGCCGTACCCGGCATGTGACGCGATTGCCAAATGGCGCAGAAGAAGGTCACCGCACCTAAGGACAAGGTGGTCCTCTATCGCAAGCTCTTGGAAAGCGTCGAGGGGATCGACGCCAAATCCGATTTCGGTTCGGCCTACACCGCTATCAACGGGACATGTACACCATGATCCCCAAACACGGCGTGGTCGGGATCAGGCTGCCCCCAGCTGATCGGGAGGCATTCTTTGATAAGTACGAAACCGAGCTCTTTAGAGGAGATCCCAGCTGGCCACCGGCCAAGGAGTTCGTGGCCATCCCCGATGAACTGTTGGCCAACACGAAGGGTCACCCTCCCCTCGGCGTTGACTGAAGCGGTGCCTCGCCGCAGCGCACCCACGAGGCGAGAGTCATCAGGGGTGACGATCAGGGTCACTTCGATGACGGTGACGGTGACCGCCAGGGCCAGGGATCCGAACGGCTCCCCAACCCGATGAGCGATCACCTCGGCGTGATGAACCGGCGCCAACACCGAACCTGCCATCAACAATCCCACCGCGACGAGGACAAGAGGTCCGGGCTCAGCTGCCCAAGTCGCGGCCAAAGCCAGCACGGCCACAACCGGGACGGCGTTCGTCCAGGGCAGAAGGAAGCATGAGCGAACCTAGCTCATGAGGCGCGCACCGAGCCGATCGGTCCCGCTATTCGGCGAGCCAGCCGCCGGTAAAGCCTGCTCGCCGCAACCCCTCATCGATGTAGGGGCATGACCTCATCAGGCTCCAGAGCAGTCCCGAAATGTGATTCTCGATCATCATCACGATCGGGCCCTGATCGAGTCCGTAATAGCCCTGGGCGATCCATCCCTTGTCTGTGCCGTCTGAGAAGGTGGGGTTGTAGCTGCATCGAAAGCCGTACTCGCTAATGATGTATGGATATTTCTCATCCAGATGAGCGATTGTCGGGAGCACGATTTCGGGAGCGAAAGGGAGTGAGGCGACCACCCCCCAGGGAGCGAGCGTGCCGTCGTCAGGTCCGTAAGGGACACCGCGGGCGCGGTAATCGAAGAACTTGCGAGAGACCCCGTCGACCACCCGGGTTGCGGGACCGGGTCCGTCGCTGGCGGTAATTCCCCACGAGTGCTCGTTGTATCCCCGGAACTTCCGCGGGTTGCGGATTGCGTATTGCTGTTGAACGTAGGTCGCACGGCGGCTGTTTTCGAAGTAGTCGATGCCCTTCTTGCGCATGTATTCATCTTGGATATCTCGGAAGTCGATCCAGATGTGGGAGAGCTGGTGGATGAAGAGGGGGCCGGCGTAGAGGAACTCGAGGCCGTACAGCTGCTTCCATCGATAGGTCGAAGCCCAGACGCGGTAGGAATCTGGCGCGATGGGATAGGTGGGTGAAGCGAGCGCCAACACGTAGAGGATCAGGGCTTCGCTATAGCCTTCCCAGCGATACCGGGAGAACCCCCTCTCCGGCTTCCAGGCGTGGGCGATGGTATCGCCCCCGTTGAGCGCCCATTGCCAATCGGCCCGGGCGTAAAGCTCATCGGCTATTTCTCGAATCTCCCGCTCCTCGTCCGTATCCCGGTCGAAGAAAGCCCGACAGGTCAAGGCTCCCGCCAGGACGTACGTGGTGTCGATGGTCGATAGCTCCGAGCGGTTGGTCCGCAAGCCGCTCTCCATGTCCAGGTAGTGGTAGAAGAAGCCCTTGTACCCAGTCGCATCGGGCGCGGGCGCCTGCGGGCTTTTCCAGAAGAACCGCAAGGTGGTGAGGACTCGATCGATAGCCTCGGCTCGAGACACGTACCCGCGCTCAACCGCAACCGGATATGCGGCCAGACCAAATCCGATGGCGGCGATGCTGGCCGGTGAGCCCTTCCTCGTACTGTCGGGGACCATGCCGTTGGTGGGGTTGGTCTCGCGGAGGTAGTACCCGAAGGTATCTCTTTGGAGTTTGAGCAAGCTCGTCTGGTCGAAGGTGTCGGACATCGCCTGGGCAGTTGGAATTTTCACGACGGTACCGTTGGGGGATGCCTAAGAACCCCGCCGTTGATGCCTGGTTCGAGCAGAAGCAGCACCCGATGGAAGAGGCCATGAAAGCGGTGCGTGACGTAGCTCTGCGGGCCGATCCCCGCATAACCGAATCGATCAAATGGAGCACGCCCACCTTTGAATACAAGGGCAACATTTTCAGCTTCAACCCGGCCAAGAAGTTCGTCAGCTTGCTATTTCACACCGGCGCTCACATCCCCGGGAACCACAAAGGCTTGGAAGGTGATGGGGCCACTGCCCGCACGATGCGGTTTGCCGATGCCGCCGACGTCAAACGGCGAACCGCGGAGCTGACCTCAGTTCTGCGTGCTTGGTGCAAGTGGAAGGATGG
>DATBKE010000224.1:0-2043 GCA_036556085.1 Acidimicrobiia bacterium | reverse complement strand
GTGATGGGCAGGGTCATCGTTCGGTTCCTCAAGATCGTGAATTCGTTCACAAAGATGCCTGTGAGTGAGCACCTCTTGTCTTACTGCTGAAGGCCCTACCGTACAGTTGGCCTAACTGACCTGCAAGCGAGTTCTGATGCCTAAAACTGGAGAGAGGGTCAAGATCATCGGCCATCGGGGGTGGCCGGCCCGGTTTCCAGACAATTGCCAGGCGGGGGTGATGGCCGCAGCGAGGGTTGCGGACATGGTGGAGGTCGATCTGCGTCTGAGCGCCGACGAGGTTGTGGTGCTCTCCCACGATTCGGCGTTGCGAGGCGTGGCCGTAGCCTCGAGCACGTGGTCGGACCTGATGACCGTGGATCTTGGCGACGGTCATCACCCTGTGCGTCTCTCTGACCTTCTCGCCGAGCCAGGGTTGGTCCCACTCGATCTCGAAGTCAAGAACATGCCCGGCGAGGTGTCGGAGGAGCAGGGCCGGCAACTCGCGAGGTTGGTGGCCGACATGGCCAGGCCGGGCGACGTCGTCACCTCGTTCTGGTGGCCGGGGATGGATGAACTGCGGGTCTCGCACCCTCAGGTCCACACCGGCTTGATCGTCGCGGCCGAGGGCGACCTGATCGACGCCATCGACCACGCCGCCGAACGCGGGCATGCATGGGTCGTTCCCTATTGGGCTCTTGTGAGAGGACATGCGGGAGCGGTGGAGACTGCAGCCCACTCAGGAGTCGAGGTCATCGTCTGGGGCCTCGAGGAACCGAGTGAGGTGGCGAACCTGGTGGTGGCCGGAGTGGGTGGATTGGTGGTGGACGATCCACCGGCCTTCGCGAATGTGCTCGACCTCGCCGGGTAACGTCGGCTTTGGTCGGATCGGAGAGAAATGACCATTCGTGATGAGCTAGCGGCCGAGTTGAGGGACGCCATGCGCGCCGGCGACAAGCCGCGCCGTGACGTCATCCGCCAGGTCGAGACCGAGGCCGCCCTCGCCCGCTCGGCACCAGGCTTCACCGGCGACCCAGACGACGACGAGCTCTACGTCAAGGTCATAGGCAGTTACGTGAGGAAGATGGACAAGGCCAGGGTCGAGTATCTCGATCTGGGAGAACGCGGCGCCGCCATGGCCGACAAGCTCGCTTTCGAAGTGGACTACCTGTCCCGTTGGCTACCCGCCCGCCTGGGTGAGGAGGAGACGCGGGCGCTGGTGCGCGACGCCATCGCCGAGCTGGGGGTGGCCGGGGATCCAAAGGGCGGCGGCAGAGTCGTCGGCCAGCTCATGAAGACACACAAGGACGAGCTCGATGGAAAACTGGTGAACCGCCTTGTGAAGGAAGAGCTCGCCGGCGGCTGAGCACACCGGAGATGGTCGCTCGATACGAGCCGATGCTCGCCACCCAGTGGACCGAGCCCTTTGATCACCCCGACTGGGAGTTCGAGGTCAAGTGGGACGGCTTCCGCACCATCGCCTACGTCGGGCCCGGCGGCACCTCTTTGCGATCCAGACGGGGGCTCGACCTGGCGGGCCGTTTCCCGGAAGTGGCAGGGATGAGGTTCCGGCGGGACGTGGTGGTCGATGGCGAGATAGTCGCCTTCGGCGACAACGGGGTCCCCAGCTTCCATCTACTGGGCTATCGCCCGGCCAACTTTGTGGCCTTCGACCTCTTGTTCGATGGTGAGGACCTCTGTGCTCGAGGCCTCGAAGAGCGCAGGTCCCGACTCGCCGATCTCTCCCTTCCTGCTCCGGCTGTTGCCAGCGAGCTCGTTCCCGAGGACGGGCTCGCGCTGTTCGAGGCGGTCAAGGCCAGAGGAATGGAAGGCATCGTCGCCAAGCGCAATGGCTCCACCTATCAACCGGGGGTGCGTTCTCCCGATTGGCGCAAGATCGCGGTCTGGCGGAGGGGGAGGGCAGTGGTCGGCGGCTACCTGGCGGGTGATCGCAGCCGGGCGAAGACCTTCGGCTCCCTTCTGCTCGGACTGTGGAAGGAGGACGGGCTCCACTTCATCGGGGCGGTGGGGACAGGATTCAGCGACTCGGTGCTGGCCGACCTA
>DATBKE010000223.1:0-37388 GCA_036556085.1 Acidimicrobiia bacterium | reverse complement strand
CAGCCTTCGGCAGGGGCGGAGGTCTCGACTTCGGCCAGGAGGTCGCCGCCGCCGCCGAACTCTTCCATGGCCTCGCGGAAGTCCTCGTCGAATCCGAGCTGGGCGGTGATCTGGCCGTTGGAGACGTCGCTGGCGTCGATGGTGAGGTGAGTCCTTATCTCACAGGCCGTGAGAGAGAGGACGAGCACCGCAAAGAGCAGGAAACGACGGGCCACAGGAAAACCCTATCGGGAATCAGTCGATAGAGGTTGAACTGAATCCCCCTCCGTCGCCTGCGGCGACACCTCCCCCAACACTCGCTTCGCTCGCTGGGGGAGGAAACACCGAGACGCGCACTTCCCTTGGAGCCTGCTGAGCTCGCTGGGGGAGGAAACCAATCAGCCGCTCGCTGGGGGAGGAAGCCCGTCGGGTCAGGGTTCGACTGTCACCGTTCCCGTCATGAAGTCGGGATGAAAGCGGCAGAAGTAGTCGTAGGTCCCGGCCTCCTCGAAGGTAAAGGTGAATGGCTCATCGGCGGTGAGCGCTTGATCCCAGAGTCCGTCCAGATCGGGCGCCGTGCCCGAACTCGTGGTGTGGGCACCCTCGGCCAGCGTCCAGGTCACCGAATCGCCAACGCTGACTGTGACGGTCGCCGGTGAGAACGAAAAATCGTTGGCCGACACCATGACCTCTCCACCGCCGCTCGCGGCCCCGGTGGTGGAGGCGCCGGGGGCAGTAGTGGCGGCGGGAGCGGCAGTGGTCGCGACTGCAACCGCTGTAGTAGTCGTGTCTCCGGCCGAAGCACAGGCGACGCAGAGAGCGCTGGCAAGGAGGTAACCGAGTCGTTTCATATCCCGACGTTACGCACAGGGCGGTGTGAGTGGTTCGCACCTATCGTGGACCGATGGTCGACTACATGGACGCCGCCGTCGAAGAGGCGCGAATGGGGCTATCCGAGGGCGGCATCCCCATTGGGTCGGTGCTTGTAGCCGATGGTGAGATCATCGGCCGCGGTCATAACCGACGCGTGCAAAAAGGGAGCCCGATCCTCCATGCCGAGATGGATGCCATCGAGAACGCCGGCCGTCTCGAAGCGACGACCTATCGCAACTCGATTCTTTATTCCACTCTCTCTCCATGCGACATGTGCTCGGGCACTGCGCTTCTCTACGGGATTCCGAAGATCGTCATCGGCGAGAACCACACCTTCAAAGGCCCCGAGGGCTATCTGAAATCGCGCCGAATCGAAGTTGTCGTGCTCGATCGCCTCGACTGCATGAAGCTCATGTCCGACTTCATCAACGCTCATCCCGACCTCTGGTTCGAGGACATTGGCGAGTAGGTCAGGGGTAAAGGATGAGCTGGGTGTTGCGGAACAGGCAAACCTGCTTGTCATTGTCCTCTGAGCGCACGACTGCGTCCCAAACCTGAATCGTCCTGCCGCCGTGTTGCATGGTGGCGTGAGCCACGAGGCCGCCACTGGTGACATTGGCGGTGTGATTCGACTTGAGCTCGACCGTTGTAAACCCGGTAGCTCCCTCTGGTAACGATGCCACACACCCGTAACCGGCGGCGGTGTCGGCTAAGGCGATAACGCTGGCGGCGTGCAGGAATCCATTCGAGGCAAGGTGCTTGAGCTCGATGTCGAAACGGAGCGTGCACTTACCGGGCTCGACGTTCACCACCTGGATACCCAACAACCCCGGCAGCCGCGGCTCCCCGTACTCCTCGAACCAGGACTTCAATTGAAAGAGATCGCGGGGAAATTCAGGCATGGTTCACCCTATCCTCGGAGATGTGGACCCCAAGACGTGGGTGGTGGCAATTCTCTATGGGCTATTGGCCGGTTTCATGCTTGGCCGCTACCGCGAGGAACAGCGAGCGATGCTCGGAGCGTTGGCGGCTTCGTCGCTGATCGGATTCGTCGTCTGGCTGACCTCCCCGGAATCGGTGGCAGGTCCATCGCTGGCAGTGGGGTGCGGGGTCGGCTTTCTGGCGATGCTCACCACCCGTCGTAGGGTGACGACATGATGTTGTTCGTCGAGCGGATCATCGAAGAAGCGATCGCTCGTGGCGAGTTCGACAACCTCCCGGGCGAGGGTCAGCCCCTTCCAACCGGAGATGATGGCCCGGGCTGGTGGATACGGAGCTACGTCGAACGGATGCGCCGCGAGGATGGTTACCGGCGCCTACTGCCAGGTGAGGGGGCGGTCGTGGGGGATGACGTGAATCCAGGAGATTCCGGGGGGAACTACTAACTCACCGCTCTGCGTCAAGAAGGTGAACCAGGTTTCGTTGTCGGGTCGGGACCAGGTTCCGTCGATCACCCGACCCTGCGTGAAAAGCACCGCCCGCCCCGACCCGATAGTGCGCATGGCCGGGACGCGACCGGTTCCGGTTGGCGCCGCCACTTCGTAGTAGCGGCCAAAGATGACGATCAGATTGTCGGCCGTGATCCGACCGGTCGCACCTTGTCGGTCCTGCCATAGATGAGGGACCGAGCCCGACGAGCGCAGGTAGCGCTGCCCATCCCAATGCCAGATAGTGGAGACCGGGTCCGACCAGGAGACGTCGATCCGGCTGGCAGTGGGTGCCTCCGGGTATTGAAACGCACCCCAAGCGAAGAGGTCAGGAGGTGGAGCGTTGGCGTAACCCCTTCGATCTGCCTCTGCCCGTAAATCGGCGGTGGAGGTGTAGAGATTGTGGGGCGCCGAGCGGCTGGTGATGCGAAACATGATCGGTGGCTTCACCTGCGACTCGCGAATAAAGGGCACACCCTCGGTGGCGAGCATGTCGGCGATCCACGGTTGCCCGCCGGAGATCCCCACCGTCCCACCCAGCGCCTCGACGAGAGCATCGGTGGGACGCACCGAGCGAACCGGACCGAGGTAGTCGGTGTCCGACTCCAGGTAGAGAGCCATCATCCGCGACAGCCCGCCTTCGACCATGAGCTCGATGACGGCGTCGGCCTTCTCGATGCCCGACTGGGGCCGGGCGGGGGCGGCATTGTCGATCTTGACGCCAATCACTCTCCGATTGACCGCGAGGCCACCGGGGGCGGGCAGGCCGTCGAGGGGACTGGTCCGCACCGGAATGGCCGGAATCGAAAGCGAGAAACCTCGGGTGAGAAAGATCGCCATCTCTTCTCGGGTCACCGAGGCCGACGGGCAGTAGAGATTGGCAGCGCAGCCCGTGGTGATGCCGGCCCCTTTGATCGCGTCGACGTGGGGAGCAAACCAGTCGTTGGGACCGACGTCGCCGAAACCGGAGGCGCTCCCGGCCGGCGAAAGCTGCAAGGCTCGATCGAGAAGCGCGGCCATCTCGGCCCGGCTCACGGGCCGGTTGGGTCGAAAGCTTCCATCGATCTCACCGGCAATCACGTTCTGACCGGCCAGAGCGTTGACATAGCCTGTGTAGAAGGCATCGGGATCGAGGTCGTTGAATAGCGCGGACGAGGGTTCAGGTGTCACGCCCAAGGCTCGACCGAGAAACGTGGCCATCTCCCCCCGGGTCACTTGTCCCTGTGGGCAGAAGAGGTCCGTCCTGCATCCCTTGGTTAATCCTGCCCCTGCCAGCGCTTCGATGGACCCTTCGCCGGGGAGGTGATCGTCATCGAGAAAGGTGCCACCGGGAGGAAGCACCGAGCTCAGCAACAGGATGACCGCGGCCGTCACCGATCCCAACACCGAGCTCATTCTTGTCGACTAGAGCGACCCGGCCACCGCCGGCACTTCGAGTAGCGAGTCGCAGATTGCATCGGCCTTCTCGACATCTGGCCGGGTGGCGTGAAGATATCCCCAGGGCCCCCGACGCATCAGCACCGTCCGCATCCCCGCCGCCAGGGCCGGCAGCACATCATTATCGAGGCGATCACCCACGTAAAGGATTTGAGCCGGCTCAAGGCCGACGGCCGCCGCCACCGCGTCGAAAAACCTGGGGTCAGGTTTCTCGGCGCCGAGATCGGAGGAATTGATGATTGATCTCACTGGTAGCTCCATAGCCATCAATGCCTGACGAGCCGCCACCGGCTGATTGCCGGCGATCCAGGCTGACAAGGCAATCGCTTCCAGGGCATCGAGCGCCGGGCGGACATCGGGGTAGAGATCCTCCTCATCAAAGGTGTCGCGCAGGGAATCGGGCTCGTCTACCGCCCACCGTTCGCGCTCTGTGGCTAGATCGAAGTCGGGCTTCACCAGCTTCAGGGCGTCGGTGTGAGAGCGGTCCAAAGCCGCCATGGCGCCGACCATCCCAAGAAGCGTGAAGGGAGTGACGCCGAGGCGAGCGGCCCACCGGATCCAGATCCGGGTCTCGTCGATCAAGGTCTCGCCGACATCGAAGACCACGGCTTCGATCGTCATGAGGGGAGGGGCTGGCGGTTTAGGAAGGCGGTCAGGACCTCCTCGGAAGGCGGAACCGCGACTACGTAGGAGACGCCGCCCTCGTTCGAGATCTGGACGGGCAATGTGGCCGAGTCGGTTTCCGATGACGTCGCCATCCCCCATCCCAGTTCGGCCAGATCGAAAACGGTCGTGCCGGAGTCCGATTTGAGGTGCGAGGCCGCAGCCAGCATGACAAGCGGGCTTCGCAGAAGACCAGTAGGAGAGGAAGCCCTGCGCATGATCTGGAGAAGAACGTGGCGCTGGCGCCCGGTGCGGGCGAGATCACCGGCCACCGACTCCCCCATCCACTCGCCATCGCGCAGTTCCTCGTATTGACGGGAACGGGCGTAGGCGAGAGCGGCGGCCCCGTTGACGGTGTGCGTGCCTGCCACCTCGACCAGCAAACCGGAGTTGAGATCGCGGGCCGGAAAGGGAAAATCGAGCTCGATCCCACCGAGGGCATCGACGATGGCGGCGAAACCGGCGAAGTCGATTTCGAGGTAGTGGTTGGCCCTGATCCCCGTCGTCAGAGCGACCGTCTCTGTGATCAAGTTGGCGCCCCCAAGCGAATAGGCGGCATTGATCTTCTCGGTCCCCTCCCCGGGAACGTCGACTTTGAGGTCGCGGGGAATCGACAGGAGTTGGCGGCGATTGCCGGCGACTTGGGCGAGCATGATCACGTCCGCTCGCGCACCCGGGAAATCTCCGAAGCTGCCGAGGTCCGGAGGGAGATTGGCCCGGCTGTCGCTCCCGACGATCAGGTAGACGCCTTCCCCCTCGCCGAGAGCCGAAAGGGAGCCCGCATCAGCCATCCGGAACTCGGTGTACAAGGCGATGCCCAAGAGCCCGATCACCAGGAGGGCGACCAGCAACAGGATTCTTCCCCACCAGCCCATGCGGGCGCGCCGGGGCACTGGTGAGCCGCTCATCGGCAGTGACGCTAACTCTGAGCGTCGCTAATTCGGAAAGTGGCGTCACCGGCCGCCGCTAACTTTGGCCGGTGGCAGAGCCCCTCGTCATCGCCACCGACCTCTCAAAGAAGTTCGGTGAATTCCAGGCCGTCGATGGGATCGATTTTCAAATCGCTCCCGGCGAGGCCTTCGGCTTTCTGGGGCCTAATGGAGCCGGCAAGACCTCGACGATGAAGATGATTGCCGCCACTTCGCCGGTCACCGAGGGCACGTTACGTGTATTCGGTCTCGACCCGGCCACCGCCGGGGCGGCGATCCGTGCCCGGCTCGGGGTGGTTCCCCAAGAGGACAACCTCGACACCGAGTTGACGGTGGAGGAGAACCTCTTCATCTACGGTCGCTACTTCGACCTTCCCCGGTCCGAGATCCGCCAGCGGATAGACGAATTGCTGGCCTTCGCCCAGCTTGCAGATCGCAAGAAAAGCAAGGTGGATCCACTTTCGGGAGGGATGAAGCGACGGCTCACTATCGCTCGCGGCCTCATCAACCGACCCGAGATCCTCATCCTCGACGAGCCCACGACCGGTCTCGATCCTCAGGCTCGCCATTTGTTGTGGGATCGTCTCTACCGACTGAAGCGAGATGGCGCCACGTTGGTCATCACCACTCATTACATGGACGAGGCCGAGCAACTGTGTGATCGCCTGGTGATCATGGACAAGGGGAAGATCGTCGGCGAGGGCTCGCCGCGGAGTTTGATCCAGGAGCACTCCACCCGGGAGGTGGTCGAGCTCCGGTTTCCTGCCGGGGAGCAAGACTTGGTGGCGCCCCGCATCGAAGGAATCGGCTCGCGGATCGAAGTGCTTCCCGACCGCATCCTCGTTTATGCCGACGAAGCGGAGAAGGCGATGGAGGAAGTACACAACCGCGGTTTGGAGCCAGAGATGACTCTCGCTCGTCGCTCGACGCTCGAAGATGTCTTCCTCCATCTCACCGGTCGGTCCTTGGTGGATTGAGGATGGCTGCTCCTGCCCTGCGCGTCGTCGAGGCCAACGCCCGCTTCTACCGACGGACGTGGCGAGGATCGGTCATCTCCAGCTTCGCGGTTCCGTTCTTCACTCTCCTGGCCATGGGAGGCGGGCTGGGCCGGCTGGTCGACCAGGGAGCCGGAACGGGCCGCGGGGCGTACCTGGGTTTCATCGCTCCGGCTCTGCTGGCGGCGACGGCGATGATGACCGCGGCCGGTGAGTCGACTTACCCGGTGGTGGCAGGCATCAAGTGGACCAAGAACTACCACGCCGCGCTCGCCACTCCGATCAGACCCCCCGATCTGGTGCACGGCCTGATCGGATTCCTCGGTATCCGCCTCATCTTCAACCTGGCGGTCTACGCCGCGATCATGGTGCTGCTTGATGCCATGGAGCTGGGACCGGCTCTGGCCGCGGTCGGGCCCGCGGTCCTCACGGGAGTCGCTTTCGCCACTCCCATCGCCGCCTGGTGTGCCACCCTCGACGACGATCGCGCCCTGTCGTCCTTTTTCCGCTTCGGGTTGATGCCGATGTTTCTCTTCTCGGGCACCTTCTTCCCCGTCGACCAGCTTCCTTCATTCCTCCAGCCGATCGTCTTCCTCTCGCCCCTGTGGCATGGAGTCGAGCTGGCCCGGGGAGCTGCTGGAGTGCCGGAGTCGCCCCACTTTCCTTGGTGGGTTCACACCTTGATACTCGTAAGCCTGGCCGTAGTTGGCCTGGCCCTGGCCGCCCGGAACTTCACCAAGCGTCTGCATACATGAGCACCGCTGTCACCACCACGCGGCCGATCCCGCCGATGCCTCGCCAAGGCTCGCGCGCCATTCGCTTGCTCGAACGCAACTTCATTCTTTACAAGCGGATCTGGATCATTCTCTTCTCGGGTTTCTTCGAGCCGGTCTTCTATCTCTTCTCGATCGGTTTTGGCGTGGGCACCCTCATCGATCAGATCAACCTCGCCGATGGTCGCGCGGTCAGTTACGCCGCCTTTGTGGCTCCGGCCATGCTGGCCTCGTCGGCCATGAATGGCGCCGTCTATGAGTCAACGCTCAACGTCTTCTTCCGGCTCAAGTGGGGAAAGATCTACGACGGGATGCTGGCCACCCCACTCGGAGCAATGGACGTCGCCCTAGGCGAGATCGCCTGGTCGCAGATTCGTGGTGGTCTCTACGCCACTGCTTTCGTGATCGTGATGGCGATCTTCGGACTGATCGAGTCCTGGTCGGCGATTCTGGCGGTACCCATCGCGCTCCTGATTGGATTCGCCTTTGCCGGCGTGGGAATGGCTTGCACCACGTTCATGAAGGGTTGGCAGGACTTCGATCTGGTGCAGCTGGTCATCCAACCCTTGTTCCTGTTCTCGGGGACGTTCTTTCCCATCACCGCTTATCCGGAGGCCATCCAGCGTCTGGTCTGGATCTCGCCGCTCTACCACGGAGTCGAGTTGATGCGGGCCTCCACCCTCGGCATCTTCGATCCCTCCGTCTTCGGCCATCTTGCCTTTTTGGTAGTGATGGGAGCGGTGGGGATGGCAATCACCCGCCGGCGTTTCGAGCGTCTTCTCAAGCCCTAGACCCCCTCCGGCGCCTACGGCGCCACCTCCCCCAACACTCGCTTGGCTCGCTGGGGAGGAAACGACCCTTCGGGTTTCTCCCCCTGAAGGGGGGAGTACCGGCGTAGCCGGGGAGGGGGGAAACCCTCGATTGGGCAAGGAAGCGGGCGAGGAACAGGGGCACGGGGGTCCTAGATTGCGGGCATGCTCCGGCGATATGTCGTCGCCAGGATCCTGGCCGGGGTCGTGGGAATCATCGTTTTCCTCACGGCCGTCTTTTTTGGGACTCGGCTCCTCGTTCCCGGCGACTTCGCCGACAACTTCGCCGTCGGTGGCAACCCCGGTGATGCCGCCCGGGTCCGCGAGGCTCTGGCCCTCGACCGTCCGGTCTGGCAGCAATATCTGATCTGGCTGGGACGTACGTTTTCGCTCGACTTGGGGCAAAACCCCCGCGGGCAACCAGTGATCGACCAGCTCCTTGACGCCCTGCCGTGGACTCTGACGATGTTCGCCATCGGCTTAGGAGCCGCTTTTCTCGTCGGCAGCCGGATCGGTCGCTGGGCGGGGTGGCGCAAGCAGTCTCTCACCCCCACCACCCTCGGCGCCGCCACCTTTACCTCGGTGTTTCCCCCCTGGCTCGTCTTTCTCGCCTTTTACACCGCCCTCAATCTCTTTGGCTTTAGCCGTTTCAACGATCTCACCGCTCTCGACTTCTATCTCTGGAGAACCGGGCCACCCCAGCACTCGATCCTCTGGCAGATGATGGGGACCGCTGTGCTACTCGTGGGCCTCGCCGTGGCCGCGATTCGAATCCTGCCTTTGAAATGGAAGGCCGGCGCCCGCCGGACAAGCCTCTTCCTCATACCGCCACTGACCGTTTGGTGGTGGTCACAGCTCGGGATCTTTGCCTTTGCGCAGGACCTGCTCGGTTTCCTGGCCATGCCCGTGTTGGTGCTTTTCCTCCTTTCGATCGGAGACATCGTCTTAGTCATCGCAGCATCAATGGATGGGTTGTCAGACTCTGACTTCGTCCTCACGGCCCGAGCCAAGGGCCTTACCGACCGCCAGGTGCGAAACCGCCATGCCGGCCGGGTGGCGCTCCTCCCCGCGCTTTCTCGGCTCACAGCCAACCTGCCCTTCGCTCTCGGGGGGCTCGTGATTATCGAAGCGAGCTTCGCCCGTCTCGGCGGGTACCGGATACCCGTACCAGGAGTGGCCTCAGTGTTGTTCGGGTCACTTCGTGAACGTGACCTGATGGTGACGATGGGCGGCCTCGTCGTAGTCGGGGTTATCACTCTCCTGCTCCGCATCGTCTTGGATTTGATCGTTGTCAAACTCGATCCTCGGATCCAGCTGGAGAAGGTCGTCGTGCGTGCATAGCCGCACCGTTTGGCTCCGGGGCTGGCTGCGGGCAGTAATGGCCCACGTCGAAGCCAAGATCGGACTTGGAATTCTTCTCTTCTTCGGATTGATGGCGTTATCGCATCCCGTGCTTTTGGAAACCGTTTGGGTGCCCGGGATTTACGACCCCCGCGCCGGATATGACATCAGTCTCAGTCATCCTTCGCCGCCCTCCGGAGCCCATCTCCTCGGAACGGATGCGTTCGGCAAGGACACCTTTTCGATGTTGCTGGCGGGTACGTGGCCCGCCCTGCTGGCGGGACTTACGGCGGCGGTGACCACCGCGTTGGTGGCGCTCACCGTGGCATCACTCTCGGCCGGTTTCCGGACCGCCGACCGCCTGCTTGGCATCGTGGTCGACGCCGGCCTCTACCTACCGGTGCCCATCGTGCTACTCATTTTCGGTGCCGATCCACGCGCAGATCGGCTGACCCCGTTCATCTTCGGGCTCCTCTTCGGAGCCCTCACGGGGATTTCAAGTGGAGCATTGGTGCTGCGATCGCAGGCGATGCCGATCATGGCCTCGGGATTTGTCGACGCCGCTCGCATCGCCGGCGCCTCCACGCGTCAGGTGATATTGCGGCACTTGCTCCCGGCGTTGCTGCCGCTGGCCTGCGCCTACGTGGTCCTGGCCGCCGCCGGCGCCGTGGTGACTCAAGGCTTTTTGTCCTGGCTCTCCTACACCGCCACCTACAACGACTGGGGGACACTCGTCTATTGGGCGATCGTCACTCGCGACTTCACTGGCGCCCTGCTCTGGCATGTTTTGCTGGCGGCGGGGGCAGCCTTGACCCTTCTGACGCTGGGTTTCCACCTGCTGGCCATCGGACTACGCCGGGCCGCGGCACTGCCATGGAGCTCGCAACCGCCACCCATCCGCGAACCCAGGGTTGCAACCGTCGTTCAGCAACGTTTCCAGCCCGCAGAACCGAGCTAAGCGCCCCACTTAGAGACCATTGCCAGCACCGCTACGGCCAGCAGCACCGTGTCGAGAATTCCGAAGGAGCTGAGGGAGCGGTAGATCGAAGGCACCTCGGAAGTGTTGCCGGAGTCGAAGAGAGCGATCATTTGCTTGGTCTTGCGTCCAAAGACAAGACCGCCCATGGCTCCGAGGACGATCAGGATCGCGATCCCGATCCCAACGAAGACTGAGCCGAACGAGTAGGCCCCGTCGGAGCCCAGGACCAGGTAGATGCCGGTAGCGAGGATCACCACGGCCGCGGTTCCATAAATCGGTCCCGACGACTTCTCCACCGCCCGCAACCAGCCAGGGGCGGCGGCATTGTCTCGCATCAACTTGGTCCCGATCACGGCTTGGGCAATGTTGGCCCCAAACCATGTCGCCGCGCCCAGGATGTGGAGCCAAAGGGCAATGTTTCGCAAATCCTCTCCTTTGATGAACCGGCCCGGGAGCCTACCCAGCGGCCCGAAACCGGGTCCCGATTTCACCGAACTTCTCAATCGAGGCAGCCGTGATGGGGTCGAGAATGCCGATCACCTCGTCGATCCCCGCCGCTTCGATCAGCCGCAGGCGTTGGACGTGCTCATCGATCGACCCCCACCACGGAGTCCCGCCCGTCCGTCGGGAAGGGGGACGTTCGCCAAGGCGGATATAGACGGCTACCGACTTCTGGAGAGCGGAGGGATCGCGGCCTGCATCCACACAGGCAGCATCGATTCTGGCGACCAGGTCTCCCAACCGTTCCGGATCGTTGTCGAAGCCCGAGTACCAGGAGTTCCACCAATCGACATGAGGAAGAGCGATACCGAGCATTCGGGGTCGATTGGAACCGATCATGAAAGGCATGGCTCCCGGTCGGGGCGGCCGCGGGAGCAACTCGGCGCCTTGTAATTGGTAAAACTCGCCCGCGAAGTCGACTCGTTCTCCGGCCAAGAGCCGGCGAATGATCACGAACGCTTCGGCGAAACGAGCGACTCTTCGCTGGTAGGGAAGGCCGAAAGCCGAGAACTCAACCTCGTTCCAACCAGCCCCCACCCCGAACGTGAGACGACCCCCGGAAATCTCGTCGATGGTTGCGGCCGACTTGGCCAGCACGGCCGGGTTGTGAAAAGGAAGAGCGGCCACCAACGGGCCCAGTGAGATGCGAGTCGTGACGGCGGCGAGTCCCGCGAGCAGGGACCACGCCTCCCACGGCCCGGTTCGGACACCGTCCTGCTCGTAGAGGAGGTGATCGCCCACCCACAGCGAGTCGAGCCCGCTCTCTTCCGCCACCCGACCCATGTCCCTGAGCTCTGCCCATGTCGCCTCATACTCGGTTTCAGGCAGCTGCACGCCGAATCTCATCAACCCTCCAGCTGGCGGCGGAGAGCGCCGCGGTCGATCTTGCCGAGATGAGTCACCGGAAATTCATCGAGAAAGACGATCCGGCGAGGGTGCTTGTAGGGCTCAAGCCGATCGAGGACATGCTGTTTCAGCTCCGACTCATCGACGGCAGACGAGCGCACCACGAAGGCGACCGGCTTCACCAGGCCTGCCTTGTCGGGGATCCCGACGACTGCTGCCTCGCGAACGGCTGAATGCTCGAGCAGGCACGACTCCACTTCCTGGGGCCGGAGCCACTTGCCTTTCACCTTCAGAGCATCGTCTGCCCGACCGCGATGGGAGACGTAGCCCTCGGCGTCGATCGAGACCAAGTCACCGGTTACCACCCAACCGTCCCGAAAGACCTGGGCGGTCAGTTCGGGCTGGCCGAAGTAGCCGAGTGCCTCCGAGTCCCCACGCACCCAGAGCAGCCCAACCTCGTTGAGCCCGAGTCTGGTGCCCTGCTCATCACGGCACTCCACCTCGAAACCCGGAACCGGCCGTCCCACCGTGCCTGGGCGCACATCTCCGACGGTGTTGGTGACGAAGATATGCCACATCTCGGCGGTGCCCAGGCCATCGAGAAGCTCTACACCAAATCGTTCTTTCCAGCGGTGATAGAGCGTCTCCGGCAAGGCTTCACCTGCCGAAGTGGCAAACCTTACGCTGGCAAGATCTGTGCCCGTCGCCCCGACGTCCTGGAGGAGCGCGTTGATCGCCGAGGGCGTCGTGACCAGGATCGTTGGACGGTGCCGCCGGATTCTCTTCAACAATTCGGCAGGCGTCGGCGGTTCGTCGAAGAGAACCGTTGCGGCACCCACCGAGAAAGGAAAGAACAACCCCGATCCAGTGGCGTACCCGAAGAACAGCCGTGGCACAGCGATGGTGAGGTCGTCCGGTTGATACCCGAGGGTTTCATGTGCGTATTTCTTAGTCGTGTTGATGAACGAACCATGGGCCTGAACGACGATCTTGGGAGCACCGGTGGTGCCGCCCGAGAAAAGCCAGAGTGCGGGATCACGATCCGACACTGCCGCCGCAGGGACGGCCGGTTGCGCGTCCGGTGGGGACGAGGTCTCGCCAACTTCGATGATGGTGGTGCTCGACGGGATCGTCGATTCCACCTCCGGGAGCATTCGATCTCGAACCATCGCCACCGGAGGGTCAGCCTGTTCGAGGATGGTGGTGAGGTGGTCGGTGCGGAGCTCGGGATTGATCATCACCGCCACTCCTCCGACGGCAACGATGGCGAATAGCACCGCGGCGAAGTCGGGCCCGTCTCCCAAAACCATGGGCACTCGGTGGCCGGGTTGTATGCCCGCCCGGCGGAGTTGGGCCATATATAAGAAGGTGAGATCCGCCACCTGGCCGTAGCTCCAAGTAGCCCGATCGGTGACGATCGCCCGTCGATCACGAGGCTGGGCGAAGAGGAAGAAGTCGGCGACGTTGTTGGCAGCCGACGGCATGAGCCGGAGCCTAGGCCCGAATCTTTACGCTTCCTCGATCGACCTCGCAAGATTGGCTTCGCAACGAACAGTCGACCTCACCACGTTCGGTCGCCAAACCGGGCTGCCCAGGAGGGTCGAGATCTGGTGGTTTCGATTTGAGGATCGATTCATCATCACTGGCACTCCTGGTCGCCGCGACTGGCTGGCCAACATCCGGGCTGATCCAGCGGTCATCGTCCACACCCGCCTGGGTGACCTGAGCGGAACGGCCCACGAGGTCCTCGACCTTGCCTATCGCCGGCGTTTCTTCGAATCGAGCGAAACGCGCTGGTACAGCACCCAATCAGTCCTCGAATTGTTGGTGGCCGAGGCCCCTATGGTCGAGATCGCCCTTGACCCGCCGAACCCGCAGGATCTATTGGCAACGCGCGATCCGAATGGTTGATTTCGAGGGGTCGCGGGTAAATATCTCGAATGGTTTGTTGCTCGAAAAGGAGCATGAAGAATGCGAGAGACAACCGCCGACGTAGCTGTATTTATCGAGGATTCTCCGGACCGCGTCTGGGACGCATTGACCGACCCGAAAAAGGTTGAGGACTACTACCTAGGAGCCACCCTGGAGACCGACTGGCAGGTAGGAAGCCCTATTACCTGGTCGGGAGAGTGGCAGGGCAAGGCCTATTCAGACAAAGGCAAGATTCTGGCCCTTGAACCGGAAAGGAAACTGAGCTATTCGCATTGGAGTCCGCTCAGTGGCACGTCCGATGAACCGGACAACTATCACGTCATCGAAGTGTTCCTCAATGAAGCCGAGGGAGGAACGTCGGTCCGACTGACCCAGTCGAATCAAAGCGGCGAGGTGACCGATGACGACAGAAAGGCTCGAGCTGAGTACGAGAAAAACTGGAGGACCGTGCTCGAGGGGTTGAAACGGGTTGTCGAGGACGAGGGCGAGGGCGCGCCACCGCTGACCTAGGACCTTCCTCCGAGGACTAAACGGTGACGATTAGGCCGCGTCGTCGCTCGAACTGCTCAACGATCGTCTTTGCCTCCTCGGGCGGAAACGAATGCCAGTCCAGAGTCGCTGACAAGAGATGAACCAGCTCATCGAAGTCAGACTTACTGACGGATAGCTGCGAATGGACTCGGGCGAGGTGCTCGTCGTTATAACCATTGGCTGGTCCACCGATGGCATTGATGAATGCAGTCTGGTGCTTGATCAGGGTTTCCATCGCAACCCCATCGAAAAAAGGAGCCAGCGATGGGGAAGCTAAAACCCGCGCATAGAAGTCGGTGACGATTCGCACCAGGCTGACCTTGGTGGGTTGCATTTCTAGGGGGCCAGCCCACTCCGAACTGAGGCGATGGTGTTCTGCATCTGATCCAGATGAAATCGATCATGGCCGGCGATCATCCGGAAGGTCAGGTCGTAGCTCTCCGGACCTCGTTCTTGATGCAATCCCACTCTTTCCCGCGCCGCCAGGCTGCTGGCGTCCCACAATCTGAGATTGGCTTCCCGGAGGGGTTGCCAGATAGCGAGGAGTTGGTCGATCGACTCGTCGGGCGGATGAGTCTCCTCTACCCATAGATCCTGGTCATAACCGGGGAGGGTCGGCCGATCAGTGGTGAGGATCCACCGGTATCGGCCGCTAGCCGCTATTTCGGCATCAACCAAATGGGCGAGACAGCCCCACACCGACCATTCCCGCGGGGCCGGGGTGGTGTAGAGGTCTTTGCCAGCGTCGGCGATGGTGGCCTGGAGGCGCTCGAAGGTCTGTGCCTGCACCACTGCTGGGTCATCCTTGCCGAGCAGGGAGAGCAAGAGCTCCTGATAAGCCCGGGCGTCCAAGACAGGGTCCGGTGAACGGGCCGTCATATCTGGGGAATCTAGTTGCGGCTGTCTGAGCTCCCGCTCAGCGCGGATCGAATCACTTCGGGCCATTCCCGCTTGGCGCCAGTCTCGCGATCGATGAAGACAGCGATCATCTTGCCGGATGCCACCCGATCGCTCCCGCGAACGAGGTCGAGCTCATACGTGACCGAGGTCCGACCCAGATCGGCCACGGTGAGAGTCAGCCGAACGAGTTCATCGAAACGAAGCGGCAAGAAATAGTCGAACTCGACATGGACGCGGGGAGTTGCGCCGAAGGTCTCTTCAATGATCCCCACCCGGCGATGCAGTTCGGCTTCCGCTTCCTCGGTCCATCGCACGAGAGTCGAGTGATGCCAGATGCCCGCCGCATCGGTATCCATCCATTGCACCCGTCGCTCGATGGTCTGAGTGGGTGCGGTCATGGCAGCTGGGATAGGAAGGCTACCGCGGCCCCGGTCACAGGGACCGGGTGGGAAAGGTGAGGCGAGTGTCCGGCCTCTTCAATCAAGAGCCGCTTGGTCGGACCGCTCAACTGCGATTCGATCGAATGGAGCTGGGCTCTTGTGCCGAACTCGTCGCTTTCTCCCTGGATGAGAAGCACCGGGCATTCGATGGGGGAAAGAAACTCCTCGATGTTCCAGTCCCGAAAGGAAGGATGGAGCCAGATATCGTTCCAGCCCCGAAAAGTTGCTCCAGGGTCGTGGTGGTACTTGGCCATCCGGGTGGCGAGATCGGTGGACCGGAACTCCTCGAGGGTGGCGTTAATACCCCCGAGCGAGCGATCCTCGACAAAAACGTGGGGAGCGATCAAAACTAGGCCTTCAGCTGCGTGTCCCGACCCGGCGAAGATCAAGGCGATGGAAGCTCCGTCGGAGTGACCGACCAGGATCGGAGTCCGATCGACGAGAGTCTCGAGCAACTCGGGCAGCACAACTCGCGCCTCGTCGTGCATATAGGTCGGCTGCCGGGCGTCGCCAAGCGTCTCCGACCAACCGTTGCCATAGCGTGAATAGACCAGTCCCCGCCGCCCGGCGGCGGCGCACAGAGTCTCGGGAAACTCTCGCCAGAGCTCGATGCTGCCGAGGCCCTCGTGAAGGAAAACCAGCGGGGCTCGAGCGCTATCGGGACCAACCCAGCGATACTCGAGACTGCGACCGGCGATTGTCGCGCGGGCCTCGGACCGGCGGGAGTGTGCCACTGAGGGCCAGCGTAAACCCGGTCGTTACAGTGGCTCGGGGATGATAAATGCCAGCGCCATCGTCGATGCGAATCTCGAAGCCGGTCGCGACGACGACTCGGCCATCATCACCAACGACAACGAGCGTTTGACTTTCGGGGACCTCCATCGAGCGGTTTGTCGTGTGGCTGCCGGGCTCGCAGACCTCGGGGTGCGCCGTGAAGAACGGGTCTTATTGATTCTCGACGACACCCCCGCCTTTCCTGCTTGCTTCCTGGGAGCGATGCGGATTGGGGCGGTGCCGATTCCCGTCAATTTCCAGGCCCGTCCAGAGGACTTCGGCTACTTCCTCGACGACTCCTACGCCGTAGCTGCGATCGTCGACGACGCCTTTTTCGACAAGGTCTCACCAGAGCTCGAGATCCGTCGCCACGTGCGCCCAATCAGTCCAGATCTCTGGCGGGGAGAAGCGGGGGAGGTGGATCCGGTCCCGGTCCATGCCGACGATGCAGCCTTCTGGTTGTACAGCTCGGGATCAACCGGAGCCCCGAAAGGAGTGATTCACCGGCACGGGGACATGGAGGCCACGTGGTCGCTCTATGCCGAGCCGGTGCTGGGACTCAGGGCCGGTGAGACTGTCTTCTCCAGCACGAAGCTCTATCACGCATACGGGCTCGGGAACAATCTCACTTTCCCGCTTTCGGTTGGGGCCACCTCGGTGTACCTCACGGGCCGGCCCAGTCCCGATCGTCTCTTCGAACGGGTCAGCACCCACCGGCCCGACGTCTTCTTCTCGGTGCCGGCGCTCTACAACGCCATGCTGGCGCACCCCTCATTCGGAGACATCGATTGGTCGTCCGTGCGATTAGGAGTATCGGCCGCAGAGCCTCTGCCGCCGGAGATTTGGCATCGCTTCTTCCAAAAGACCGGGATCGAGATCCTCGACGGGCTCGGATCGACCGAGATGCTGCATATTTACTGCTCGAATCGGGCGGGGTCGGTGGAAGCCGGTTCGTCTGGGTCGCCGGTGGACGGATACGATTTGATCCTCCGGGACGAGGAAGGGAAACCCGTCGCCGACGGCGAGGCAGGAGAGATGTGGGTTCGCGGCCCCAGCGCCTTCGCCGGCTACTGGCACCAGGCGGAGCGAACCCGCCAAAAGCTGGTTGAAGGCTGGTTCGCTTCCGGCGATCGTTACCACCGCAACCCGACCGGCAACTACGTCTACGAGGGTCGGGTCGACGACATGATGAAGATCGGTGGGCTCTGGGTGAGCCCGATCGAGATCGAGAATCGCTTGATCGAGCACCCCGCGGTACGCGAGGCGGCGGTGGTCTCGGTGCTGGTCGACAATGCCTCACGGATCAAGGCAGCGGTGATCCTGGTCGACGGCCATAACGGCGATGAGGCGCTCGCCACCGAGCTCCAAGAATGGTGTAAGGCGGCCCTGCTGCGCTATCAGTACCCGCACTTGGTCGAGTTTGTCGAAGACTTCCCCCGCACGACCACGGGCAAGATCCAGCGTTTCAAACTCCGCACCTAGACCTCCTGACGACCTTCTGGCGCAAATCTCGTCACCTCTACGTGACGAGATTTACGCCAGAATGGATGCTGTGGAGCCGCTCTATTACGCCGACTACCTCCAGCTCGATCGCCTTCTTTCGTCCCAGGAGCTGGAGTCGGCCAAGCAGGGAGAGACCGTCCACGACGAGATGCTCTTCATCATCGTTCACCAGGCCTACGAACTCTGGTTCAAGCAAATTCTCTGGGAGCTCGACGAGATCTCCAACTTGTTCTCGCAACCAGCCATCGACGAAAGCGAGATGCTGCGAATAGTCGGCCATCTCGATCGCATCACCGAAATTCAGAAGCTGCTGATCGCCCAAATCGACGTGCTGGAAACGATGACCCCACTCGACTTCCTCGAGTTCCGTGACTATCTCATCCCCGCTTCGGGTTTTCAAAGCGCTCAGTTCCGCTTGATCGAGAACCATCTCGGCGTTCGGCCCCAGGATCGGGTGCGACTCGCCGGTTCGCCTTACACGACGGCGTTCAGCGAAGAGGATCGAAGCCGAGTCGAGGCGGCTGAGCAGCAGCCCAACCTGTTTGAGCTAGTCGATCGCTGGCTGGCCCGCACTCCCTTCCTCGAGCAAGGCGATTTCGTTTTTTGGGACCATTACCGCGAGGCGGTCCATGCCGTCTTGGACCACGACCGGATGGTGATCGAGAAGAACCCTCACCTCACCGCCGACGAACGCGAGGAGCAGCTCCGATCCTTCGACCACACCTTCGACCTCTTCGAGGCCATCTTCGATCCTGAGCGCCATGAGCGACTGCTCGCCACCGGAGAGCGCCGGCTCTCCTTCACGGCTTTTCAAGCTGCCCTCTTCATCAACCTCTACCGGCACGAACCGGCGCTGCAGGAGCCGTTCCGGCTGGTCACACTCCTGGTGGACATCGATCAAGGATTCACCGCCTGGCGTTACCGCCACGCCCTGATGACGATGCGGATGATCGGTCGCCGGGTTGGAACCGGGGGCTCGGCAGGAGCTGCCTTCCTCACCCGGTCGGCGGAGAAGAGCCGGGTTTTCTCAGACCTCGTGCAGCTCGCCACCTTCATGATTCCCCGCTCCGCTCTCCCCGAGCTTCCCCCCGAGGTCGAAAGGCGGATGCGGTTTCGCTTCGAAGACGAGGCGTGACCTACCGCCACCTCTTCAGCAGGTTCCTTGAAACTGATCCGGAGCGGCTGCACTTTGCCGCCCATAGTCATCATCCCTGGCCCGACGTCACGTACGACGCCCACCAGCGCTGGTGGGAGGACTCGGCCCGGGCGATGGACGACAAGTGGGAAGAGTTCTTCGCCGATTTCATTCCCCGGCTCCGGAGGAGGTTGGGACGGCTGTTGAACCTGAGCGAAGGCCTCACCATCGCTTTTGCACCCAATACCCACGAGTTGGTCAATCGGGTATTTTCCACGCTGCCCACTCCGGTCGAGATCCTCACCACCACTGCCGAGTTCCATTCTTTCGATCGCCAGCTGCGACGCTGGGAGGAGGCGGGCTGGGCCAACGTAACCAGGATCGAGGCGGAGCCATTTGCGAGCTTCCCCGAACGCTTCCTCGAACGAAGCGGCAGGGCCGACCTCATCTACCTCAGCCAGGTCTTCTTCGATTCCGGGTTTGTGGTCCCCGACCTCCGGGGCTTGATTGATGGCCTCCCGATTGCGGCGACGGTGATCATCGACGGCTACCACAGCTTCATCGCTAGACCGCTGGATCTCGCCCCCATCGCCGATCGCGCATTCTTTGTCGCCGGAGGCTACAAGTACGCCATGGCGGGCGAGGGGGCGGCGTTCATGCATTGCCCGCCCGGGTGGGGAGAGCGACCGGTCGATACCGGCTGGTACGCGGGATTCGGTGCCCTCACCGAACGGGTCGACGAGGTCTCCTACGGCGCCAACGGTGACCGATTCTGGGGAGCAACCCAGGATGGCTCCGGTCTGTATCGCCTGGAGGCGGTCTTGGAGATGCTCGAAGCCAACACCATCACTCCGCACGTCATCCAAAGCCATGTCGCCGACCTACAACGCGCGTTCCTCGACCGCAGTCCCGCGCTAGGTGAGCTGCTACCCCCGGCCGAGTTCGAGCGGGGAAGCTTTCTGACCTTCCGCCGTCGCGATGCGAACGATCTCTATCGACGTCTCCATAACCGAGGGGTGATCACGGACTACCGGGGAGATCGGTTTCGGATCGGTTTTGGGATTTATCACGAACCCGAGGACGTGTCCCGACTGGTCGGCCACATTCAGATGATTCAGTCTTAACACCAACGTCCGAATCTCGAAGCGCCACGGGTTGCCCAGTTGTAACCTTTTCAGCGGTCACAAAACGTGGCCGGGAGACTCGGGAGGAATTATGAGGAGACGACTTTTTCGTCGCCACGCTCGTTTTCGGGCTCATTACCGCGCTGGCGCTACCGGCGCTGGCAGCAAAGCCCGCCAATCCCAGCTGCTGGGGTGTAGTCAGCTCACAAGCAGCGCAGGAGGGCGGTCTCGGCGAACACAGCTCGTCCTTTGCCGGCGAACCACGGCTTGGGCTCGGCAACGTCGCCCGCCTTGTTCTTGGAGAGGATGCCCATGTCAGCGACCTGGGTTCGGCGCTGGCGGGGCTCGACGAAATCGAGGCCACAAGCTGTCCATGATCGGGAGTTGAACCGCTAGGTCCCCCGGGCTAGACGACGGCTGGGATCTTCTCCATCGCCTGGCGGACCGCTTCCTCGGGATAGTCGAAGTTCTCGAGGCCGCCGTCGAGGAAGGCTCGGTATGCGCCCATGTCGAAGTGGCCGTGCCCGCAGAGAGCGGTGAGGATCACGGTCTCCTCACCGCTCGCCTTTGCCTGTAACGCCGCTCGCACCGCCGAGGCGATCGCGTGCGTGGGCTCAGGCGCCGGGACGATTCCTTCGGCGCGGGCAAATTGCACCGCCCGCTCGAAGCATTCCACCTGGCCGATAGCCTCAGCCTCCAACAGGCCCAACTCTTTGAGATGGGAGACGAGCGGCGCCATGCCGTGATAACGGAGGCCGCCGGCGTGAATGGGGCTGGGGACGAAATCGTGGCCCAGAGTGTGCATCTTCACCAACGGTGTCATCCCGATCGTGTCGCCGAAGTCATAGGCATACACCCCTTTGGTGAGCGAAGGCGAAGCGGTGGGCTCGACGCAGCGAATCGTGGGCGACATCTTCCCGGCCAGCTTCTCGCGAAGGAACGGGAACGACAGGCCGCCGAAATTAGAACCGCCACCCGTGCAACCGACGAGCAGATCCGGCTTCTCACCCAGGATCGCCATCTGTTTCAAGGCTTCTTCGCCGATCACGGTTTGATGCATCAGGACATGATTGAGCACGCTGCCGAGGGAGTACTTGGTATTGGGATCCGAGCCCGCCGCCTCGACTGCTTCGGAGATGGCGATGCCCAGACTCCCGGGGGAATCGGGATCTTGGGCGCGAATCGTGCGACCGGCATTGGTGAGGTCGGAGGGACTGGAATGAACCGTGGCCCCGAAAATCTCCATCAGGGTCCGGCGGTAGGGCTTCTGCTGGAAAGAAATGGCCACCTGCCATACCTCACACTCGAGGCCGAACTGCGAACAGGCGAAAGCGAGCGCGCTTCCCCATTGACCGGCCCCGGTTTCCGTGGTGAGTCTCTTCGTTCCCTCCTGAGCGTTGTAATACGCCTGGGGAACAGCCGTGTTGGGCTTGTGTGAGCCCACCGGGCTCACACCCTCGTATTTGAAGTAGATCCGAGCCGGGGTGTCCAGAGCTTTCTCCAGACGGCGGGCGCGGTAAAGCGGGGTGGGCCGCCACATGCGGTAGACGTCGAGCACCGCACCGGGAATGTCGACATAACGATCTTGGCTGACCTCCTGGCCGATCAAGGCCATGGGGAAGAGCGGGGCGAGGTCATCGGGACCGATGGGTTGGTGCGTCCCCGGATGAAGAACCGGAGGCGCCGGTTCTGGAAGATCGGGTTGGATGTTGTACCAGGCCTCGGGAATATCGGACTCGTTAAGCATGACCTTGGTCAGCTCCGCCATTGCTCAGCCTTTCCTCGCAGATCCCCGAACCTAGCCCGGGTTAGCGACGCTCGTCGACCGGAACCCAGCGCTGCCCGGTGGGACCTACGTAGTTCGACTCGGGACGAATCAGGCGACCGGTGCGTTGTTGCTCCAGGCAATGGCCGATCCAACCGGCGACCCGCCCAGCGGCGAAGGTGGGAGTGAAGAGCGGGATCTCGAGCCCAATGCCGTGGAGCAACAGGGCCGTGAAAAACTCGACGTTGGTCTTGAGGTTGCGACCGGGCTTGTACTCCTCGAGCAACTTCAATGCAGTTTCCTCGACCGACTTCGCCAAGTTATAGAGCGCCAGGTCGCCCTCGCTTTCGAACATCTGCTCCGCGGCGTCCGCCAGGACATCGGCCCGGGGATCCCGCACCTTGTAGACGCGGTGCCCAAAGCCCATCAACCGCTCGTCGTTGTCGAGCTTGGCGCGAATGACTTCCTCGGCCCGATCGGCGGTGCCGATCTCGAAGACCATGTCGAGGGCCGGGCCGGGAGCACCGCCGTGAAGCGGGCCCTTGAGGGCACCGATCGCGCCCGTGACGGCCGAGACCATGTCTGATTGGGTGGCGATGATCACCCGGGCAGCAAAAGTAGAGGCGTTGAGCCCGTGGTCGGCCACCGTGTTCAGGTAGGTCTCGAGGGCACGCACCGTCGCCGGACCGGGTTCGGCACCGGTGAGCATGTAGAGATAGTTGGCGCTGCGTCCGAGGGTGGGGCTAGGAGCGATTGGCTCCTGGCCGTTCAAATAGCGCCAGTAGGTTGCGACTGTGGGTGGCACCCGAGCAGCGATGGCTTTCGCCCTGGTGAAGTCGTCGACTTCGCCAAGGTCGATGTCGAAGGTGGCCGCCGCCATTCGCAGCGCGTCCATCGGCGGAGCTTGATGATGAGCAGCCTGCTCGAGAAGAGAATGAGTCGCCGAGGGCAAGACCCGGAATGCAGCCATTGAGGACTTGAACTCGTCGAGCGTGGGACGATCCGGAGGCTCGCCCTGCCAGAGGAGGTAACAGATCTCTTCGAAACTCGCCTTGGCAGCGATGTCCTCGAGAGGAAACCCAGCAATGATCAGGCGACCGTTCTGTCCGTCTACGAGGGAGAGACTGGTTTCGGCAGCGACGACACCCTCGAGGCCGGGTTGATAGGTACCTTCGGTCACCAATCAAATCGTATAGGACAAGCATTGATGTCAACAAGCCGCATTGCCGCAATCCTCCTCGCCCTGGTGGGAGTCGTCTTCTTCGGACAGGGAATCGGGTTGATTCCCGGGAGCTTCATGACCGGACAACCGCTCTGGGTAGTGATTGGACTTGGTTGCATCGCTCTGGCCGCAGTTCTCTTCCGCACCCGTAAATGAAGAACGGGCCCCAGCCGGGGCCCGTTCTTCTCGATCGCAGGTAAACCGTTACCGAGGTGGATATATGGACTCGTAATACGTGCCGAGTTGGCGGCGGTAGTCCTCGTCCATGGGCATATCCGGATCAAGCAACGGTGAGTTCTTCACCTGCTCCTTGGTGAGGTTCAGATAGACACGCTGATCATCGAGGTCGACGTCCGTGATTGCACCCGCCGGGATCATGACTTTCTTGCCGAAGATCCACGGTCCGGTGTCAACCACGATGTATCCAGCACCGATCTCTCGCGACGTCTCGTCAATCTGGCCGATCCCACCGTCAGCCGCTTCTACCGAGAACCCAGAAATGTTGTCCGACTGGGCCAGCATGTCCGTTCTGTACGTCCAGAGTTCCGTGTCCACGTTTTTCACCCCCCGTCTCTGGTCACGTGACCAGCAGAATGATGATGATTATCAGCAGCAGTGTTCCAAGACCGATATACATCGGGTTGCTCCTTTCCTTGCCTGGGTGAATTAAGAGACGACGGTGGCGCGATCCTCACGCACGAGGTCGGCATCAACCCGGGCGTGATACTTCTCGCCGAGCTTTCCACCAAGTGCGGCGGCCAAGAAGACCAACACCACGCTGGCAACGGCGGCGATGATGCCGGTGGTTGTCCGCTCATCCATGTCGATCTGCGTGAGCCAGTTCGGCAGCTCTAAGTAATTGAGGGCGTTGTACTGATCGCCGAAATAGACGCCGAGCGCGGTAAAGAGGACCACCAGCACGAGCATCCATAGGGCGACCGCCATCCCATTTAGGGCGCCGTCATACCGAGCCATCCGGCCGGCTACCCAGCCTCCGAAGAGGAAGGAGATAAATATCACGCCGGCGGCGATGGCAAACCCAATCGCTTCGAACTCGCTGATGTTTCCGTCCTGGTCGATTAGATCGAGCTGGAACGGCAATTCGCCGGCTCCCGCTGCGGCCAAACCGCCCATAAACAGAAGCATCCCGATAGCGGCGAACAGACCGCCGATCGCGGCAGGGGTGTCAATTCCTCCGAACCGCTTACGTGTCAAGCGACGAGGAACGGTTTCAACAACCGTCCCCTCTGTCCTGGTAACTATGACGTGCCTCCTTAGGTACTAATCCGTATGAATACCCCTGGCGAGACGGCGTCAAACGTGGCCTAGGCCATCGTTCCGCTGGTAAGCCGGTGACGAAGGCCCTTGGCCCGGCCCAACTGATAGCGGGCCTTGCGTCCGAGCAGCCTTCCCAACCTCCGAAATTGGGCGCCAGCCTGATCGCGCAGTTTGGCGCGTCGGGTTCGCCCTGCCCGGGGGTCGTAGTAGTACTGAGCTGCCGCTCCGAGAGCGATTCCCTGGACGAACTTGATCCTCTTTCCCATAAAAACCTCCTGTTTGGCCCGGAATACCCCTATCGGCAGGCGGCAAAACCCCGGTCGGGTTTCATCATCTGGCGCAGGCGGGTAATCGCCCCGCATGACTGCTGAAACAATCGACCTCAAAAACAAGGTGGTAGCGGTGTTCGACGACCCGGCAGCAGCATCGAAGGCCCAGGCGGCAGCGATGGGCGTCGGTGGCTCGGTCACCGTGCTTGAAGGCGACGAGGGTAGGGCCCGACTGCCACAGAACGAAGAAGGAGTCAAGGGGGCGCTAAAGACCGCGGCGATGACCTTCGGTGACGAGATTCGGGTGCTTGAGGGCTTGGATGAGGCCCTGGCTGAGGGTGCTCGAGTGCTGGTGGTCGAGGTGGCGGAAGGAAGCGCCGATCAAGTGGCCGCGAAGCTGGACCAGAACCAAGGTCGTTTTGTGTGGAGTTTTGGGGAATGGACGTTCAAGCCGGCCACTCCCGCCGCGGACGACCAAGACACCGCCTAGTCGCCGGGGAGTATCGACTCGCCCGAGCCCTCCCTGGTCTGAGACCAGAAAACAGAAACTCTCCCAGTGGGCTCGAGGTACGCACGACGAACGTCGCCGAGATTCTCGACGCCCTGCAAACGCAAGAGCATTTGGATCTCTGCCTTCGAAAGGTCCTCCTTGTCGAGATTCTCTTCAATTAATTCGCCATCTGCAACGACACAGACCGGCGAGCTCTCGATGGCCTTCTCGATCGACCGATTCGTTTCGGTCAACAAGACCAGCAACCGCTCCAATGCAACCACGGCCGTTACCACGAGCATCCCACTTACAACCGGGACTTCGGGATAGAACATCGGGTCCCCCACCGCCGAACCCAGCGCGACGATGATCAACAACTCAAAGGGGGAGAGCTGGCCCAATCCTCGCTTTCCCACCAACCGAATCAAGACCAAGGTGTAGAGGAACAGGACCACCGTCCGGAGCAGGATTTCGAGGACGGTTATCCAGGTCAGATCGCCCAGAAAGATCCGTTCGAATTCCATCTTTCAGACCTCAGGTTTCAGATATCGGATGTGCGCCGTCTGACGTCAGAGAGTATCGCTGGTCCGATCGTGAACCGTGTCGATCGTGCGGTCAGAGGCCTCATGGCGGATATGAATCGTCGGCGATACCCAGGCGGTGAGAAGGCTGACCGCGCCAACGACGGTATAGATCCAGCCGATGCGTTGGTCACCCCCGAGTGCGCTGGCCAGCGAATCACCTTCGATTCCATACACCAAGCCAAAGGCGATCAAGACCAGGCCCAGAGTGGTCATCGTCGCTCGGCCTCCGAGAGCGTTGCCAGCCGACCCGAGGAAGATGATTCCCACCACGATGTGAATGAGGGCCATCAACAGGGTGTGGGTGAGGCCCAAGACCTGGTCAGTGGTGTTGAAATCCATTCCGACTCGAAGCGCGGCTACCGCCCCCATGACCGTTAGGAAAAGACCGATTCCTCCGGCCACGATCTGGGCTGGACTCCAGGTTTTCCGGTCGACGACTACCCGGTCGCGGGTGTTTTGAGCGTCAACCTCTGCTCGGATCGGGTCATAAGTCAAGGGATGTCTCCTTCATTGTCCCGAGGCCTATACCCAACCACGACGATTTCTACGACAGCTTTCGGGTCGAAGAGTTCTCTTACTCCCACCAGGGTCATAGCCGGGAAGTGTCGACCGAAGACCGTTCGATAGACCTCTCCGATGTCGGAAAGTGAAGCGCGGTAATCGTCAACGTCGGTGACCAGTATCTGCATCGAGGCGACGTCGGCGGGTTTGGCGCCGGCGGCGGCCAGAGCGATCCCGACGTTCCGGCAGGCAGCCCCGAACTGGGCCACGAGTCCCTCGTCGAGCGAGCCGTCGGCGTGGTGACCGGTCTGGCCGGCGAGAAAGAAAGGCTCGCCACCTTCGGGCAAAGCCACATGACTAAACCCCACGGCCCGGGGAAGACCATCTGGATTGATCAGCCTCATCTGCCCCTCCAGACCGGATCTTGCTTTTCGACAAACGCTCGATAGAACTCGCGGTGGTCATCGCTCTTCATCAACAAGGCCTGGGTCCAGGCCTCGAGCTCGATGGCGGCGGAGAGACTCATGTCGAGCTCGCGGGTGAGGAGCGATTTGGTGGCGCCCAACGCCCAGCCGGGACCGGCACTAAGTGATCGGGAAACCTTCACCAGTTCGGATGCAAGATCGTTGGTCTGGCGGCCGAGCCCGATGCGCTCGGCCTCCCCCGCTCCAATCGCTTCCCCCAGGAGCAAGAGCTCGGTGGCCCTCCCCAATCCCACCACCCGCGGGAGCAGGTAGGCCGCACCCATGTCGGCCCCGGCCAATCCCACCCGCGTAAAGAGAAAATGGAACGAGGCGTCCGGACCTAGCAACCGCAAGTCGGCGGCGAGGGCAATGACTGCCCCTGCCCCGGCAGCAACGCCATTGATGCCGGCGACGATCGGGATCGGTAGCTCTCGCATTCGCTGCACGACGGCGCCGGTCATCCGGGTGAACTCGAGAATTTCCTTCGTCGACATCTCCTGCAACGCGCCGATGATGTCCCGAACGTCGCCTCCCGAGCAGAAGCCCCTGCCTTCCCCGGTGATCGTGAGCACTCGCACCTCATCCCTTTGTGAGAGCTCGACAAGGAGATCCCTCAGATCGGCATAAACCTCAAAGGTGAGCGCGTTGAGCTTTTCCGGTCGAGAAAAGACGATGCTGCCGATCCCGTCGTCGCTCGTCGAGAAATGGAAGTGCTTCCAATCGTCGCGAGGGCTCGTCGATCCGCGAAACGCCATCGACTCAAACTAGTGGTCGCTCGTCATCGGTTCCGACTCGAACGAGATCCGCTCGTCCCGATCCGATGGCAGTGTTGGCGTCGTCCAATGTGTTGAGCCCACCTCCCACCAGAACCGGCACCTGGGCTCGGAGCCGAATCGCGGACGCCAGGGGGAGAAGGTAGCCCCGCCGATAGGGCGCCTCGTATTCGGCCACCGCCCCGCCCCCACACACCTCGACCAGTTCGACGCCGTGGGCCGCGAACGTCCGGGCGACAAGCACCGCCTCATCTTCAGTGATGCCACCGCGGGCGAAATCCGAAGCCGAGAAGCGGACTGCAAGTGTTCCCTCCCAGGCATCTCGAACCGCAGATATGACCGCAACAGGGAACCGGAGCCGCGCTTCTACCGAACCTCCGTATTCGTCATCTCGATAGTTGGTCAACGGAGAGATGAAGCTGGCGAGCAGATTGCCCTGGGCAGCGTCGATCATGAGAAGAGTGGTCTTCCCGCCGGCGCTCCTTGCGCCCTTGACGAAATCGTCGGCCACCCGATCCATGTCACCGAGGGTCACTGGTCGCGGCAGGGCATGAAGAGGGGTGTAGGAGAGGGGCGAGGCCGAAATCGTTTCCCACCCGCCGATACGGAGGGGACGGTCGAGTCCGCGCTCGGGGGGCCGCCCAGAGGCACGCGGCCCGGCGTGAGTGAGGACGACGCCCTCCCAATCGCCCGTCACGTTGGTTTCCTGGAGTGGAAAACGCCGGCCCTCCAGACTGACGGCGAACGGCGGAGAGAGGGCGAAGCCTCCGGCACCAACGAGCCGGTTGCGAAACAGGGTTGGCCCGATGGTGAGTGGGGTCAGGGCAGGCACCGAGAGGCGTCGGTCCGGCGACGAGGACCGTCCTACCTCGGCCACGAGTCTGGGGTCACTGCGCTCAACATCGAGGTAGCTCACGCGCCCCGACCGAGTCAGCAGGTTGAAGGCAAACGTCGGTGCCGGTAGTTCCATCAGGTTCGATACCCGTTCGAAGTAGCGAGCACTGTCGAGGGCCGCTTCTTGAAACCTGCCCACCGCCGGCTGCCGGTTAGCTTCGTAAGTAACCAGGGCCGAGGTGATGTCGTGGGGGTAGGACACCAGGGCGTTGTGGAGAGCGGCCGCGTCCTCCATCGCCAGCTTGGTCCCGGATCCGATTGAGAAATGGGCGGTGTGGGCAGCATCGCCGACCAGGACGACCGGAACGTCCTCGGTGCGAAACCAACGTTGGTTGCGCAGGGTTACGAAACGGAGCCACTGCGATCGGTTCGATCGCAGCCGGGCGCCGGCGAGGAAGTTGGCAAAAAGTTTCTCGCCGAAGCGAAGGCTTTGCTCCTCTGTGGCTCCCGCGAGCTCGGTGGCTTGAAACGCCTCCTCGGTGGTCTCGATGATGAATGTCGACTCCTCCGGACCGTAGGGGTAGGCGTGGGCCTGGAAGAGACCGGCCGGGGTTGCTTCGAATACGAACGTGAAACCCGACAGCGCCTGCTCGAGGCCGAGCCAGATGTAGCGGGTGGGATGGACTCTCTCCTCCGATTGGAACGTGTCCGGATACCGGCGTCTCCAAGCCGAGTTGATCCCATCCGCGGCGACTACCAGATCAAATCCTCTTTCGTCTCCGGGTTGGAACTCGGTTTCGTAGTTGGGATTGATTCCGTGAAGGCGGGCCCATCGCCCGAGGATCGAGAGGAGGCGCTTGCGATCGATTGCTGCGAAAGGCTGACCGCTCACCCGCACCGTGGACTCGGAGCGGTGAATGGAGATGGTGGACCAGCGGACCAGCGCCTTGTCGAGGTCCTCGAACAACGAGGCGTGGCCGCCTGCGAGTTCCGTGAGGGTCCCTTCAGAGAAAACCACGCCCCACCCGTAAGTGGCGTTGGGTGGGTTGCGTTCGAACACCTCCACCTGATGGCCGCCGGAGCGGGCCATCAACACCGAGAAGTAGAGGCCTGCCGGACCTCCTCCGACGACGGCAATTCTCATCGACTACCGGTGGACAATCGAGGCCAGTCGCTCGACTTCGGCCAGCTCCGCAATCGTCGGAAGAAGAACGAGCTCGTCGCATCCGACCTCTTCATAGGCGCGAATGAAGTTGGTCAGCTGAGTCGCCGTGCTCAGGCCGGCCTCGGCGATCCTTTGGGCAAACGGCCCGGCGAACCGGTAGTAGTCGAGCAAGTAGGAGTTGACGGCTTCGGCGTCGCTCAGGCCGAAGTAAGCCTGCGCCCAGAGCTGGGGTGAGCCGGGACGCTGGACGTCCTCCCAGGCGGCTTTCACCTTGACAGCGGCAGCCGCGAAGGATCGGGCGGGGCCACCCCCGTGGACATATCCATCCGCCAGCCTGGCAGCCCGGAGGAAGGCCGCCGGAGAAGCGCCGCCAATGAGGAGGTCGGGACCACCGGCCGACACCGGGGTCGGTCCCACCTGTCCGTCCTCCCAATGATCGCGGATGCGTGCCAATTGCTCGGTGAGAATCTGTCCCCGGCGGCGATAGTCGACGCCGGCGGTTTCGTAATCCTCCCGCCTCGCTCCGACCCCGAGCCCCAGCGTCAGCCTCCCTTCGGAAAGGGCGTCGAGAGACGCCGCCTGACGGGCAAGGAGCACCGGGTTGTGGAGCGGTCCGATTATGACCATCGAAACCAGGCGGATGCGGGTTGTGACCGCCGCGGCCGCGGCAAGGGCAACGAGCGGTTCGGAGGAGTCGTAGGTGACCCGGTCGACTACCCCGAGGCTTGTGAATCCCGCTTCCTCGGCCTGCCGTGCCCAGTCGATGAGAAGGCGGGGATCCCGACCGGGGATGGCGCTGGGAAGCCCGATGCCTACTCGCACCTCGTCATTCTTGCGTAGAAATGCGGCCAAAAACGGGTCCATTTCTACGCAAGAACGGAAGGAAGGGTTACCGGTAACGTGATTTCATGGAGCAGTTCGAACTCAGCGCCGAGTCGCGCCGGCTGCTCGATGAGGCCCAAAGCATCGGGGAGGAGCTTGCTCCCCTGGCGGCCAAAGATCCTGGCGCGGTTAACCGCTCTTTGATCGGGGGATTGGCCGAACATGGATTGTTGGCCCGGCTATTTCCTCCCGCAGGTGGGGTCTCGGCCTTAGACCTTTGCTTGATCCGCCAGGGCCTGGCCCGTTCTTCCACTCACGCCGAAACTGCATTCGCCATGCAAGGACTGGGGGCATACCCGATCGCCCAATCCGGCTCGGCGGAGATGAACGCACGCTTCATCCCCGCCGTAGCCCGGGGCGAGTGGGTTCCAGCCTTTGCGTTGACGGAGCCGGGGGCGGGATCGGATGCGGCTGCGCTGGAACTCCAAGCGACGAGGGAGGGAGATGGATTCCGGCTGACGGGGGAAAAGATGTATATCTCCAACGCCCCCGAGGCCGACTTCTACACCGTTTTTGCTCGCACCGGCGAAGGGCGACGGGGAATCTCCGCCTTCGTCATTGCCGCTTCATCGGAGGGGCTTTCCGGCCAAAAGATCGCCATGATGAGTCCGCATCCGATCGGTCGAATCACCTTGGAAGGGGTCCGTGTCGAGCGAAGCGACATGATCGGGGCCGAGGGGGAGGGCTTTGCGGTGGCAATGAAGACTCTCGACCTCTTCCGCCCTTCGGTGGGGGCTTTTGCGGTGGGGATGGCCGAGGCAGCCCGGGAGGTTGCACTTTCCCACGCCATCGAACGAGAGGCGTTCGGTCAACCCATCGTTCGCTTTCAGGCCGTTTCTCATCTGCTGGCCAATATGGCGGTTGAGATCGAAGCGGCGCGGATGCTGGTTTATCGGGCAGCAACCGCCCATGACCAGGGAAACAGTGAACTCCTGACGGGATTGGCGGCGACGGCCAAGGTCTTTGCCACCGAGACGGCCCAGCGAGCAGTCGATGGTGCCATCCAGATTCTCGGGGCTCGCGGTCTCGAAGGGGACCACCTCCTGGCGCACCTTTATCAAGAGGTGCGAGCACCCCGTATCTACGAAGGCACTTCGGAGATTCAGCGCAACCTCATCGCGCGTGAACTGGCGGCGGGACGATGGCCCCGATGAATAGTCAAACCAGGAATCTGGTCATCCCCGCCTGGCTGGCTCGCCTGTGGTATTGGGGCGGGCTTGCCGGCGTTGCACTCGGCTTCCTGGCGCTGGTGGTCGGGTGGCAGCTTCTGTCCGGTTTCGGCAGCTCGACCTCACGAACTCTCAACCTCCTCAACACCACGCTGGAGACCACGGTGGAAAGCGCCAGCACCGCCTTGGAGACTCTGGCGCTGGCGGAAGAAGGCATGGCGCAGACCGAGATCGCTCTGGGCTCAGCCGGTACCGGGCTCACCCAGCTGGGTTTGGTGCTGACTGATTCGGCTGAACTACTTGGCTCCCAGGTGCCCGACACCCTCGACGCGATCAACGCTTCCTTCCCCGCCATGATCGACACCGCTCGCGTCATCGACACCACGATGCAGGCTCTCTCATTTCTCGGAGTCGACTATTCGCCGGCCATACCCCTCGACGAATCACTCGAGGCCGTCTCCGACGACCTCGCTCCTTTGAGCGAGAATCTGCGAGCGCAGTCTGGACCGCTAACGGCGGCGGCGGCCGAGATCGAGTCGGTCGGGCAGTCAGTCGACCTCGTGGGAGAAAGCGTCAACTCGATCACCGATGAACTGTCGGGGAGCAGGGAGTTGGTGGTTCGCTACCAGACGGCCGCGGCCGACGCCACCGAGCTCGTGTCCGAGGTCACGGCCAGCTTCAACGGCCAGGTGCTCCTGGCCCGCATCCTGCTCATGGCTCTGGGAGTGGCCCTGCTGATCCTGATGACCGTCCCTGTCGTCATCGGACGCAAGGCGATGGAGAGCGCCGGAATCCGCTTCTAATTAGACGGCCTCGAGGGCCTGGGCGAGATCGTCGATCAGATCCTCCACGTCCTCGAGCCCGACCGACAACCTCACCAATCCATCGGTGATACCGGCCCGTGCGCGCTCTTCTGGAGGCATATCCCCATGGGTCATCGTGACCGGAT
The DNA here is from genome assembly GCA_036556085.1 of Acidimicrobiia bacterium. Classification (GTDB taxonomy): domain Bacteria; phylum Actinomycetota; class Acidimicrobiia; order Spongiisociales; family ZC4RG35; genus JACCTH01. The sequence goes on along the minus strand of DATBKE010000223.1, from coordinate 5,152 downwards.
GAGTGATGAGTGACTCCACCTGGCCCAGGTTCTCCGCCAGCGACCAGAGCTTCACCGATCGCATGAGCCGCTTGCCGGCTTCTACTCCCCCCTCGACCTCGAACCAGGCCATCGCCCCGAAGCCAGAGGCCTGACGCTTCGCCAGATCGAATTGGGGAAAGGACTCGAGACCCGGATAACCCACCCGGCTCACTCGCGGATGCGATTCCAGAAATCGGGCGACCTCGAGGGCATTGGCCGACTGACGATCCATTCGCTCGGAAAGAGTTTTGGTGCCCTGCAAGGTGAGCCAGGCCACCAGTGGTGACATGATCGAGCCGGCGGACTTCTGCATGAACTTGAGCTGCGTGACCTTTTCGACGGTGGCAGCTACGGCCGCACCCCCCAGGGTGGCGTTGTGACCGTCGAGGTATTTCGTCGTCGAGTGCACCACGAAGTCGGCCCCCAGCTCGAGGGGACGTTGGAAATAGGGGGTGAGGAGGCTGTTGTCGACCGCGTGCAACAGCCCACGCTCTGCCGTCAGGTCGGAGATCGCCCTGAGATCTGTCAATTTCAGTGTGGGGTTGGCAGGCGTCTCGGTGAAAACCAGCTTGGTGTCGGGCTTCAGCGCTGCTGCCACGAGGGTCGGATCTGAGCTATCGACAAAAGAGAATTCGACACCAAAGCGAGCGAGAACCCGGGTGGCGAAGCGATGGGTGCCGCCGTAAACAACGTCAGAGACAATGGCGTGATCACCGGCATTGAGAAAACCCATCAGTACCGCCACGGTCGCCGCCATGCCCGAGGCGAAGGCGGCCGCTCCCGCCCCTCCTTCGAGGTCGCGGATCTTTTCCTCGAAAGCGTCGACGGTGGGATTGCCCGATCGCGAGTAGGAATACCCCCGGGCCATGTACTCGTCGATCGAATCTTGTACGAAGGTGGTGGATTGATGGATCGGGGTCAAGATCGCCCCGGTTGTGGGATCGGGTTCGACTCCGGCATGGATTTGGCGAGTGCGGAATTTCATCCCGAGGCCAATTCTTTGACAGGAGCGCGAATTCCCTCGGCGACTGTCTGACGCAGCAATCGATGATTGCGGGAGAGAACCCAGCCGGCGGCAATCAAGAAGACGATGGCTACCCCCACCCGTCCGGCCGGGTTGTACGCCTCGCGCAACACGAACGAAACGTAGAAGGATTCGAGCAGCTGGGCAATGAAGAGGCCGAGGAGGATCCAAGCCTCTTTCCGGTCCATCGAGCGGCTCGCCAGGATGGCGACGGCGAAAATCGACTGGGCAGCGGTGACCAATAGCTCGTCTCGCTGTTCGATGCCAAGAGGCAGTCCCCTCGTCGACGAGGACGAAATCGCAAACACCAAGGGCAGCGTCCCCACGAGAAGCGTCCATTGATTTACCTTCGATGAGAGCAGCGCGCCGAAACCAGTGTGGGCCGAAAGTCGCCAGGCGAAGAGAGCCGCCACCAGTAGCTCAGGTGACTCGGAGGCGAGCGGCGCCAGCCATTTCACGAGGAGGAACTCGGGGATGTTGTAGGCCTCCCCCAGCTCAACCAGGCTTTCGGCGAAGGGCTCGGCCACGAGCAGGATCGCCCCGGCGGAGAAGATGAACATGGCGATGTTGACGATCCGGCGGTTGCGAGTGCCAAGCTCAGCGATGCGAGCTGCCGGACCGACCAGGTGGGGCGCCTCCGGTGGGGCTTTGGACAGCCTCCAGAGGTAGGCACCGTAAAGCGCCACCAGCACGACGGCGTCGAAGAGGGTAAGGCTGTCGCGGAGGAAGAAATGGAGCCCATAAATGGAGGCCAACGTCAAGAAAGCGACATCGATCGACTGGATCCGCTCGATGTGCACCGCCTGATCGTCGGCACCACCCACTTCGACTCCCCGCCCATAGAGCTTGCGAACCCGCCTCGTGGCGAGGAGCACCACCAATGGCCAGCCGAATCCGATCAGGAGCTGGTTGCCGCCGGTCATGTTGGCGAGGGCGTTTGGTGCCTGGGAGGGATCGGTACCCGCCTTCCAGGTAAATACAAAGTCGACCGCATATTCGGGGAGGACGGCGATCAGGGCGAGGATGGCCAGTGCCAGCCCACCCGAGATATCGAGCTGAACTACTTCTGCCGCCCATGAGAGGATGAAGGCGGCCCCGACGATGGCCAGTCCAAATATCAAGGCCGCTAGAGCCGGAGCCGGGTGCGAACCGGTAAACCGCACGACCAGACCCGGCAACGCGACGATCACGGCGAGCGCAACGTAAAGCTGAGCTCGGCTGGCGCTCTGTCCTTCGACTATCTCAGGGGCCCCCATCGGGGGCCAGAGTTTATGACGCGGGACTCGAAGCAGAAATCCGGCGTGTCTCCATTAGAACCACCGGTAGTCCCTCGGAGTCATTGAGAGCCGCCAGCCACAGTTCGGAGGCCTCGTCACGATGAACGACATGCGGACGATCGGAAAACTCGCCCCCACGGCCTTCGATCTCCTTCACCTGGGCGTCGATGTCATCCACCGCGAAGTACATGATGGGACGGGAGCGAAATTGCTCGTTCTCTGGCTTGCCCAGGTACAACCGCACACCTCCACAATCGAAGAAGGCCATGGGTTGGCCCGGGACCTGGAACAGGAAATTGAGGCCGAGGACGTCTCGGTACCAGGCCACCGCCCGGTCGATATCGCTGACGCTGACGTGAAGCTGCCCGAGTCCAGTGATCACGCCGCCATTATCCCCGAACTTCCCCCTCCCCGCCTGCGGCGGTACTTCCCCCTTTCGGGGGGGGGAGAAACCCTTCGAGAGAACGAGCTGTTTTACGAATTAGTTTCTTCGGTTAATATTTTCCCTAGTGAAGGAATCGACTGAGACCGACCTGGAGACCGCCGCCCGCCTGCGCCTGGCGGTGGCAAGAATGCAGCGTCTCCTTCGCAGCCAGGAGATGGGTGGCCTCTCCCTGACGGAAGCTTCCTGCCTGGCGATTATCGGCCGGAAGGGGCCAATGCCGCTCAACGAGATCGCGGCTTCTGAACATCTCTCCGCCCCCGCCGTCACCAAGACCATCACCCGCATGGAGGATGCTGGCCTCATCGATCGGCTAACTGATCCCACCGATCGTCGGGTGAGTCTGGTGACACTCTCGAAGAAGGGCCGAGCGCTGGTCGATCAGATCCGAAGCCGGCGCAACGCCTTCCTTCTCCTACGTTTGCAGGACCTATCTCCCGCCGACCTGGAGGCAATCGAGCAAGCTTTGCCGATCCTCGAGCGCCTGTCAGCCGAAGGTCCCAATTCATGACCGTCCTTGCCTCTTCCCGCGGGGCCTTTCTCGACACCTTCCGCTCACTTCGTTTCCGCAACTTTCGCCTTTTCTTCATAGGGCAGGTGATCTCGCAGTCCGGTAGCTGGATGACGATGGTTGCTCAGACCCTTCTCGTCCTCGACATGACCGGGTCGGGCGTACTTCTCGGTCTATTGGCAGCGGCCCAGTTCGGACCGGTCCTGTTCCTCGGCGCCTGGGCGGGAGCGGTGGCTGATCGCAGCGACAAGCACAAACTGCTCTCCATCACCCAAGGCGCGGCGATGCTGCAGTCGCTCGCCCTCGGCACCGTAGTTTTGGCCGGAGTCGAAACCGTTCCGATCATCTTCGTGCTGGCTGGCATCCAGGGAATCATCACCGCCTTTGACAACCCCGCCCGACGCTCCTTCGTGGTCGAGATGGTGCCGAGGGAGAATCTCGCCAACGCCGTCAGTCTCAACAGCACCCTGATGACCACGTCCCGAATGATCGGCCCAGCTCTCGCCGGGGTGTTGATCGTGACTGTGGGATACGCCTGGTGTTTCCTTCTCGACGGCGCCAGCTACCTGGTCGTGCTCGCCGCCCTTAGGCGCATGCGACCCGCCGAGTTCTTCGCCGAAGCCCCGACTCCCCGTTCGCCCGGACAGATCCGGGACGGCCTTCGCTACGTGGCCTCGAATTCGGAGCAGCTGGTTCCCCTGGTCATGATGGCCATCGTTGGGACCTTTGCCTTCAACTTCACGGTCACGACGCCTCTCCTTGTGACCGGGCCGTTGGGTGGGAGCAACCAGGCTTACACCCTGCTGGTTTCCACGATGAGCCTCGGTTCCGTCATCGGCGCCATCGCCACCGCCCGCCGACGGGCGATTCCGTTCTCGCATCTCATATGGTCCGCTGCCGCCTTTGGCATCGCCATGCTCGCCCTCGCCATCGCGCCGGTGTTGTGGGTGGCTTACCCGATCGTCTTCGCGGTCGGCCTCGGGAGCATTGCCTTCATGACCACGTCCACGGCGATGATGCAGCTTCAAGCCGAGCCTCGATATCGCGGTCGGGTCCTCGCTCTTCAGGCGATGGTCTTTCTCGGCACCACCCCGATCGGCTCGCCGCTGGTTGGCTGGATGAGCGATCGCTTTGGCCCCCGCACCGCCATCGGCTTCGGAGCGGTTGCCTGCTTCGTCGCCGCCTGGTTTGGCGCCCGGCGGTTGACAGGGCGCGGTCCGAGCTCTGAGGCGACCGATCCGGTGCCAATGGTGGAACGACCGGTCGCCTGATCTCCCTAGAGCAGATCTAGAGGAATCCTCAAGACGCTTTAGAGGCGCATCCGTCAGTTTGGCCGCATCGACGACGAAGCGGATGGCACCGGGTCAACCGCTCGAAAAGGCGCCGATGGAAGGAAGCGTCAAGTGACCGATCTCATTACCCGACCCCTCGAGGAAACTCGGCGGGAAGATCCTTCGGCCGGCATGCGCGCCGGAACCAAGGAAAGAATCATTGCCCTGGCTGTGCTCCTCGGGCTCCTGGCCGGCTGGGTGGTTTTTTCCAACCTGGGACCGAGCCGGACGGAACTCGAGCAGGTGCACTGGCAGCAAGTGGTCGACCACTACGAACAAAGGTACCCGGCGATCGCTGAGGCCGAGGCTGGAAGAGAGGCCGCCTACTGGCAAGAAGTGGTCAACCATTACGCCCGCCAATACGAGGTCATGACTGACGCCGCCCGGGTGCCAGTGGTGGATGGCGAGTCGGCTCGTTGGGAAGCCGTGGTCAGCTACTTCCAGCAGCAATGGGAGTCGGCGGGCCAGTAGCGTCCGGAGCAGAAGCGAGATGAACTTTCGGATACTGGGAACGTTGGCGGCCGAGGTCGACGGCGAGGATGTCGA
>DATBKE010000222.1:0-1904 GCA_036556085.1 Acidimicrobiia bacterium | reverse complement strand
GTGATGGGGATATCGGGGGGATAGTTCGACTGATCGTCCACTGCTACCACTTGTTCCATGGCGCCGATCGCCCCCAACATCTCCGTAGCCGTGGGCGCCAGGGAGATGATCGCCTCGGGGCGTTCGGCGAGGGTGACCGGTCCATTGGCGGCTGAGAGAGTCACCGGAAAGCCACTCGCCACCGCATCGGTGGTCGCTGGAGCGGCGCTGGTGCCGGTCGCTGCCGTGGTAGTTGGCGAGAGCGTTGTGGTGACAGCCGTGCCGCCGCAGGCGAAAAGTGTGATGGCTAAAAGCCACACCTTGCTTCTCATAAAACATCCTCCAATCGCTGGAGGATGAAGGGGCCCGATGCGGCGTACCCTGCGCCGCCCGAACATGACCTTCATCCGAGGCTACGTTCGACACGGGCAAGCAGGCGACCTGGCTTAGAGCGATCCTTAGCGGGTAGCTCATCACAGTTGCGGGACACCACCGGATTCACACCGGATTTCGCTGCCGGACCGTGGCCGTTTCGGCACCCTCGACACTAGTCGTGTAGCAACATGGCGGAGTGATCGAAGAAGGTCCAAGCGAACCGGCACCGGAGCCTCAGAAGTCGAAATCAGCATTAATCATCGGCGTAGTCGTTACCGCATTGGTTTTGGTTGGAGTAGGGCTTTGGCTGGCGCTGGGGTCGCTCGGACGTTCGTCGTTCGAGTCGTTGGTGACAGTGACTCGGGAGGCCGAAGGCGATCAGATTTGGCTCGACTACTTCATCGCCCAGGACTGTCTGGTCGACGCGGTGGTGGAGACTGGTGACCTCGAGCTCGGCTTCACCGAATCTCAAGATCTTCTGGATCAGACCGACGCCTTGTCGCGCCACGTCAACGCTTCGCTCGATCGTTTTGCCGAGCTAGGAATCCAGCCGTGGCAGGGGCCGGTGCTGGCGGCCCGGGAGGCGATCGTCGACCACTACGAAGTCTGGGAGGACCACTTGGCCGAGTCGGCGACGGTGTTGCAAGGGATCGATTCCGAGCCGTCTTCGATCCTGCAAGGGGTACAGACTTGGATCAACCTGGTGGTGGAGGCGACCGAGCCGATCGAGCAGACCTTCAACGATGCCGGATCTGCTTTCGAGGAGGCGGCTGCCAGCGAAGAACAGTTGGCCTCGATCGAAACGCTATTCGTTCCCGCGGACGTCGCCTGTACTCGCACAGCTGTCTAGTACCTACTGGCAATCGATCGTCGACTTTGCCTATGGTGGCCGTAGGGATAACGCCCTCGAGGGCCCGAGTGGAGGAGATGCGATGCGAGCGAAATCCTTGGTCATTGTCCTTGCTTTGCTGGCGGCTTGGTTTGCCGTGCCAGCGGGGGCCGCGGGCCCGCCGCCGGTGGAATTGCAGATTCTGGCGATCAATGATTTTCACGGAGCGATCGCTCCGGTCCCCGATCAGGTGTGGCCCACGGGTCCTGATCCCGACGGATCCGGTCCCCTACTAGCGCCGACAGCACCTGTTGGCCGTGCCGATTTCTTCGCCTCCCATATACGGGAGGCTGAGGAAGGGGTGCGTAACTCGGTTGTGGTCTCGGCGGGAGACCTCATTGGAGCTTCACCCCTGATTTCTGCTCTCTTCCACGACGAGCCGACTATCGAAGCGATGAACCTGATCGGCCTCGATATCGCCGGGGTGGGGAACCACGAGTTTGACGAGGGCGCGGCGGAGCTGCTGCGGATGCAAGAGGGAGGCTGTCATCCGATCGACGGCTGCCTCGACGGCGACGGGTTCGCCGGTGCCGACTTCCAGTACCTATCGGCCAATGTCACGGTCGATGCCACCGGAGAGACCCTGTTCCCTCCCTACGTGATCGAGAATTATCAGGGAGTGAAGGTCGCTTTCATCGGCATGACCCTCGAAGGTACTCCC
>DATBKE010000221.1:0-31187 GCA_036556085.1 Acidimicrobiia bacterium | reverse complement strand
GTCAGCCGCTTTGTCGTCATGGTCGAGCCCGCTCCCCGACCGCCCTACATCCCCGACGAGATCGGCCTCAGCCCCGTTTAGGCCGCTTGGGCTTGTCCCGTGTAGGACCGGCCAGCATCGCCAAGACCTGGCCGCTCACTCCCTCGGAGTCAAGGCCCACGTCGTGAAGCAATTCGTCGACACTCCCCGCCGGTAGGAACCGATCGGGGATTCCGAGCACCCGAACACGACCGGCCAAACCGGCCGGCGCGACTTCCTCGAGGACGGCCGCTCCGAATCCTCCAGCAATGACGTTGTCTTCGAGCGTGATGACCAGGTCCGAAGCCTTCACCCAGCTCAGGAGGCGCGGATCGAGAGGCTTCACCCAGCGGGCATTGATGACCCGACATGAAACTCCGTGGCTACTGAGTGAGGCCGCAGCCTTCTGGGCGATCTCGGTCATCCGTCCACTTGCGAGGAGGAGCACGTCGTCACCATCGGAAAGCACCTCCCATACGCCGATCGGGATGGGCTCTGCCGGAAGCACCGGCAATGACGAGGCGGCCGCTTTCGGGAAGCGAATCGCCACCGGGCCGTCGTGATCGAGGGCGGTGGGGATCATGCCCGCCAGCTCGGTGGCATCAGCCGGAGTGCCCACCACCAGATTGGGAATCATCCGCAAATAGGAGATGTCGAACACTCCGTGATGGGAGGGCCCATCTGGGCCGGTGATCCCCGCCCGATCGACGAGAAAGGTGACCGAAAGATTGTGAAGGGCCACATCGGTGATGATCTGGTCGAAAGCTCGCTGGAGAAAGCTCGAGTAGATCGCCACCACGGGGCGCTTCCCGGCCATAGCCATTCCGGCCGCCAGCGTCACCGAATGCTGCTCGGCGATTCCGGTGTCGTGCACCCGATCGGGCATTTCGAGGGCCATCTCGGCCAACCCGGTGGAAGAGATCATCGCCGCCGAGATCGCAACCACCTCGGGTCGGTGTCGAGCCTCCTCCAGCAAGGCCCGCCCGGCGATGTCGGTGTATTTCAGCTCCTCCTTGAGGGCCCGACCGGTGCGAACGTCGAAGCTCGACACTCCGTGCAACTTGTCGATCTCGTCACTTAGAGCCGGGGGATAGCCCTTCCCCTTCTCGGTGACAATGTGGACGATCACAGGCTCGCCGTACTCCTTGACCTTGAGCAACGTGGTCTCGAGCTGCTTGAGATCGTGGCCGTCGATGCGTCCCGAGTACTTCAGACCCAGGGTGTCGAAGACGGTGGAGGGCTCCAGAATCTGTTTGACCGCCTCTTTGAAACGATTGGCCATCTCATCGGCGGTCTCCCCCACCAAGGGCAAACCACGCAGCATCCGCCCGAATGTGCGCTTCATCCATTCGTAACGGGGATCGAGGCGAAGGTGTGCGAGGTTGGCGAGAGCCGCCAACCCGCCGACGGTGGGGGCGTAAGAACGTCCGTTGTCGTTGACGACGATTACGAGATTCGTTGGGCGGCTGACGGCGATGTGGTTCAACGCCTCATACGCCATCCCGCCTGTGAGGGCACCATCGCCCACCACCGCCACGGTCCAGTAATCGGGATTGGTGAGGGCATGCCCCAGGGCATATGAAAGCGCTGTCGAGGCGTGGCTGTTCTCGACGAAGTCGTGGGGGCTTTCCTCCCGGCTCGGGTAACCGGAGAGCCCGCCAAAGCGGCGCAGGGTCGGGAAGTCGTCCCGGCGTCCCGTGATCAGCTTGTGGACGTAGGCCTGGTGCCCGACGTCCCAGATGATCCGATCACGGGGGCTGTCGAATGCACGATGCAAGGCGAGAGTGAGTTCGACCACTCCCAGATTGGGGCTGAGATGGCCTCCGGTGCGAGCAATCTGGTCGATCAGAAACTGGCGGATCTCCTCGCAGAGCTGGGTGAGTTCCTCATCTGACAACAGGCGGAGGTCAGCCGGGGAGTTCACCCCCTCGAGCAGCGTCACGGAGGACAGCCTAGGAGACATCAGACATCAGACAGAAGACAAGAGATAGAAGACAAGAGACAAGAGACTCAGACCTGAGCCGGAACCTGCGGTCTTTGGTCTTTCGTCTTTTGTCTCAAAGGATCTTCGAGAAGAAGTCCTTGGTCCTCTGGTTCTGCGGGTTGGCGAACACCTGGGCAGCCGGTCCTTCTTCCACCACTCGACCTTCGTCCATCATTACCAGGTGCGAGCCCACCTGTCGGGCGAAACCCATCTCGTGGCTGACCACCACCATCGTCATGCCAGAGGAGGCGAGTTCGAGCATCACATCGAGCACCTCCTTGATCATCTCTGGATCGAGCGCCGACGTGGGCTCATCGAAAAGCATGACCTTGGGATTCATCGCAAGGGATCGGGCGATAGCCACCCTTTGCTGCTGACCGCCCGAGAGCTGGCTTGGCTTCATATCCGCCTTTTCGGGGATGCCAACCCGTCGCAACTGCTGATGAGCAATCTCTTCCGCCTCTTCTTTTGATCGACCCCTTACTTTGCGCTGGGCCAGTGTGAGGTTGTCGAGGACGGTCAGATGGGGAAAGAGATTGAACTGCTGGAAGACCATCCCCACTTCCCGACGCACCTGGTTGATGTCGGTGGAAGGATCCTCGAGATGAACACCATCCAAATACACCGCCCCGCTCGTGGGCACTTCGAGATGATTGAGGCAGCGCAGCAAGGTTGACTTGCCCGACCCGGAAGGACCGACGATCACCATGACCTCACCGACCTTGACGCGCATGGTCACATCGTCTACAGCCTTGACTGGGCCGAAATACTTATGAAGACGTTCGACGACGATGCGATCTTCTGCAGGTGCGCGTTCGTCAACCACGTTCGAGCCTGCGGCCAAGCCAACCCACGAGCAAAGAGAGCACCAATGTCATGCTCAGGTAGAGGAACGTGAGCACAAGGAATCCCTCGCGAAATTGGAAGGTGCTGTTGGAAAAGAGCCTCGCCTCTTGCGTGATCTCAGTGACGCCAAGAACCGAGAGCAAAGAGGAGTCTTTCAACATCGAGATGAAGTCGTTTCCCAATGCGGGCAGTACGTTTCGAACTGCCTGAGGTAGCACCACATGTCGCATGGAAGCGCCTTTGGTCATGCCCAGCGAACGGCTGGCCTCCATCTGCCCGGGGTGAACCGACTCGACACCCGCCCGAAACACCTCGGCGATATACCCGCCATAGATCAATGCCAAGGCGACTATGGCCCGCGCCTCCTGCGGCAACCGGTTAGGCATGCCGACGGCTTCGGACACCAGCGGAACGATGACCAGGGCCACCATGAAGATGAGAACCAGCATTGGCACGCCACGGATGAACTCGATGTAGGTCGTTGCGAGAGTTCGGAAAACGGTATTGCTGGAGACGCGACCAAGCCCGGTGATCAGTCCGATGACCACGGCCAGCCCGAAGGCGATGAGCGTGGCCCGAATGGTGATGAAGAGTCCAGGAACGATCGCACCTCGAGCTCCTGCAAACCGAGGTGAAAAGAAGGTCAGATAGCCCATGTAGCCGAGAATCAGCACCAATAGGACTAACCAGTAAGGAAACCGGCCCTTCTCGATCCGAAACACCGCTTCGGCGTGCGGATCACCCAGAGTCCTAACAGGCGCACCGACAGCTTGATCTTGCTGGCTGGGCACGGACATGGCTGAAGCATTCAAACAGAGAACGCCGGGCGAGAGCCCGGCGTTCTCAAGCGTGTTCGGACGGCGAATCTATTCCAGGTCGTCGTAGGTAATAGTGAAGGCGTCGGAGAAGAACTTCTCGGCAAGCTCGTCCATGGTCCCGTCTGCCTCCATCGCCGCCAGCGCCGCGTTAAATGGAGCGACTAGCTCTGAGCCCTTGGGGAAGATGAACCCAAGTTGATCGGAGGCAAGCGAGCCTTCCAGGAGTTTCAGCTGGTCGGCGTTTTCACCCTGGTAGCCGACACCAGCGGTGTCGTCGATTATCACGGCATCGACATCTCCGGCGATCAGTGCCTGGATGGCGAGAGGAAAGTCGGAAAACGCGACGATCCGGTCTTCGCCATAGGCGGCACTGGCCGTTTCAAAGTTGGTCGTGCCGGTCTGAGTCCCGACGACAAAGTCCCCTGCTTCAAACTCCTCCAAGGTGGCGAACCGGTCCTCGTCGAGACGAGTGAGGAGGCGCTGCTCGACCGAGATGTAGCCATCCGAGAAATCGACCTGCTGGGCTCGCTCTTCCGTGATCGTGATCCCGTCGGCGGCCATGTCGAATTGGCCCTCCGCCACAGCAATGATCATTCCTTCCCAGCCGGTGGCCTCGAACTCTGGTGTGCAGTTGAGCCGACTGCATATCTCTCCCAGGGCGTCATAGTCCCAGCCGGCTGGGTCGCCCGTAGTGGGATCGATGTAGTTGAACGGGAGATAGGCATTCTCGACAGCGACGGTGACAGTCTGACCCCCCAGGTCAGGGAGCTCGCCTGTGGACGCCGCAGTGGTACCCGTTCCGGCGCCGGTAGTGTCGACGCCCTCGGCCGTTGTTCCGCTGGTCCCGCCGCCACACGCGGCAGCCACGAGAGCCAGGACAAGTACCACAAGCCAGAGCTTGCTGGCAGGCTTCATTTCAATGTCCTCCATTTTCAGGTTGGGTCGCTCCGTAATGGCTTAGTGCCCCCAGAGCAACCGGACAAAGGGTAATTGACCGTCAGAGGTCGTCGGAGGCCAGTAGACGGCGGCGGCCAAACGTCCAGGGACGGTTCGGGTCGGAGAGAAGAAGCTGGAAGATCGAAATGTGGCCCCGTTCGAACGCCTGCACCGAGCCGGCCATGTAGAGCCGCCAGATTCGGTATGTTCGCTCACCCACTAGGTCGATGGCTTCCCTGGCTTTGGCCTCGAGGTTGGAGACCCAGTGGCGCAGAGTTAGGGCATAGGAAGCCCGAAGCGACTCGGCATCTCGCAACTCAAACCCGGCGCGTTCGGCGGCACCCGTCACGTCCTCCACGGGCACCAACTGTGAATCGGGAAAGACGTACGTGCTGATGAAGGTCGGGCGGCGAAGCGAGAAACCTCGTCGACGGGTGACGATCCCGTGGTTGAGCAGCTGGCCGCCGGGAACCAGCCGACTGGAGAGTACGCCGAAGTACTCCGGCAGCCGCGCCCGGCCGACGTGTTCGAACATACCCACCGACGCGATGGCGTCGTAGGTTCCGTCGAGGCTGCGGTAGTCGCCACGAACGATGGTCACCAAATCCTCGACCCCAGCCTCCTTTGCCCGGAGCTCGGCTAACGCCGCCTGTGGCTCGCTCAAGGTGACGCCGGTGGCCTGGACCCCATACCGAGAGGCGGCGTGGACCACCAGACCACCCCATCCACAACCAACGTCGAGAAAGCGTTGGCCGGGTCCGAGCTCGAGCTTGCGACAGATGAGGTCGAGCTTTCGTTCCTGGGCGATGGATAGGGACTCGGCTGGGTCGAGGAAATCGCCACACGAATAGATCATCAGCGGATCGAGGAAGAGTTCGAAGAATTCGTTCCCGGTGTCGTAGTGGAAGGTCACCGCTCGCTCATCGCGTCCCAAGCTGTGAACCCCAGCTGCTCCCATGGTTGGACGGGAAGGGCGATTGCGGCGCAGCTCCCCGGGCAGCCGCCGAGCCAGCCCCATGAGGCTCGTCAGCGCTATCCAGCGCCGGGAAGCGTCCTCGAGGCCCCCCAGGAATTCCATCAAGGCCACCATGTCGCCTTCCACGTCGACATCGTCATAGAGGTAGGCCTCGGCCGCGGTGAGATTGTCGGGGGGAACGAGAAGCGCCCGCCAAGCTCCTGGATGCTTAAGAACCAAAGTCGCCGCCGAGTCCTCCGGTCCGATTCGTTCACCGGTCCAGAGACGAAGGGCAGGTGGTGGACCAGGGGACAGGTCAACCAGCCGCCGGTAGATCAGGCGAGAGAGCTCCGCCGCCTCCATGGCAGCGATGGTATCGGCATCGCCAGAAACGCATCCAGCCGAAGCGCTAATAGATTCGGCGTCATGGAGAGACTGTCTTGATCGGCTCGACCGATCGCTACCAGAGAATGCCCCAGCGGCGCTGCGGTCGGAGCGGGGTGATGCTTCCAGCCATCACCCTCGGGCTATGGCAGAACTTTGGCAACGAGCGCCCTTATGAGAGCTCGCGGGAGATGATCCTGCAGGCCTTCGAGGCCGGCGTCTTCCACTTCGACTTGGCTAACAACTACGGGCCTCCTTACGGGTACGCGGAGGAGGTCTTCGGAAGGGTTCTGCAGGATGGGTTGGGGAAGCATCGGGACGAGCTCTTGATTTCGACCAAGGCCGGCTATGACATGTGGCCAGGTCCATTTGGAATCGGCGGCTCCCGCAAGTATTTGATCGCCAGCCTGGATCAGAGTCTCAGGCGGTTGGGCCTCGATTACGTCGACATCTTCTATTCGCACCGGTATGACCCTGAGACCCCGCTCGAGGAGACAGTCGGTGCCCTCGCCGACGTGGTACGCCAGGGGAAGGCGCTTTACGCCGGTGTCTCCTCCTACTCCCCGGGCAAGACCCGGGAAGCGGCCGCACTTCTGCGAGAGATGGGGGTTCCCCTCCTGATCCATCAGCCGTCGTACTCCTTGTTCAATCGTTGGATCGAGAAAGAGCTCCTCGACACCCTGGAGGACGAAGGTGTCGGCTGCATCGCTTTCTCGGTCCTGGCCCAGGGTCTGGCCACGAGCCGTTACCTGGGGGAGCGGCCTTCCGATTCTCGGGCGCAGCTCGGGGGAAGCTTCGACGCCAGGTGGCTGACCGATCAGACCGTCGCCCGAGTCAAGGCCCTGAACGGTGTGGCCGAGGCCCGGGGGCAGTCGCTGGCGCAGATGGCGATCGCCTGGGCCCTCCGCGACGAGCGGGTGACGTCAGCGTTGATCGGGGCGAGCAGTGTCGCCCAGCTCGACGACAGCCTGGGTGCGATCCGCAACCTGGAGTTCACGAAGTCCGAGCTGAAAGAGATCGACCGTCACGCCGTCGATCTCGGGATTGACCTGTGGGAGACGTCCCGCCGCGCCGGATAGGGGGCCTGGTGTTTCGCGAGCGGAGCCCTCGGGTAGACATCGGGGCGGAATGATTGACTCGCTCTCACTCGTCGAGCGAGCTCGTCTCCGCTACTCCTCCGACGAAGAACCGGGTATTCGTCGCCGGAAGCGGGGTCAGGGCTTCTCCTATCGCCACGATTCGGGCCGCGAGGTTGGAGAGACCGCGCGGGTCCGTATCAAGTCGCTCGTCATTCCGCCGGCCTGGACCGAAGTCTGGATCTGCGCAACCGATGACGGACACATTCAGGCGACGGGCCGCGATGCCGCTGGTCGCAAGCAGTACGTGTACCACCCGGAATGGGAGCGGATCCGGGACGAGGCCAAGTTCGAGCGGCTAAAGCCGTTTGGTCTCGCTCTGCCCCAACTTCGCAAGCAAGTGGAAGCCGACCTCGGCCTGCGAGGGCTGGCTCATAAGAAGGTGTTGGCGCTGGCGGTGGCCGTTCTCGACCAGAGCCTGATCAGGGTGGGGAACAAACGATACGAGAACGAGAACGGGTCCTTCGGCCTCACCACTCTCGAAGCCCAGCATGCCGAGGTGGCCGGGGACTCGATCAAGCTTTCGTTCGAGTCGAAAGGAGGAGTTGAGCAGGAAGTGGCGCTCAAGAGCCGCCGCCTCGCCAACCTGGTGTCCAAGTGCCAAGAATTGTCGGGCCAGAAGCTCTTCTCGTACTCCGACAATGGCAGCCCGGCGAACGTCACCTCGGATGAGATCAACGATTACCTACGGACGACAAGCGGCGAGGACTACACCGCCAAGGACTTTCGAACCTGGGGAGCCTCGGCTCTCGCCGCCAATTATCTGGGTGGAATCGGAGCACCCGACGGAGATTCAGACGAAAGGGTGATCCTTGAAGCTGTCGACGCCGCCGCGGAGGCACTCGGCAACACCCGCGCCGTGTGTCGGGCTTCGTACATACATCCCGAGATCCCCGACGCATTCAGTTCGGGAAAACTGCTCAAGGCCTGGCGGGGCACCCGCGGCAGCCGACTCATGTCGCGGGCCGAGCGGACCCTTCTTCGCGTTCTCCCTTAGGGCTCTCCTTCTTACGGGGTCGGCGGCCCAGGGTCCAAGGCGGGGGATCGGAAGCGGGAAAAGATTCTTTCGACGCCTCTTCGACCGGGTCCAGAGCCGGGGCCGGAATCACCTTCTGGGTAGTCTTCTTCGCCCTCGTCATCGCTTCATCGTTACCCCTTGATAGCAACTTCTACCGCCTCGGTTTGAGCCGCGTTGCCCGTGGGTAGGTCATCGGGCAGGAGTTTCCTAGAGGAGGATTGCGATGAAGGACGCCCAGATCGAAGAATTGCTCTATCAGGCGCTGGAGACGGAGCTCGGCGGAGTCCAGGTTTATCAAGCCGCCATTCGATGTGCCGTCAACGAAGATTTGAAAGAAGAGTGGCAAAAGTATCTCGACGAAACCGAGAACCACGTTCGGATCGTCACCGGCGTCTTCGACGAGCTCGGAATGAACACTGAGACCGAGACCCCTGGCCGCGAGATCGTGCGGGCTAAGGGAGCAGCACTGGTCAAGTCCATGGAAATGGCTCTGGCGGCGGGAGACATGGCAGCTGCCCAATTGGTGGCCGCCGAGGCGGTCGTCGATGCAGAGACCAAAGACCATGCCAATTGGGAGCTGATCGGCGAGATCGCGAAAGAGGACAAAGGGACCCGGGCCAAGGTGCTCATGACCGCCTACGAAGAGGTGGAAGAGGAGGAGGACCACCACCTCTATCACACGATGGGCTGGGCCCGAGAGCTCTGGTTCGAGTCACTGGGGATGATGGCCGTCCTGCCGCCGCCCGAGGAGCAGAAGCAGGTGAAGACCGCAATCGGGGCCGACCGAGCCAAGCAGGCTCGTAGTGACATGAAGAAGGGCAGGACGAAAACTAAAGCCTCGTCCTGAGCGCTTGCAAGCTCCAGGTATTGACTACTGACTCCGCGCTGACTCCCGCTCGCTGAAGGAGAACGCAGGCGTTCTCGACGTTCCCGAACTCAGCGGCTCGGTGAGAGTCGCTATCGGCCACGAACTCAATGCCCTGCCCGACGGCGCTCTTGATTAGGTCTGCAGAGAGGTCGAGCCGGTCGAGATGACCGTTGACTTCGAGAATGGTTCCGCGGTCGGCAGCGGCCGTGAAAACTGCCGGGAGATCGACGTCGATAGGCGGCCTGATCCCGATCCGACGACCGGTGAGATGGGCGATGATGTCAACCTCGGGGTTGTCGATCGCCGCTAGGACTCGAGCAGTTTGCTCGTCCTGTTCAAGACTCAAGAACGAGTGAAGGCCTGCCACTGTGTAGTCGAGCCACGAAAGCACTTCTTGATCGAAGTCGACCGTCCCATCGCGAGAAATATTGAGCTCGGCTCCATGGAGGATCGAGATCTCGGGGTGTTCCTGCCGAACCCGGTCGATTTCGGCGCGCTGGGCCCGCAAGCGCTCGGCGTCCAGGCCGCCGAAGCGGAGCCCGACGGCATGATCCGTCACCCCGACGTATTCGTAACCGCGAGATACGGCGACGGCGACGATCTGACGGAGCGATTGACGACCGTCCGGCGACCAGTCGGAATGGACATGAAGGTCGCCGCGCAGCTCTCCCGGGAGGACAAGGCCGGCCGGCACCTGGGGAGGATCTTTTGTGATCCTTACCGGGATCGGCAGCGCGGCCACGGCGGCTGACGAGACCAGGAATTCACTCACTTCATTGGCTCCGTTTACAGCGAGCTCGATCTCTTCGATCCACTCGTCGAGCCGGGCGATGGCCCCGGTGACTCTCACCCGCGAGCCAGGTACGTGCGCCGCGATGTGAGACACCAACTGCTCGGCGAGGCCGACGGCAAGGTAGATCGGCAGCCCCTCCCGCTGTTCGTCGATGGTCCGCAGCCAATAGGCAGCGGTCTGGGGGCCGACTCCGGGAAGTGCTTGAGCGTTTCCGGCAACGATCGCCCGCCGCAGATCGGCGGTTGTCTCGACGTCGAGATCGGACTTGAGGGCGTGGAGGCGGTTTGGGGTCATACGCGGCAAGCGCGAAAGTGCCCATGCCTGATGGGGAAGTCGTTGTTCCCGAGCGGAGACGGCCCCGAGATCGCCGTTGGCCCGGAATTCTGCAATCAAGCCGGCGATAGCAGCCCCGATTCCCGGGACCGCCAAGATCTCATTGGACAACTCCCGCAGTTCGGGACTCAGGTGATCGAGCGACCAAACCGCCCGTCGGTAGGCGCGAGCCCGAAATGACCGCCCTCGGGTATTGGCTTGTTCGAGATCGGCCAGCCGCCAGAGCTGGACGGCCAATCTTTGCCTGGGACTAAGGATCAGCTCTTCTTAGCCGTCGCTCTTCCTCCCTTGCGACCGGCTGCCTTCTTCTGCTCGGTCGTTCCCCCTTGCTTCGAGGAGCTTCTGCTCGATCCCTGGTGGGAACGCTTGCCTCCCTTCTTGGAAGCGCCGGGCGAGTTGGCAATCTTCGCCGCCCGCTCTTTCGACATCCCCTTTTCCTTGAGCGCCTCGTACTGGTCTTCGTTCTTGACGCTGGGCCGCTTGTCGGGCATGGCCACCTCCTTCAGATTCCCGGATACCCCGGGGCCCACCATGGGCAAACCCGCGGTTCAGGAAGGGTGACGGTCGGGCATTGCCGTCGGGAGATTGATCGAGAAAGTCGATCCCTGTCCCAGGGAGCTGCGCACGTCCACGGTGCCTCCATGTGACTCGGCAACATGGCGAACGATTGCCAGGCCGAGGCCGGTGCCGCCGGTGGCCCGAGAACGCGCCGAGTCCACCCGGTAGAACCTTTCGAAGATCCGCGTAACTTCTCGGCTCGCAATGCCTTCGCCGTTATCAATGACGTGGACGCTCGCTCTGCCGTGTGATCGTTCCACCACGACCTTCACCTCACCCCCGGCCGGCGTATGACGGAGGGCGTTGTCGATCAGATTCCGCACCGCCAGGCCCAGATCGGAATTGGACCCGCGGACAATCACGGGGGACAGTTCCACCAACAGCTTGATTTCTGCTTCACGAGCCCGATCGCTCAAGCTCTCCACCTCTTCTCTGACGAGCAGATCTAGGACCACCTCCTCGTCTGCCTCCGGTTTCGCCTCGAGGCGGGACAGGTCGAGGAGATCGGCCACCAGACTGGCGAGCTGGCGAGCCGAACGCTCTACCTGCTCTGCGAATTGCGCTGCCCGTGCGGGATCGCGCGCGAGGGCTAGCTGCAGGGTTTCCGCCGACGCAACCAGCGACGCCACCGGCGTTTTCAGTTCATGAGAGGCGGCGGCAACGAAGTCGCGCCGGACCGCTTCGAGGCGCCGGGCTTCGGTGACATCGACCACAACCAAGAGCACCCGGCCACCCGCTTCGATGGGTGTGGCAACTGCGGTCAGCAGCCGGTGGGGACGGTCGAGTTCGAGAGTGCCCTCGAGCGGATCGCCGCCTGCACGAGCCTGCCGGACCAGGCTCTGCAGCGGATGGGGTGACAGCTGGCCGAGGGAGGGGCCGGGACGGACGAGGGCGGCAGCGGCAGGGTTAAAGAAACGGATCGAGTCGTCGGGATCGATCACGATGATCCCTTGGCGAACCGTGGCGAGTACCTGGCCCAGCAACGAAGCCTGGGCACCGCCTTCTTCGGTGCGACGATCGAGTTCCGATCGCAGCTCCGCGATCTCCTGCTCGAGCCGCTTGACTCTGCGCATGCCTACTCGTCGACGAACTTGTAGCCGAGGCCGCGCACGGTCAGGATGTGCCGGGGACGTGTGGGCTCCGGTTCGAGTTTCTGGCGCAACCGTTTTATGTGAACGTCGAGGGTCTTAGTGGTACCGAAATGGTCGGGACCCCACACCTCGTCGATCAGGGTCTCCCTGGTGGCGAGGCGTCCCCGCCGGCGCATAAGCGATTCGAGCAAATCGAATTCTTTGGGGCGTAACTCCACCGGGGCGCCATCGACTCGAACCTGGTGGGCTTCAACGTCGAGCTCGACGGGTCCTCCGCGCAAGACCTCGGTGTTGACAGGACTTCCGCTGCGGGCGGAGCGCCGGAGCTGAGCCCGCACCCGCGCCACTAACTCCCGGATAGAGAAGGGTTTGGTCAGGTAGTCGTCGGCGCCCAGTTCAAGGCCTGCGACCTTGTCGGCTTCGGCATCGCGAGCAGTGAGGATGATGATGGGAACATTTGACTCGAATCGAACCTGACGACAGACGTCGAGTCCGGACATGCCGGGCAACATCAGGTCCAGCACCACCACCGCCGGAGGCCGACGACGTACAGCGTCGAGTCCGGCTCGTCCATTCGTGGCCGACTCCACCTCGAAACCTTCGAGTTCAAAGGCGTATTGGAGTGCTTCGGTAATCGCAGGCTCGTCTTCCACGACCAAAACTCGGGGCCGGGGCTCACTCTCCATCATCGATACTGCCAGTAAGTGCCTCCTCGGTGAACTCCATCATTTCCCCGGTGAGAAGGAACGCGGTCTGTTCGGCGATGTCCACCACCTGGTCACCTATCCGCTCCAGGGCCCGGCTCACCATCATCATTCGGGTTGCCCACTCGAGAACCTGGGGATCAGGCCCGCAATCCACTACCTCCTTGTACATGTTGCGATTGAGCCGATCGACCGGCTCGTCCATGAAGGGAAGCTGACGCGCCTGTTCCAGGTTTCGGCGCACCAGCGCGTCGACACCTGTGCGAATCATGGGCCGCACCAGATCGCCCATCTCCCGAATCTGGGCAACGATCCGCTCCGAGCGAGGAAGGCCATACGTCACCTGAGCGAGCTTGGCGATATTCACGCATTGGTCGCCCATGCGCTCGAGAGTGGTATTGAGATGCAACAGAACAGACATCATCCTCAAGTCGCCGGCGATCGGCTGTTGTAGGGCCATCACCGCCATCCACCGGTTATGAACGTCGAGATAGGTCCTATCAACCCACTGATCGAGGGCCATTACTCGGGCCGCCTTGTCCATGTCGGGAACGCAAACGGCGTCGACCGCCAGCGCCACCATCTGCTCGGCCTGATCTGCCACCGTGAGCAGGGTTTGTTCAAGGTCGGTCAATTCTTTGTGGAAACGACTGCGCATCTCGGTCATCCGAATCTCCCGGTGATGTATGCCTCAGTTTCCGGCCGGGCCGGGGACGTAAAAATACGATCCGTCGTGTCGAATTCCACCAAGTAGCCGGTTCGTTGACCCACGGCGTTGACATCAACCGTCAGAAACGCGGTCCGATCGCTAACTCGAGCCGCCTGCTGCATGTTGTGGGTAACGATGAGGATCGTGTAGTCCTCCTTTAGTTCCTGCATCAACTCCTCGATTCGGAGTGTGGCGATCGGGTCGAGCGCCGAGCAAGGCTCATCCATGAGTACCACGTCCGGTGAGGTTGCGATAGCACGGGCGATGCACAAGCGCTGTTGTTGTCCACCCGAAAGGGCGAGCGCAGATTCAGAGAGCTTGTCCTTCACCTCCTCCCAAAGTGCGGCCCTCGTCAGGGATTCCTCGACGAGATCATCCATGTTGACTCTGAAGCCGCCCACCCGCGGTCCGAAGGCAACATTGTCGTATATCGACTTCGGGAAAGGATTGGGCTTTTGAAAGACCATGCCCACTCGACGCCGAAGCTCGACGGGATCGACACCCTCTTGGTAGATGTCGATGCCGTGAAATCGGACTGATCCCTCGACCCGCGCTTCCTCGATGAGGTCGTTCATTCGATTAAAGCAACGGAGGATGGTCGATTTACCGCATCCAGAGGGCCCAATCAGTGCAGTGATCTCCTTTTGGCGCACTGGTATGTCGATGTCCCTTACAGCTTGGAAGTCCCGGTAATAAACGCTCAGTCCAACTACGTCGAAAACGATTTCCGCGTCATTGTGCAGTTCGGCGTCATTCATTGCCCCTGGTGTCTCCACCCGGATTGGGGGACCAGCCTTCTCGGTTCTTACTGCGGCGTAATCCTTATCCGTCATCGGAGCTTCTTCTCATAGCGACTGCGGACGTAGATGGCCAGCGAGTTCATACCCATAAGGAGGAAGAGAAGAACGACACTCGCCGCTGCGGCCAGCGGCCGAAACTCGATCCGGGCTTCGCTGATGAACCTGAAGATCGCCAGCGGTAGGACCGTATAAGGACTGTCGAAGCCATCTGGGTTGAACGTGACAAATGTCAGCGCGCCCACGAGTAGAAGCGGCGCCGACTCGCCGAGAGCTCGCGATGTAGACAGGATGGTGCCAGTCGCAATTCCGGGAACAGCCGCGGGAAGGACTTGCCGGTAAACGGTCTCCCACTCGGTGGCGCCCAAAGCGAGGCTTCCGTAGCGCAATGAATTCGGCACTGCCCGCAGCGCCTCGCGGGAAGCGATGACGACCGTGGGAAGAACAACGAGCGTCAAGATGAGAGCTGCCGTCAGGACCGTGAAGCCGAGGGAGAGAAACCCGCGGGCGATGAAGGCCAAGCCGAGGATGCCATACACCACTGACGGAACCGAGGCCAGGTTCTGGATGTTGAGCTCGATGAGGCGGTTGTACCACCGGTCCCTCTTGGCGAACTCTTCGAGATAGATCGCTGCCCCCACCCCGGTCGGTATCGAGATGGCGGCAGTAGTCCCTACCACCCAGAGCGAGCCGAAGATCGCAGACTGAATCCCGGCCCTTTCCGGACGAGCAGACGGCATGTTGGTGATCAGAGCCGGATTGAGCCGCGGCCAACCCTCGGTGATCAGATCGATCAGGATCGTGATCAGCGTCCCAAGGGCGATCCCGAGCGATATCCATAGGAAGAGCTTGAAGAATGCATCGATGACCTTTCGCCTGGTCGAGGTACGGGCGTGGATATCCAGTGCGACCGCAGCGCCCTCGGTCCCGACCGCGGTCATTCGTATACCTCGCGAAAGCGGCGCACGATGCGAATGCTGATGATGTTCAAGAGGAAGGTGATCACAAACAGCACCAGACCTACTGCGAAAATGGTCAGGTATCCGGTGCTGCCCGTTGGCTGATCGCCAATGCCGGCGAAACCAATGAAGCTCGCCATCGATTGCATCTGCTCGCCGGGATTCCAGGTGAGGGTGGGACGGCTACCCGCAACGATCAAGACGATCGTGGTCTCACCGATCGCTCTCGATCCGGCGAGCACTGTGGCCGCAACAATCCCCGACAGGGCAGCGGGGAACACGACGTTTGTGGCGACCTCTCGCCGGGTCCCGCCCAGAGCAAAGCCGCCTTCCCGCAACCCCCGCGGTACAGCGTTCATGGCGTCCTCAGACAGGGAAGCCACGGTCGGCACGATCATGATTCCCACCACCAGGCCCGCGGCCAACCCCGAGAACGTGCTCACCTCGCCAACCGGCCAAAATCGCCGCACGATTTCGGGGTTCACCAGGAAAAGTCCAAAGAACCCGAGGACGACCGTAGGTATGCCGGCCAGGATCTCTAGAAAGGGTTTGACGAACGAACGCAGCCGGCGATGGGCATACTCGCTCAAGTACACCGCCACTCCCAGACCGAGGGGGAGAGCTACCAGCAGGGCGATGGCGGTGATCCAGGCCGTACCGGCCACGATTGGCCACACCCCGAATCGTGGTGGCGAGAACAACGGTGCCCAGGAAGCGCTCCCAAAGAACTCGCTAAGAGAGACCTCCGAGAAAAAGCGAAGAGCGGGGACCAGAAGGGAGAGCACGATTAGAACCGTCACTCCCACCGTGAGAAATGCCATCAGTCCGAAGAGGGATTTGAAGGCCGCCTGCACATAGAGGCGGCGGCGGGTGCCGCCGGTGGCCCGCAGGGTCACCGGCGGCTCCTGCCTCGCTGCGTTCTTCACCACTAGTGGGATCCCACGGTTCAGCCTCCGGTGATTTCGTCGAGCTCGGCCCGTTGCTCTGAGGCTTGCTCGTCCGAAAGCGGGATGAACAACGCCGTCTCGGTAATGGTGTCCTGATTGTCCGCGTAGAAGCGGGCGAACGCCTCCACCTCGGCACGCTGCAGCGACTCCGCCTTGAAGTAGACGAACAGCGGGCGGCCAAGGGGAACGTAGGAGCCGTCGATCACCGATTCCGCGGAGGGGGCAATGCAACCGTTACCGCTATCGATCGCCAGGGGAACAATGCGCCCCTCGTTCTCCAAGACGTACGACAAGCCGAGGAAACCCACCGCACCGACATCCCCTTCCACTCCAACAAGGGTTACGTTGTCGTCCTCAGAAGGGTTGTAGTCGGTGCGAATCGCCCCTTCTTCACCGTTGACCTCAGCAGTGAAGAAATCGAAGGTTCCGGAGTCGGAACCGGCGCCGAAGAGCTCCAGGTTCTGGTCAGGAAAAGAGGCGTCGACAAGGTTCCAGTTATTCACCTCACCTTCGCTCTCGGGACCCCACATCGTGTTGAGCTGTTCGACTGTTAGGCAAGAGACCCAGTCGTTATCAGGGTTGACTATGACCGACAAGGCATCGTTAGCGACGATGAACTCGACCGGCTCGATCCCGTTGGCTTGACAAGTGGCAGACTCATCGACGGCGATGGGACGCGAGGCCATCGACACATCGGTCTCACCCACGCAGAACTTCTCGAAGCCCCCCCCGGTGCCAGACGTAGCCACAGTGACTCTGACATCCGGGTTGACCGCTTGGAAATCCTCGGCGGCCACAGTGATGAGTGGGGTGACGGTACTCGAGCCATCGATGATGACGGTTCCTTCGAGCCCGCCGCTGCCGCCGTCGGAACCGCCGGCGCCGTTCCCTCCACACGCTGCCAAGACGACGAAGGCGAGCATTCCTAGCGCAATGATTCTCTCTATACCTGACTCCTTCCTTCTGCTCTGAACCTAGGAGTCGCCGGTTTCCGGAAGGTCGACGAGAAGTAAACAGGAAGTGAACCTTTCCAGGTCGAGGAAGATCTCGGCCCTGGTCTAGACCAGGGCCCGGGAGCGGGCGTGAGCCAGACCCTGCAGTGTGGCGTGGGAATTGATTCCGAGTTCGTCTGGCACGCGCTCCCATTGCCCGTCGGGATTGAGCGACCAGGCCAATTCGTCATCGGCCAACAGGACCTCAAGGATCTCATCGATTCGGAACTGCAGGCTCGGATCATCAACCGGAACCAACGCTTCGACCCGGTGATCGAGGTTGCGCGGCATTAGATCGGCGGAGCCGATCAAGTAGGTCCTCTCGCGGTGGCGGGAGCCAAAGCGATAAATCCGGGAATGCTCGAGATAGCGACCCACGATCGAGCGCACCCCGATATTGGAGGACATCCCCGGAACGCCGGGGACCAGACAACATATCCCGCGCACGATGAGGTCGATTCGGACGCCGGCCTCCGAGGCGGCATAAAGAGCTTCGATCATCCCGGGATCGACGAGTGAATTCATCTTCAAGGTGATGACTCCGTCCCGTCCGGCAGCGGTCTCCGCTTCGATCAGTTCCAGCAGCCGACTGCGGAGTCCGTCTGGTGCCACTGCCATCCTTCGATAGTTCCGCTGCCGCGAGTAGCCGGTGAGGAAGTTGAAGAGATCGGAGAGGTCGGCTCCGATGGCTGGATCGGTGGTGAAGAGACCGACGTCCTCGTAAATCCGGGCGGTCGTTTCGTTGTAGTTTCCGGTGCCGATGTGGGCATAGCGGGTGATGGCCTCGCCCTCATCGCGCACCACCAGCGAAATCTTGGTGTGGGTCTTGAGACCGGCCACGCCGTAGACAACGTGCACTCCCACGTCTTCCAGCCGCTGCGCCCATTCGATATTGCGTTCCTCGTCGAAACGGGCTTGAAGCTCCACCAATACGACCACCTGTTTTCCTTCGTTGGCGGCGTGAATCAGAGAGCCCATGATCGGGCTGTCGCGACTGGTCCGATAGAGCGTTTGCTTGATCGCCAATACTTTCGGGTCGCGCGCGGCTTGGTGAAGGAATGCCTCGGTGGAATTGGTGAACGAGTCATAGGGGTGATGGACCAGGAGGTCACCTTCCTTGATGACAGCAAAGATGTCGGGGAGAACACCTTCGATTGGTGCCAGACGGGCGGGAACCACCGGGGTGTAGGCCTCGTATTTGAGATCGGGGTGATTGAGGTTGGCGAGAGCGGCTAGCCCGCCCAGATCGAGGGGCCCGTCCACCCGGTAAACGTCCTCGGGCTTCGCTCCCATCTCCCGCAGGAGCAAATCGAGGATGTCATCGGGGAGATCGGGGGCCACTTCGAGCCGGGCCACGGCTCCAAAGCGACGTCGGGTCAGCTCGCTCTCGATGGTCAGAAGCAGGTCGCCAACGTCGTCGTCTTCTTGGTCGATTTCGATGTCGGAGTTGCGGGTCACCCGAAAGGCGTGATGGGCGACGATCTCCATCCCGGGAAAGAGCTCGCCGAGATGCGCGGCGATGACTTGCTCGAGGGGCACGAAGCGCTCGCCGTCCGGAAGAACCACAAACCGGGGAAGGATCGGAGGCACCTTGACGCGGGCGAAACGAGTCACGTGGGTCTCGGGGTTTCGAACCACCACGGCCAGATTGAGCGAAAGGTTGGAGATGTAGGGGAAGGGATGGGAGGGATCGACCGCGAGCGGGGTCACCACCGGGTAGACCCGCTCCCGGAACTGGACGTCCATGTACTGGCGGTCCTCGTCGTCGAGACCCGAGTAGTCCGAAAAGCCGATGCCAGCGGCGGCGAGGCGAGGGGCGACGTCGGTAATGAAGGCCTTGGCCGCTCTCTCGTACTGCTGGTGCGCCGCCTCACTCACCGCCGCCAAGACCTCGGCTGGCTGGCGTCCGTCGGGGGATGGCACCCGCACCCCGCGGGCCACCTGTCCCTGCAAGCCCGAGACCCTGACCTGGAAGAACTCGTCGAGGTTCGAGGCCCAAATCGCCAGAAAGCGAGACCTTTCCAGCACCGGCAGCTGGGTGTTCTCGGCCAAGGCGAGCACCCGCGAGTTGAACTCCAGCCAGGAGAGCTCCCGGTTGAAGAAGCGGTCAGCGGAGCCTTTGTCCGTCATTCATCCATTTTGGCACTAGTTAGCTATGCATCGTCTCGCGTCTTTGCCAGCTGAACAGCCGCCAGGTCCCGCTCCTGGGGCCAACGGCCTTAGAGACGACGAAAAGTAGCCTGGGCTGATGCCACGCATTCGGGCTTCCTCGATCCCCGAGCACAAGGCATTGACCCGCCGTCAGATACTCGAGGCCGCTCGCGATCTGATTCGGGAAAGCGGCACCGCCGACCTCGACCTCGCCGAACTGGCCGCGGTCGCCGGGATCGGGCGGACCACCCTCTACGAATACTTCCGCGATCGAGACGACCTGATCGCCTCCTTAGTAGAAGAAGAGTTGCCGGACGTGATCGCGGGACTGACATCGCAAACCGAACCTGGGGGGTCGCCGGACCAGCGCCTGCTTCGCATGGCCGAAATGACAGTGGAGTTCGTCGCCACTGATCCGGTCCTGGGTCTGATCCTGCACCGGGAGGTTCCCCGGCTCGGCGCCAACGCCCAGGATCGCATTCGTATGGCGCACACGGATCTCTCGGCCTCACTCGTCGGTCTTTACCTCGAGGCGGTCAAGGCCGGGACTTTTCGACCGATCGCACCCGACCTCGCCGGGCGCTTGATCCATGACGTGACGATGTCGGCGGCCCGGTCGGTCATCGCCGCCCCGGAGCGACTTCGGGAGGTAACCGAGAACCTCCGACTGTTCTTGCGTCAGGGCTTCGCGGCCAGCTAGCCCTCGGGTTTGTGGGCTGGCAGATAGGTACAGCAGCCCTCCGAACCCTGGGTTCGCAAAAACAAAAGGTACCTTTAGGCGGTGATCGTCGACGCCGCCCTTTATACCGATGGCAAGCGCCGGGTGGAGACCTTCACTCTCGAGAAATCGCTCGAGCAATGCGAGGGAGGCGAGACCTTCTGTTGGATCGGCCTCCACGAGCCCACCGAGGAGGAGTTCGAATCGGTGCGGGAGGAGTTTGGTCTGCACGAGCTGGCGGTGGAGGACGCCATCCACGCCCATCAACGTCCCAAGCTCGATGTCTATGACGACACGCTCTTCGTGGTTTTGAAGCCGGCCCGCTATGTCGATCCGGTGGAGGTGATCGAGCTGGGCGAGATCCTGCTTTTTGTCGACCGACGATTCGTGGTTGCGGTCAGACACGGCGAGGCTTCGCGGCTGGTCGAAGTCCGCAAGCACCTCGAGTCTGACCCCGATGAGCTGACCCTGGGCCCGAGCGCCGTTCTGTTAGCCATCCTCGACCGGGTGGTCGACGACTATGGGGAGGTGATCGATGGACTCGACACCGACATCCGCGAGTTGGAGAGCACCATTTTCTCCGACTCGTCGACGACGCCGACCGAGCGCATCTACAAATTGAAGCGCGAGGTCAATCAGTTCCTATCCGCCACTGCCCCGCTGGAGGAACCGCTCGCCCGTCTCAGCCGGGGTCGGTTCCCGGCCATTCACCCCGATCTGAAGGAGTACTTCGCCGATGTCCACGACCATCTAGTGAAGGTCGTGGAGCGGATCGGGACCTACCACGACCTTCTCACGTCGATCCTCGAGGCCAATCTCACCCAGGTCAGCGTTCGCCAGAACAATGACATGAGGAAGATCTCGGCGTGGGTTGCGATCGCGGCGGTGCCGACAATGCTGGCCGGGATCTGGGGGATGAACTTCACCCATATGCCCGAGATCGACGAGTCCTGGGCTTATCCGGCGGTGCTGGCCCTGATGTTGGTGGCGTGCATCGTCCTCTACCGGCGGTTCAAGAAGAGCGGCTGGCTCTAGGCCAAATAGACTCGCTCGGGTGAATAAAGAAGCCGAGTACGTCTTGCGGACGGTCGAAGAGCGTGGCATCCGGTTCATCCGCCTCTGGTTCACCGACGTCCAGGGCTTTCTGAAATCGGTTTCGATTAGCCCCTCCGAGCTGGAGGTGGCCTTCGAAGAAGGGATGACTTTCGACGGCTCGGCGATCGATGGGTACGCCCGGGTGCAGGAGGCAGACATGCTGGCTCGCCCCGATGCCGCTTCCTTCCAGATTCTTCCCTGGCGTCCCGACCAACAGGTGGCGCGAATGTTCTGTGACATCGTCACCCCCGACGGGGCACCCTTTGAGGGAGATCCCCGGGGAGTGCTGAAGCGCAACCTCCAGACCGCGGCCGATATGGGATTCAACTTCTACGTGGCCCCCGAGCTCGAGTTCTTCTACTTCCGCGACTCCGGCCCCGAGCCCCAGGTCCTCGACCGTGGCGGCTACTTCGACCTCACCCCGCTCGACAATGCCCAGGAATATCGGCGCAAGACCATCAACGCGCTCGAGCTGATGGGGATACCGGTGGAGCACTCACATCATGAAGTAGCTCCAAGCCAGCACGAGATCATCGTGCGATACACGGATGCCTTGACGATGGCCGACAACATCATGACCTTCCGGTTGACTGTGAAGGAAGTGGCCATGGAGCACGACATCTACGCCACCTTCATGCCCAAACCGCTGGAGGACTTTGACGGGTCGGGAATGCACCTTCACCTCTCTCTCTTCGAAGGCGACCGCAACGCCTTTTTCGAACCGGGCTCGGACAACGGTCTCTCCAAGGTCGGCCAGCAATTCGTTGCCGGCCTTCTGACTCACGCCGCCGAGATCACCGCCGTCACCAATCAGTGGGTCAACTCCTACAAGCGGCTGGTAGCCGGATTCGATGCTCCGATCTGGATCTCGTGGGCTCGCAACAACCAGTCGGCCCTGGTGCGGGTGCCGCTGGCCAAGAAGGGGAAATCGTCAAGCGTGCGGGTCGAGTACCGCTCCCCCGATGCCGCCGCCAATCCCTATCTGGCCCTGTCAGCGGTGCTGGCGGCCGGGATGGCAGGCATCCGAAACGGCTACGAGCTTCCCCCCGAAGTGCAGGACGACGTTCATGCACTTACCGCCTCCGAGCGAGCGGCGGCGGGCGTCGCTCGTCTGCCAGAGACTCTGGCCGATGCCCTCGATCGCATGGAGCGTTCCGAGCTCATGGCCGAGGCTCTCGGCGAGCACGTTTTCTCCTGGTTCCTCCGCAACAAGCGCAAGGAGTGGGACCGCTATCAGCACCACGTCTCCCGTTTCGAGCTCGAGACCTACCTCCCAGTTCTCTGACGGTCTGGCGGTCGCCGTCTTTCCTCCGGATCTATCGGAGTCACTGCTCGACGCGTTGGCCCGGGCGCGGATTGAGTACCGAACCATTGCCGACATCGTGGCCGAGCCCCCGCCAGAAAGCGCTGCCCTCCTGGTGGAGCTGGGCTCCGAGCCGCGCCGTCGGCTCCGAGCCATCGAGGGATTGGTCACCACCAATCCCCTGCCGGTGCTCCTGATCGCCGAACCCGATCATGTCGATCTGCTGGGGAGCGCCGTCGGCCTCGGGGATTTCATTCTCGCCCCGGTACAACCCGCCGAGTTGGAACTACGTCTTCATCGGCTGACGCGGGCCGAGGGGACCGATGAGATCCACCATTTCAAGGACCTCGAGCTCAACGTTCTCACGTATCAGGCCACGCTTGATTCGGCTCCGATCGATCTCACGTATATGGAGTACGAGCTGCTCCGCTTCTTCGTCGAGCATCCTCACCGAGTGTGGAGTCGGGAACAACTGCTTTCCAAGGTCTGGGGCTATGAATACTTCGGCGGCGCCCGTACCGTCGACGTCCATGTCCGGCGGCTTCGGGCCAAGCTGGGAGAACACCGGGCCTCTTGGATTACGACGGTGAGATCGGTCGGCTACCGCTTCGGATAGATCAAAGACAGAAGACAGAAGACTTAAGACAGAAGACGGAAGACGGAAGACTTGTCTCTTGTCTTTGGTCTTTCGTCTTTGGTCTTTCGTCTTTGGTCTCTTGTCTTTGGTCTTTCGTCTTTTGTCCTAGCCGAAGGAGATCCCTTGGGCGAGGGGAAGATCGTCGCCCCAGTTGATGGTTGACGTTTGGCGGCGCATGTAGAGCTTCCAGGAATCCGATCCCGCCTCGCGACCTCCGCCGGTCTCCTTCTCTCCCCCAAAGGCACCACCGATCTCAGCGCCCGAAGTGCCGATGTTGACGTTGGCGATACCGCAATCGGAGCCGACCGCCGAGAGGAAACGCTCTGCCGAGCGGAGCGAATCGGTGAAGATGGCGGAAGAGAGCCCTTGGCGGACTCCATTCTGAATCGCGATCGCCTCGTCGAGGTCCGAAGCTTCGATCACGTACAAGATCGGCGCGAAGGTCTCCTCCTGAACGATCTCAGCCTCGGCGGGGATGCGGACGATCGTGGGCTCGACAAAATTTCCAGGTCGATCGAGGACGGCTCCACCGGTGACGACGGTCCCGCCCTGCTCCTGTGCCTTGTCGAGTGCAGACATCATGTCCCGGATCGCCTGCTGGGTCACGAGTGGCCCCATCAAGGTCCCGTTTTCGAGGGGATCACCGATCGGGACTTGCTTGTAAGCGTCCACCAGCCGATCGACCAATTTGTCAGCCACGGCCTCATGCACGATCAGCCGTCGTAGAGATGTGCAGCGCTGGCCGGCGGTGCCCACTGCGGCAAAGAGGATCGCTCTTACCGCCAGCTCGAGGTTGGCGTCGTCCATCACGATGATGGCGTTGTTGCCCCCGAGTTCGAGTATCGACCTCCCAAAGCGATCGGCCACCGCCGTCGCCACCCGGCGACCGACCTTGGTTGAGCCCGTGGCAGAAATCAAGGGCAAACGCTCGTCACTGAGCATCCTGTCACCGACCACAGACCCCCGCCCCACCACCAAACCGAATACACCCTCGAACCCGGTGCCGGCCATCACCTGTTGGCAAATCTTCGTCACCGCTACGGCCGACAACGGGACCTCCGAGGAGGGCTTCCAAAGGACAGTGTCCCCGCAGACTGCGGCGATGGCGGCGTTCCATGACCAAACCGCGACCGGGAAATTGAAGGCAGTAATAACCCCCACCGGCCCCAGCGGATGCCACTGCTCATACATACGGTGCAGCGGCCGCTCCGAGGCCATCGTCAGCCCGTAAAGCTGGCGGCTGAGACCGACGGCGAAATCGCAGATGTCGATCATCTCCTGAACTTCGCCCTCGCCCTCGGCGCGGATCTTTCCCATCTCCAGAGAGACGAGAGTTCCCAGTGCCTCTTTATGAGTCCGGAGGGCATCACCGATCTGGCGCACGTACTCACCCCGCTTGGGGGGAGGAAGCATCCTCCATCGTTCGAAGGCTGCCACCGCGGCGTTGACCGCCTTCTCGTACTCCTCGGGCGATGCCTGACCCACCGAGGCAATGCGCTCGCCAGTTGCCGGGTTCAGGACTTCGATTGTGCCGTCCGTGCCTTGGAGCCACTCGCCGGCGAACACACCTGGGTTCTGGTCCCCGAGCCCGAGAGCCTCGAGGACCCGGACGGAATCCATCAGCGCGCCGCCACCATGTCGATTTCGACCTTCATTTCCTGTCGGGGTAGGGCGGCCACCGCCACCGTGGTCCGGGCGGGGGGATCGGCCTCGAAATATTGGGCGTATACCGCGTTCATCGCCGCGAAATCCGCCATGTCGATGAGAAAGATCGAGGTCTTGATGACGTGGGAGAAATCGAGTCCGACGGCAGCGAGAACGGCCTTCAGGTTCTCCATCGTCCGTCGGGTTTGTTCTTCGATCGACTCCGGAAAGCTGCCCCCGTCGGGATCGATGGCTCCTTGGCCAGCGAGGAAGACAAAACCATTCGCCTCAACGGCAGTCGAATAGGGACCGACCGGTGCCGGTGCTCCGGAAGCGGAGCGAAGATGACGCGCCAAGGTTTAGCTGAAGCTGTTGCCGCAACCGCAAGAACGGGTGACGTTGGGGTTCTCGATAGCGAAACCCGCACCCATGAGTCCGTCCTTGTAGTCGAGGGTTGAACCGCGCAGGCGGTCGGCCGACTCGGAGTCGACAATCACTTTGACGCCGCCGTGCTCGGTGACGGCATCTTCTTGGTCGATCTCGGCGTCGAAAAACATCTCATAGGAAAAGCCCGAGCATCCACCAGGTCGAACTGCCATGCGCAGCGCCAATCCCGGCTCGCCCTCGGCTTCGATCAGCTCGGCAACCTTGGCCGCGGCTGCATCGGTGAGGGTGATCACAGGGCTCGGACGTGCGGATTTGATGGAAACAAGCTGAGTCATCGTCACCAATTGTAAACGGGACGCGGTTTTGGTCTATTCCCCTTCGCCCAGCGAGCAGTTTCCTCCCCCACGCCGGCGCAGCCGAGTGTTGGGGGAGGTGGCGCCGAAGGCGTCACCTCGACGTGGGGCGACGGGGGCGCCGGCCAAATTCACGAGGGCCTGTGGGGGAACAGGCCCTCGTGTTGGTCGGGGTTCCGTTGGGGGAACCGGATCCCCGAAGCTTGCCCCTGACGGTAGTCAGCCGAACTGGCCGCCACGCTCGCCCAATTGGCCTCCCAGCCCCTCCGTTTTTGCCCGCCGTGACGCCAGAGCAGGCGTCGAATTACCCGAGCACGTTCGCCCCCTAGTTTCGATCACGAGACCCTCGAAGTCTGGACCCGTTTTTGGGTTCTGCTCAGTGACTAGTTATCTCGACGGGGCTGGGCTGTCGACCGTCTCCGACACGGCCAACTGCTCGAGAAGTTTGGCGATCCGCCCAGTGCAATTCTCTTCATCGACCGGCGGCAACACCTCGAGCAAGCGCACTGCCGCCCGGTCAAATTCCATCGCCGCCGGCGCCTCCGGGCGTCCTGTGGTCACCGGGGCGCCCTCGTCGCCTCCGGTGACAACCGCGGGATCGAGGGGAACCTGGGCCAGCAAGGGAACGCTCAGGGTGGTTGCCAGTTCGGCCCCGCCCCCCGAGCCGAAAAGGGCGTACTCCTCGCCATGGTCGCAGACAAAAGAGGACATGTTTTCGATGACTCCGATGATCGGCATGTGCGAACGGCGAGCCATATCGGCAACCCGGACCGCCACCTTTTGAGCCGCGATCTGCGGCGTCGTCACCACCACCATCTCGGCTTGGGGCAGCAACCGGGACAGTGCCATCTGGATGTCTCCGGTTCCCGGGGGCATATCGATCACCAGGTAGTCGAGCATCCCCCACTCCACCTGGTTCAGGAACTGCTCCAGGGCCTTGGAAAGCATGAGTCCCCGCCACATCAGCGCCGTCTCTTCCTTGTCGATGATGAGCCCTGTCGAGACCACCTTGATCCCCTGCACCTCGGCGGGAATGATGAGCTTGGTCGCGTCGTCGGCGGAGAGCCTCTCGTCCGAGCCCAGCATTCGGGGGATCGAGAAGCCCCAGATATCGGCGTCGAGCAGACCGACGGAAAATCCTTTGCCGGCCAGAGCCACTGCCAGGTTGACGGCCACGGTCGATTTTCCGACCCCGCCCTTGCCCGAGGAGATAGCCACCACACGAGTCGTCGGGTGGACCTTGGTCCGGTGTGCGTTCTCACGGGCGCGCAGACGCGCCCCCGACATCAGATTGGCCCGCTGCTCGCGAGTCATCGCCGTGGTCCGGACATGAACTTCCGATACCCCCGGCAGGGCGGCGATCTTGCGGTTGGTTTCACCCTCGAGGTAACCCCGCATCGGGCATTGGGCGATGGTCAGGGCGAGCCCAATCTCGACCCGGCCGTCGGAGTCGACGTCGACGGAGGTGACCATGCCGAGGTCGACCACGTTTCCTCCGAGCTCGGGGTCTAATACTCCGCGTAGGGCGTCGTAGACGTCGTCCTGGGCAGGCATGGAGTTAAGGGTATTAGGAGCGGCTTTCATTCCTTTGGGACTGTTTGATCCATGTCTAGAAGAACAATCAACCAGGTCCGGCTTCTTCCAGTTTCCGGAGATGCGCCGCCACCGACACCGCCGCCAGGGAATGAAGGGAGGGGTCGACTTCCCGGTAGACGATATCGACGATCTCGGGCACCGTCCTCGCCCCCGCCTCCATTGCCGTCAGGATCTCCTGCTCCCGCTGCAGGCGGTGGGCGAGATACCAGTCGATCACCTCATCGGGGTTGTCGATCTCGGGCCCATGCCCGGGATAGATCCGCTCGAGCCGCAGTGGCCGGAGGCGGCGCAAAGAGCCCAAATATCGAAGGAGATCTTCAACCATCACCGAGGAACCACCCATGATGTGATCCCCGCTGAAAAGGCGCTGGTCGATCTGGAAACACAGGTGGTCGTCGGAGTGCCCCGGCGTCGCCAGGACCACGAGCTCTCTTTCCTCCAGAGGGAGTCGGTCGCCTTCGACCAGGGTCAGATCGGGCTCGAAGTCGGGGCCCGGGGCGTGCCCGTAGGCGGGAACGTCGAACTCACGGGCCAGCGGGTTGGCCAAAGGGGCATGGTCCTCATGGTTGTGAGTGACGAGGATCGCCGAAGGTATTCGCTCGCCAAGACCCCGGACGATGGCAGCTTCGTGATCGGCAAGACGCGGTCCCGGATCGATGACGATCGCCTCCGTGCCGACGGAGACGATCCAGGTATTAGTCCCTGTCAGGGTGAACGGACCGGGATTTGGAGCCAGCACTCGATCGATGCGCAGTTCGCTCACCAGGGCAACTCCGGCGTGACGAAAGATCCATCATCGGTGAGCTGCGGCTCGAGGGGCTCCGCGGTGGCGTGGGCTCGGGCGGCGGCCAGCGCGTCCCCCGGTGAGCGGTGACGGGCCAGCCAGCGAAGATGGGCGAGAGTGGGAAGAAGGAGCTTCCACTGCTGGGCCTGATGAGCTGCGAGCGCCGTGGCCGGGTACACGAAGACCGCGTCGGTGACTTCGTCGCTCGCCGGGGCGACGGCAACCTCAGCCGGAAGCGAGGCGAGAAAGAACCAGGTGTCGTAGCGGCGAGGAAGCACCCGAGGGGTCACCCATCTTGAGAGATAAACCAGGTCGGCTGTCGGCATCCGCAACCCCACTTCCTCTTCCAGCTCGCGGACCGCGGCCCGCTTTTTCACCAGATCGGAATCCTCGGGGGGCCCATCGGCCGCCTCCGTGAGTCCGCCGGGAAAAACCCAGGCATCGCCGAAGAGACCGCCAGGTGGACGCCGGACCATGAGCACCTTCAGGGGCTCGCCCGTGAGTACCAGGACTGTGGCGGCTGGCTGGGGAGCGACCGACCTCAGCTCGCCGATAGTTCTCGGCGCTCGAGTTCGGTAAGGCCTCCCCAGATCCCAAAGGGTTCGCGGATGCTGATCGCGTAGTTGGCGCAGGGATCAACTACGGGACACACCTGGCAGATGGCCTTGGCTCTTTCTTCGCGACGTTCCCGCTCGTCCTTGCGCTCGAAGGTAGATGGTGGAAAGAAAAGGTGAGCGTGATTCCCCCGGCAGAGAGCCCTCAGTTGCCAGTCGTCCAAACGCTGCACAAATCCTCCCATGAGCCGTCGACGGGGCCGGAACCTACCCATTCCTGGGAAGATCCGCCAGGGAAATTTTGCCAGGCGAACAGATCAATTTTTCGCGAGTCGGGGCTCAACTTCCAGTTCACGCCCGGCGACAGCCGTAACCACCACCGGATCTCCAGCCCGAATCGCCGACTCTCGATGGGCAGTGGCGGGCCATTGCGCCCCGTTGACGACCACCGATCCATCGGGGGAGAAGTCGAGTAGAGCCGTTCCCTCTTGGCCAATCAAGGCCTGACGACCGATGGTCTGAGTCGACATCCGGGCTCGTGTTACCGCCGGGATCGCCAGAAGAAAAAAGAAAAGAACCACCAAGACTGCGAAGACCACACCCACGCCGCCGATCGGGACCAAATCGGGTGCGGCGGAAATGTTGAATCCCGACCAGGTGATAAGGGCGGTGGCAAAGACGGTGATGGCGAAAACTCCCCCCTTCTGGTGTCCGACGGCGAAGAGGAGAACCGCCACCAGAGCGCCGACGAGCGCCGAGGGGCGAACGGGAATGACCCCGAGCCCGTAGGCACCGAGGAAGAGCGAGACGGCCGCCACTCCCGATGCCAAGCCCGGGCCGAGGGCGAAGTACTCGAAAACGGCCAGCGTCAGCCCCGCGACGAGAAAGAAGAAAGCCGCTTCCGGGCTTGCTCCCAAATGGAGGAACCGATGCCAAAGCCCGGGCTGGGTGAAGGTAACCGGAACCGTGGTGACTCCCTCCTCGCCCGTGGGAACATCGTCGGTGATGGTGGCAAGCGGGGGATCACCAGGGCGGAGGGAAACGCCGTTGAGGTCCTGGACGAGCTGGCGAATGCTGGGCGCGTCGTCAGAGGTCACCGACAGCGGCGCCGCGGCCGCCAGAGCCTCGAGCCCGTCGTCGGCCACAGCCGGAGCCGGCCCCACCCAAACCACGAGTGGAAGCGGCGGATCAGCCATGAGGGTGACGGTGGCCTCGAGTGCCGCCCTCGAACTCACAATCGCCTCGGCGTCGAGTTGGATGATTCCCAGCTCTCTCTCAACTTCGGCAGCCTCGTTGATCGAGTCGCGGAGGTAGGCAAGGGTGGCGTCATCGACATAACCGGTGAGCTCGATCACTTCGACGACCGGTTCGGATTGCGGCGACCCAACCAGGAGCATCGCCAGAAGAGCTGCACCCAACAAGACCGGCGATGGTATCGGGGCTAGGCCTTTCCCTTGGCGGCCCAGGCAGTAGCGGAGATGGTGAACGGCGCCGGTCCCAGCATCCGCTGACAAAGCTCACGCAGTTCCGATTGTCGCTCGCTGTCAAGAGCTACCACGTGCTCGCCGGCGGGACCTACTCCGAGGGTGAATGGTTCCCACCATTCCTCGAAGCTGGGGTGCTCGACCGCCACCGTGAGAGCGTCGTGCTCAACCGTTGCCAGACCGGCTTCCCGGAAGAGTTCGACCAGGTGTCCTTCACGAGCTCCGGCCAGTTCAGATTCATCGGGGGCCTCGGGATCGAGCTGACGGGCCGCTTGCCAGAACACGTGGAGCGGACCCTTCTCCCCCGCATGATCCCAAACGCACGCGCCCACCGTCCCGCCCGCCCGCGTCACCCGCTTCATCTCGCCAAGACCCTTGACCGCGTCGGCCATGAAGTGGACCACCAATTGAGCGAGGGTCGTATCGAAAACGCCATCTTCGAAAGGAAGCTCCTCCGCACTGGCTTTTTGTATGTCGACTTCCGGAAAGCGCTGGCGGGCGGCGGTCACGAACTGTTCCGAGGGATCGACGGCTGAAACCGCCCCGGTTCCCAGGCGTTTTGCTAGCTCGGCGGTGAGGGCGCCCGGTCCGCACCCGATGTCAGCCACGCGCTGGGGGTGTGCCACCAAAGCAAAATCGGCGAACTGATTGGCGAGTGGCACCGAGTAGCGACCCATGAATCTGTCATAGGCCTCGGCCGCTACGGCGAATCCCATCGCGGCGAATGTAACGGCTTACGGCTTGCCAAGCTCCTTCCAGGACTGAGCCTCAACCTCGACGTCGTAGTGCTCCGCCGCGGCCTTGATGTTGGCAAAGGCCTGCTCACGCTCGGCGTCGGTGGCGTCTTCCACTTGATCAAAGCGGGCGAGCGCGTTGCGGACATGGCTGGCGTCAGTCAGGGGTTCCTTCCGCAGCTTGGGGAAGGCGAAGACGCTGTCAGGCAAATCGTCGCGCTTGTCGGCATCGAGCTCGCCGTGGACGGTGTGGGGCTTCCAGGTTTTCCTGGCCATTTCTCTCCTTCCGACAGCATTCCGTTACCCGCCGTGAAAGGCATTCAATCGGCGAGCTGTTCCAATATCCCCGTCATGTCAGCGGTTGCACCAACCACTGTCGTCCTGGTCGAAGGAGCCAGCGACCAGGCCGCCGTCGAGGTGCTCGCCCGACGCCGGGGCCGAGACCTCGCCGCGGAGGGGATCTCGATTGTCTCCATGGGCGGGGCCACCAACGTCGGCCACTACCTCCGTCGCCTGGGTCCGGATGGCGACAACCTCAGGCTGGCCGGCCTCTGCGATGTAGGCGAGGAGACCAAGTTTCGCCGCGGACTGGAACAGGCCGGGCTTGGCTCCAACCTGACTCGGGAGTCCATGGAGAGCCTGGGCTTCTTTGTATGTGTCCTCGATTTGGAAGATGAGATGATCCGCTCGCTGGGGGCGGACGCTGTCGAAGGTGTTATCGAAGCCCAGCGCGAGATGGGCTCCTTCCGAATCTTCCAGCGCCAACCGGCTCAACGGCAGCGAAGTATCGAGGGCCAGTTGCGCCGCTTCCTCGGCACCCACTCCGGCCGGAAGATCGCTTATGGAGCCCTGCTCGCCGAAGCCCTCGAACTCGAAAGAGCTCCGCGCCCTCTAGATGCGC
>DATBKE010000220.1:0-2861 GCA_036556085.1 Acidimicrobiia bacterium | reverse complement strand
CGTCGTGGTCGGAGCCAGCGTCGTGGTCGGAGCCAGCGTCGTGGTCGGAGCCAGCGTCGTGGTCGGAGCCAGCGTCGTGGTCGGAGCCAGCGTCGTGGTCGGAGCCTGGGTTGTCGTTGTCGGACAGCTTGGATAGTGACTCAACAGGAGCATCCCGCCATCGACATTGTCGGATGCCGACAGCAGTTTGTCACCCGCTGCCAAATTGATGTAGTAATGAAGCACCGCCGCGGGCGAGGTCGTGTCGTTTCCAACGGAGACACTCCCCGCGTTCTGAAAGATCGCCGTCAGCGTCCCTGAGGTGGCGATTGTCTGATTGTGGACCCAATGCCACTCACCTCCACAGCTCACCGTCGGAAACTCGGGGTTACTTTGAGGAATGGCGATCGCCGGTCCAGCCATCACCGTGACCAGTGATGCCATGAGGAGCAGCACCCCCGCCATTCCCATGCTGCGTCTGCGCGCCAGCGTTTGCATTTTCTACCTCGCCTCCCGTTATCGAAAGAGAGACGGGCCGGTCGCACCACTAGCTCCACTCATCCCAGGTGCCCGCCTTTCGGGATGAGGATCAAAGCCTCCCACTCGCCCCAGCCACTATTTGTGGCCGTGTGCCACTCAAGGTAGTGGGAGGCGGTCGGTCGTCTAGGACAGAAAATCTCGCAACGTTCGGACTAGTGCCTGCCCAAGCTCAGTCCCAGGAGCGGCCTGACGTCTGCTCGGAGGACGCTCGCGAGAGGGCCAGGAGCAACAAGCCCAGGGCCGCCAGCGAGGCCGACACCGCAGCCACCGAGATTGCGGGCATACCAGTGAACGGGAGAGTTCCCTGTGTGACCTGAGCAACGACGGGCGCCGTCACCTGGATTCCCAAGACCGTGACACCCGTCGTCGACGACGGTCCCGACCCGCTGGCTCCCCCGATCGTGGTAGTGGTCGAGGTCGAAGCCGTTGGGCTGGTTGCCCCCGTCGTGTTAGAGCCGACGGTGGTCGTTGTCGTCGTAGTCGGCGCGGTCGTGGTCGTGGTCGGTGCCGTTGTTGTCGTGGTCGAAGCCGTCGTTGTCGTGGTCGAAGCCAAGGTCGTGGTCGGTGCCGTCGTCGTTGTCGTGGTCGAAGCCGTCGTTGTCGTGGTCGAAGCCGTCGAGGTTGTTGTGGAGGCTGTCGACGTCGTGGTCACGCCCCCGGTCGTGGAGGAGCCAATCGTGGTGGTCGAACCCGATGTAGAGGTGGAGCCCCCGGAGGTGGTGGAACTGCTCAAGGTCGTGGTCGTCGCCTGGCAGCTCGGATAGTGGCTCAATAGGAGCATGCCACCAGCGACATCGTCGGACGCTGATAGCAGGGTGTCGCCCGCTGTCAGATTGATGAAGTAGTGGAGGACAGCGGCCGGTGAATTCGGATCGTTTCCGACCGAAATCGTCCCCGCATTCTGGAATGTGGCCGTCAA
Source organism: Acidimicrobiia bacterium (assembly GCA_036556085.1). Classification (GTDB taxonomy): domain Bacteria; phylum Actinomycetota; class Acidimicrobiia; order Spongiisociales; family ZC4RG35; genus JACCTH01. Next base: position 1,423 of record DATBKE010000220.1, on the reverse strand, counting down.
CGTCCCCGAGGTGGCGGACGTCTGGTTGTGGACCCAGTGCCACTCACCACCGCAACTCACCGTCGGGAATTCTGGGTTGCTCTGTGGGATCGCAACAGCTGGTCCCGCGATCACCGTTATAAGCGATGCCAGCAGTAATAGGACCCCTGCTATTCCCATGCCGCGCCGGCGCGCCAGCGTTCTCATTAAGTTGCCTCCCAATTAGCCCCGCCAACACTGGTTGGCGCCGATTTTCAATGTAACCGGTACCCACTCCTCGTGGGTTTGGAAACCGGTCGGGCGAAATTACATCGATGTCGGCATGACTGCCAACCGGTCGATCGGGTCGTCGGACCTAATTAGTCAGGCTGAGCGCTCCCGGAGTACGTCCGGGAGGGGAATCAGCGTGGGGTTGGTCTTATTGCGAACGGCTTCGGCGTCGACCACCACTCGCCCCACGTCGGACCTCGAGGGCATGTCGTACATGGTGTTGAGGAGTATCTCCTCGAGTATCGCCCGCAGCCCGCGGGCCCCGGTGCCGCGCTTGATCGCCAGCTCGGAGATCTCCGCAAGGGCGTCCTGATGAAAGACCAGCTCGACGCCATCCATCTCCAGCATCCGGGCGTACTGTTTGGTGAGGGCGTTTTTGGGCTCGGTGAGGATGCGACCGAGCTGTTCCCGGTCGAGGTCCTCCACCGTGGCCACCACCGGGAGGCGCCCGATGAATTCCGGGATGAGGCCGTACTTGATGAGATCCTCGGGCATCACCTGCGACAGGAGCTCGGCTGGGCGGATGTCGTGGCGGGAGCGGACCTCGGCGCCAAAGCCGACCTGCTTCTTTCCGATTCGGGCCGACACGATGTCATCGAGTCCTGCAAAGGCGCCTCCGCAAATGAAGAGGACATTGGAAGTGTCGATCTGAATGAACTCCTGGTGGGGGTGCTTGCGTCCACCCTGAGGAGGAACCGAGGCCACGGTTCCCTCCAGGATTTTCAACAGCGCTTGCTGCACTCCTTCACCCGAGACGTCGCGGGTGATAGAGGGGTTCTCGGCCTTGCGGGCGATCTTGTCGATCTCGTCGATGTAGATGATTCCTTGCTCGGCCCTCTTGACGTCGAAATCCGCAGCCTGGATCAACTTGAGCAAGATGTTCTCGACGTCCTCGCCCACGTACCCGGCCTCCGTCAATGCAGTGGCGTCAGCGATGGCGAAGGGCACATTCAATTGTCGGGCGAGCGTCTGAGCGAGCAACGTCTTCCCGCAACCGGTAGGCCCGATCAAGAGGATGTTCGACTTCTGCAGTTCGACGTCATCACGACGGTGCTCGCCGGAGCGAATTCGCTTGTAGTGGTTATAGACCGCGACGGCCAGCTTGCGCTTGGCGTGATCCTGGCCGACTACATAGTCATCGAGGTAGGTGGAGATCTCCATCGGCTTGGGAAGC
>DATBKE010000219.1:0-1554 GCA_036556085.1 Acidimicrobiia bacterium | reverse complement strand
AATGAGCACCTGGAGAACTCCATATCCGGCTCCCGAGTAGCGATAGCCACTTCCCGGTTCCTGGACCAGGCTCATGCGACCGAACGACAGTGACCCCGGCTCCAGCGTCTCCACGATTCCCTCTAGCAAATGCGGTCCTTGGAGAGTCTCGACCACATCGGGCGGATTGGCCCGCCGCGGGCTGTAGTCGACATACCCGTGAATGCCCAGACCAGAAGTATGGCTAAGGAGCCGGCGGACTGTCACCGCGGTGCGGTCCGACTCGATCTGCAAGCGATCCAGGTAGTCATTAACCGGGGCATCGAGGTCGATTTCGCCCCGCTCGACCAGCTGCATCGTCGCCCAGGCCGTCAAAATCTTGCCACAGGAACCGAACTCGAAGACCAGATTGGAACTCATGGCTGTTCCAGCCTCGAGGTCAGCAATCCCGTAGGCGCTGGTCCAGGCCACGGCTCCGTCTGCGATGTACGAAACGACCGAACCGGGAACCCCGTACTGGTTGAGGAGTTCCGGCATTCGCTCTGCGAGGAGAACCTCGAACTCATTTTCATCTGCCATCCCAGGAATCGGGACCAGGAGTATCACTGTGAGGACGGCGATCCCAAGTCCAAGTCGGCGACCCGGACGGTATGTTGTCATGCGCCCGTGCGCCGGTTCGAAGGCGGGCTCAAACCCGGTGCAGGATGTGGACCAGGAAGCGTCCTTGTTCAGAAGCACTTGACACTCTTCTCTCGCGGGGTGTTTCGACCCCTTAAGTCGATTTTGCCCCGAATGCAGTCGTCGGGCAGAGCACAAGGTCCCGAGTTGCCGGCAGAAATGCTGAGCCGTCCGAGCGTGCGCTCGAGAACCAGTCCGCCAGCCTCGACGATGAGTATTTCGACTCTGGGCAGTTACGCCGGCTCATCGGGGGCTCGATCGGAGGTCTCCAGACTGCTAGATCCGCCCCGGGTATCGGCGAGTCGACCGGGTCATGGCCAGGGTCAGAATTGCCAGCGAGCCTGCGATGAGCAGGGGGTGCATAAGTGAGTGGAAAGGCACTATGAACAGTTCGGTGATCTCGAAAGCAAGCAGGACTCCGCCGATGGCCACAGCGGCCAGCCAGGGCCACTGGAATCCCGATGGCGGTCTCGATCCGCGAGGCCCACCGCCAGTTCCATTCGAAGATAAGACTGGGATGGTGATGATCGAGGCGGCTGCGATCCCCAACAAGAACAGACCGGCGATTGGCGAAGTGCTGGCCGGCGAGCCGTAACCACCGAACGGGGATCGCACTGCATGCCTGCTGACCGCCCCGGTCTGGCTTCGCCGCCGATCCCCAGTTCTGTCACAGGCCGTTCGTATAGGTGGTCCTTACACGTCTTCAAACCCTCGGCAAGGCCTAGGTTTCCGTTCCTACCCCAGTCGGAGTCGGCAGCGCCGAACCTAGGAGCCTTCCGCTGATTCGCTCCGGAACGATCCGCACCCATTGCATAGGAAAGTCGCCCTGGAGCCAAGGACGTAACCCGGTTTCGGCTGCTGCCTGGGCCTCGACCGCATCAGCAAGAGTGCACATGC
>DATBKE010000218.1:0-7917 GCA_036556085.1 Acidimicrobiia bacterium | reverse complement strand
GCCACGCCTACAGCCTGTAGCCAGGGAGTGACCTCTAGGTCGTGGGGGTACGGGTGCTGATGAAGCGGGCGGGGCCTTAGTGGCTAACACGGGGCCAACAACAAGAGATCCCGGGTGCTCGAAACCCGGGATCTCTGGTTTCTTTTGCGGACCCAGGGTTGTAGACCGCGTCCAGCGCGGACAACGGTCCGCAGAACGTCAGAGCACAGCGCGATCCTCGATTGCCGCCACCTGCGCTGCGACCTCATTCGGGTCCCGATTGCCCACGTCGACAGTCGCGACCTCCGCTCTGTTGACGTCAGGCCCACCGTCGCCGACCCAGATGACTCTCCTCACACCGGCTGCCCTGGCCGCCGCCGCCCACAACCCGGGCACCGCTCGCGGGTCGGCGAAGGCGATTTCCCGACCGTCACCGATAGCGTCGAGCACGAAGGCGATGGCGAAACAGCGGGTTGCCGCGGCGGCGATGTGACCTTCGTCGCTGAGATCGCCGGTTGCCACCTTGGCCCCCATAGCCTTGAGCTCGGCCCCCCTCACAGGATCGGTGACGAAAGCCCTCACCTCGCGTTCTGGGGACAAGGTCTGGCGGACGATCGCTTCGCCGATGGCGTGGTCGGCACCGACCACCAGGAGGGGCATAGCTAGAGCTTGCGGAAGACCACGCCGATTATCAGCAGAGCCGCGCCACCGGCCAAGAGCGCGAATTCATAGGGCGCGAGGACACTGATATAGCCGTAGTGGGTGGCGATCCCGGCCACGATGGCCAGGACGGAGAGGGTGAAGGTTCCGGTGGTGGGAGGGGTGAGGCGCACAGCGGCACGCTAGCGCCGGTCTTCGTTCATAGACTGCCTCGCTTCCATGTGGAAGCCGCCTCTCTATGACCCACGCTTCGAGCACGACGCCTGCGGCGTCGGATTCGTCGCCACCCGAGATCTGCGGCCCTCCTATCGCCTGACCAAGTTGGCCGTGGAATGCCTGGGCCGCCTCGAGCATCGGGGAGCGATGGCCGCCGACGGCACCGGCGACGGTTGCGGTCTTCTCACTCAGGTTCCACATCGTCTCCTGGCCCGCGAGCTCGAAACCCGCCGGATCAACCCGCCGCCGCCGGGCCGGCTCGGCGTGCTCTCGCTTTTCCTTTCTCCGACCGAATCGGATCTCTCACGGAGGGTTATCAGCGAAGCTCTCGAGGGTGAAGGTCTCGGCCTCCTCGCCTTTCGCCCGGTGCCGATTCATCCTGGGGTTCTCTCGAGGCGTGCATTCGAGCTCCTGCCGGTGGTTGAGCAGGCTCTGGTGGCGGCACCCGACGGCGTAGACGGTACCGGTTTCGAACGCCGTCTCTTCCTGGCACGCAAGACGGCGGAACGGAAGCTGCCAGAAGGCACCAGCATCGTCTCCTCCTCGGCGCGCACGGTTGTCTACAAAGGGCTATTTCTCCCCCGACATATCGCCGACTTCTATTGGGATCTGGCCGATGTCGATTTCGAGACGGCCTTCGCCATCTTCCATCAACGCTATTCCACCAACACGTTTCCTTCCTGGGAGATTGCACAGCCGTTTCGGGTGCTCGCTCACAACGGCGAGATCAATACCATCAACTCCAACCGTTCGTGGAGCAGAGCGAGGGAGCGGGTGGCCACCTCGACCACCTGGGGTGATCGTCTCGAGGACCTGACGCCATTCCTTCAACCGGATCAGTCCGATTCCGGTTCGCTTGACAACCTGTTCGAATTGATGCTGCTCTCGGGCCGCACCCTTCCTCACGTGAAGGAACTGTTAATCCCGGCCGCGTGGGAAAACGTCGTCGACCTTTCGCCCGCCCGGCGTGCTTTTTCCGAATACCACGCGTTTCTCACCGAGCCCTGGGATGGCCCGGCCGGCGTGGCAGCCACCGATGGCATCAATCTCGGCGCCTTCATGGATAGGAACGGCTTGCGCCCGGCTCGCTGGACCATCACCCCCAACTTGGTGCTGGTTTCATCGGAGGCCGGGGTCTGCCCTGAGGAGGAAGCGCAAGCGATCGAGACCGGGCAGCTCGGACCGGGCGAAGTGATCTTCTTCGACCGGGAAGAGGGTCGCGTGATTTTCGACCAAGAGCTCAAGGACTCACTGGCTCAGCAGGCGCCCTACGAGGAATGGATCGGGACCGAGACTTTCTACATCCAGCACCCCTTCGACAAGCTGGCCGACGACCGCTTCGATGCCGCCGCTCTATGCCGAGTGTTCGGGTACACCCAGGAAGAACGCCGCTTGATCCTGGCGGAGATGGCCGAAGGGAAGACGCCCACCGGCTCGATGGGAAACGACACGGCTTTAGCCGCGCTATCCGACGAACCGCGTCGGGTCACTCATTTTCTCCATCAGCTCTTCGCCCAGGTCACCAACCCGCCGATGGACCCCATCCGCGAGCAAATGGTGATGTCGCTTCGCACCTACATGGGCCGCCGGGCGTCGATGCTTTCGGAGCAGAACTCCACCGCTCACCTGGTCGAGCTCTCGTCTCCCATCCTCTCCGACGCCGAGTTGGAGTCGATCGCCCGCTCGCCCGACCCCAGCTTCTTCTCCTATTGGATTGCCGCCATCTGGCCCGCCGCCGAAGGTCCCGAGGGCCTGGAGCCGGCGCTCCGGAGACTGGCCTCCGAAGCGGTCGAGGCGGTCCGGGGAGGTGCCTCGCTCATCATCCTCTCGGATCGAGAAGTGGACGAGGCCAACGCCCCGATCCCGATGGTCCTGGCGGTGGGGGCGATCCACCACGCCCTGATCGAGGCCGGAATCCGGATCAAGGCATCGATGATCGTCGTCTCCGGCGATGCCCGCGATTCCCATGACCTGGCAATGCTGATCGCCGCCGGGGCCTCCGCCCTCAACCCCTATCTGGCCATCGACCAGGTGAGGGCATTGGCCGACTCGGGCCTCGTCAACGTCGATCCGGTGGTCGCCCAGGAGAACTATCGATCGGCCCTCCAGAACGGGCTTCTCAAAGTCATGTCGAAGATGGGAATCTGCACGGTCTCGGCCTACCGCGGATCAGAGCTTTTCGAAGTGATCGGGTTGGCAGACGAGGTTTGCGAGGTCTCGTTTAGAACCGCCCCCCGCCGATTCCGGGGCCTCACCTTCATCGATCTGGGAAAAAGGGTGCTCCGGCTTCACAACGCGTACCGCGGAGGCGACGAGTCCCCGGGTGGGTTCTACAAACACCGCGGCGGTGGCAACCTCCACATCACCAGTCCCGGAACCGTCCTCGCCTTGCAAAAGGCAGTACGGGCGGGCTCCGTGGAGGAATGGAAGACCTATCTCGCCCATATCGAGAATCGCCCGCCGTCGGTGATCCGGGATCTGCTCACCTTCGTTGGACGCAAACCGATACCGCTCGAGGAGGTTGAACCCGCTTCTCACATCATGCGTCGTTTCGTGGCCTCAGCGATGTCGATGGGCGCGCTGTCGAAAGAGGCGCACGAGGCACTGGCCGAAGCGATGAACCAAATCGGCGGCTATTCGAACTCGGGCGAAGGCGGAGAGGGCTCGGAGCGTTTCGGCACCCCCCGCAACTCGGCGATCAAGCAGGTGGCCTCCGGACGGTTCGGGGTGACTCCGGAGTATCTGGCTTCGGCGGAGGAACTCCAGATCAAGATGGCCCAGGGTTCGAAGCCGGGGGAGGGCGGCCAGCTTCCGGGGCATAAGGTGTCGGAGGAGATCGCTCGCCTGCGGCACACCGAACCTGGAGTGACCCTGATCTCGCCTCCGCCGCATCACGACATCTATTCGATCGAGGACCTGGCTCAGCTCATCTTCGACCTTAAGGCCTTCCAACCTTCGGCTCGGGTGTCGGTGAAGCTGGTTTCCGAGCCCGGGGTGGGGACGGTGGCTGTAGGGGTGGCGAAGGCGCAGGCCGATGCCATCCTCATCTCGGGCATGGAAGGCGGCACCGGTGCTTCCCCATTGGAGTCGATCAAGCATGCCGGCGCGCCCTGGGAGCTCGGCCTGGCCGAAGCACATCAGGTGCTGGTCGCCAACGGTCTCCGTTCCCGGGTGCTGCTCGAGACCGATGGCGGCCTCCGAACGGGCCGGGACGTGATGGTGGCGGCCCTACTCGGGGCAGAGCGGTTCGGCTTCGGCACTCTCCCTCTGCTTGCCCTCGGCTGCAAGATGGTTCGTCAGTGCCATCTCAATACCTGTCCGGTTGGCATCGCCACCCAGAACGAAGAGCTGCGTGCCAAATTCGCGGGCAGCCCGGATCGGGTGGTCGAATTATTCCGTCTCGTGGCCGAAGAAGTTCGAGAGCACCTGGCCTCGATCGGCTACCCGAGCCTGGCCGACGTCATCGGTCGCGCCGATCTCCTGCGACCTCGTGATCATCCTTTGGCGGGCGGGCTCGATCGACTCCTCGTCAGAGCCGCTGCCAGCAAGCGCCATCAGGGCTATGTCCGCCCGCTGCCCTCCCGGCTCAACGAACGGCTGGTGGAGGATGCCGCCGCCGCCCTCGACGGTGGGAGTGCCGTGGAGCTGGCGTTTCCCATCCAGAACGGCGATCGCACCGTGGGCGCCCGCCTCGCCGGGGAGCTGGTCCGGCGCCGAGCCCGGGGACACCAGACGGGGGAAATCAAGGTTCATTTCACGGGCTGGGCCGGGCAGAGCTTTGGAGCATTCTTGACCGATGGGATCGATCTCCGCCTGGCGGGGGCCGCCAATGACTACGTCGGCAAGGGTCTGGGCGGCGGCCACATCGTCGTTACCCCTCGGCGCCAGGAAGGATTCGTGCCCCATGCGGCGGGAAACGCCGTCCTCTACGGTGCCACCGGTGGGGTGGCCTTTCTGGCTGGCTCGGTGGGGCAGCGTTTCGCGGTTCGCAACTCGGGCGGAGTAGCGGTTGTCGAAGGATGCTCCGATCATGGCTGCGAGTACATGACCGGGGGCACCGTCGTGGTCCTGGGACCGGTGGGGCGGAATTTCGGCGCCGGTATGACCGGTGGTTCGGCCTATGTCTGGGATCCGCACCTCCGGCTCCATCGACACCTGGCGGAAACCAGTCCGGCCGCCCACCGTCTCTCCGAGGCGGAACAGATCGACCTCCATCAGTTGTTGAACTTGTATCAGCGGGAAACCCGGAGCCCGATTGCCAAAGAGGTGTTGGCGGACTGGGATCAAGCGGTTGAGCGCTTCTGGATCCTGCGAGCGGGGAGCTTGCGATCCAAGACTTCGGTCCCGGTGCTGGGCTTGGCGACGACCCCGGCTCGCTGATCTGGCTGTGAGGTAGGGGCCTCACGGATTTAAACTATCGGAATAGTGAAAAAGGCCGGCTAGGACCGGTCATGGGAGCAGCAAATGGCCACAGTTGACGTCGATTTGGGTGCCTACAAACTCGGCTGGCACGACGAGATCGAATACGAGTTCAAGCCCGAGAAGGGCCTGAACGAGGACATCATCCGGAAGATGTCGGGGATGAAGGGGGAGCCTTCCTGGATGCTCGACCAGCGCCTCAAGGCCTACAAGCGCTTCCTGCGCAAGCCCATCCCGCAATGGGGCGGGGGAGGGGCGCTCAACGAGATCGACTTTGACGACATCTACTACTACATCAAGCCCTCCGGCGGTCAGTCCAAGGACTGGGACATGGTCCCCGAGGGGATCAAAGAGACGTATGAGAAGCTGGGGATCCCCCAGGCGGAACGGAAATACCTGGCGGGGGTGACGGCGCAGTACGAGTGCCTGCGCGGAGACGTCCGGGTCTTCACCGTCGACCGGGGCATGGTCGCCATCAAGGAGATTCAGGCCGGCGATCGGGTCTTCTCACTCAATGAAAAGACCAAGAACTTGGAAGTGCGGAAGGTGAAGTCGGCCACCCAAACCGACGTCCGCCAGACGTTCCGGGTCGAAGTCGATGGCGGTCGCGTTCTCTACGCCACCGACAATCATCCCATCCTCACCCGCGACGGCTTCGTCGAGGTGAAGGACCTCAAATCGGGCGAAGAGGTAGCAGTGGCATTGGCCCTGCCCGACGCCGGTCGCAACTACACACCCGAGCGTCCCAAGGGAACTCCCGAGGCATTCCCAGCACAGACTTCTCCCAAGCTCGCCTGGTTGTTTGGATACTCGGTCGGCGGCGGAACAGTTGACGCCGATTCGGGTCTGCTCACTTTGGTCGCCGATGGCGACACCGCCGCCATTCTCCACGGAACCATCGGTTCCATTTTCGGGGTCGCCACCGAGGTCGGAGGGGGATCGGTTCGTTCCGACCACAAGCCCTTGATCCGCTGGTTCCAGCGCAACGGACTGGTGGGCGATCCCGACGTGCGCCGGGTCCCGGCCTGGGTATTCGGATTGCCACTCACCGAGCGGGCGGCCTTCCTCAGAGGCCTCCTCGATGGCTCGCGTCAGCTGGGGCTGAGCGGACCGCTCACGGGCGATGTCGGTGAGCTGGCCGAATTGACGGGTATCACTGCGCCGGAAGGACGGGTCGACTACGCCGCCATCGTCTCGATCGATCCGGCCGATGTGGCGCCGGTATTCGACATCGAGATCGAGGGTCCCCATAACTTCGTCGCTGAAGGTGTCATCGTCCATAACTCCGAAGTCGTCTATCACCGCAACCGCGAGGACCTCGAGTCGCTCGGCGTGCTGTTCTGCGACATGGACACGGCGTTGCGCGAGTACCCCGAAATCGTCAAGGAGTACTTCGGCACAGTCATCCCCGCCAACGACAACAAGTTCGCGGCTCTCAACTCGGCCGTGTGGAGTGGCGGGTCGTTCATCTACGTGCCGCCCGGGGTCCACGTCGATCAGCCGCTGCAGGCCTACTTCCGGATCAACTCCGAAAACATGGGTCAGTTCGAGCGGACGTTGATCATCGTTGACGAAGGCGCCTTCTGTCATTACATCGAGGGTTGTTCGGCTCCCGTCTACACCACCGATTCGTTGCATTCGGCGGTAGTCGAGATCGTCGTCAAGCGGGGCGGACGTTGTCGGTACACGACTATTCAGAACTGGTCGAACAACGTCTACAACCTGGTTACCAAGCGTGCCGCCGCCTATGCCGACGCCACCATGGAATGGATCGATGGCAACATCGGCAGTCGGCTCACTATGAAGTACCCGGCGGTGTGGTTAATGGAGCCGGGGGCTCACGGCGAGGTTCTGTCCATCGCTTTCGCTAGCGAAGGACAGCATCAGGATGCCGGAGCGAAGATGGTCCACGCTGCTCCCAATACCACCTCGACGATCGTTTCCAAGTCGATCTCGAAGAATGGTGGGCGGGCGGGGTATCGCGGCTTGGTGCGAGTCGAGCCTGGGGCCGAAAACTCGAAGAGCTTCGTCCGATGTGACGCCTTGATCCTCGACGAGAAGTCTCGGTCTGATACGTATCCCTACATGGAGATCGAGGAGAACGACGCCGAGATCGGTCACGAAGCCACAGTCTCCAAGGTCGGACAGGAGCAGCTGTTCTATCTGATGAGCCGGGGCCTCACCGAGGAACAGGCGACGTCGATGATCGTGGCCGGTTTCATCGAGCCGATCGTGCGCGAGCTCCCAATGGAGTACGCGGTCGAGATGAATCGATTGATCGAGCTCAACATGGCCGCCGCCGGCGCCGTCGGCTAAAAGCCAGCAGGCGACATTCGCGAAACTCCCGGGAACGGGAAGCGCCCGCTTCTAGAGTGATCGGGCGATGACATCAGTGATGCCGGCCGAAGTCGTCTCCGCCTTGATCGCGGTGGGCTTGATCGGAGGAGTCTTCGGATTGCTGGGCGGCTTCTTCGGGTCCAAGCACCGGTTGTTCGGGGCCATCCTGCTCGGAATCATCGGCGGCATCGCCGCCTCGGCCATTGCCCGCATTGCCGGCGCCACCCCGGGCTTCTCGGTGGGCGAGGGCTTTTCCGCCATTTACGCCGCGGTGGGCGGATTCGTTCTTGGTTACGTCGTCAGTCG
>DATBKE010000217.1:0-2988 GCA_036556085.1 Acidimicrobiia bacterium | reverse complement strand
TCGCTCAGTAACTCCATCTGCCGCAGCTCGTCAGGTGGGTGCGGCGGCTTCAGCGACTGCGAGCAAAGAGTCCTCTCCGCCAGTGGCGAGAGCCCTGACAATGGTGAGATCGACGGCCGCGCGGTAAGGCTCGAGGCCGTCGACGACATCGGCTCGCCGCAGGGCGGCAATGCCGACGGTTCCCACAGCCACACCCATTGCGGCGAAGTGCTGGCGATGGCCTTCGTTGATCACTCGGTATCGGCTCTCCTCTCGGGTCAAGCGCTCCTGCGCTTCCGGTCCGAAGGCGACGCGTACATAGGTGGCCAACACGGGCTTTCTCTCGTCTCCCGGGCGTTGGCCCTCCTCCATCCAGCTCCTCGCCCTTGCAGCCTGAGCGGGCAACATCCAGTTGAGCAGGACCGCATCGGCGATCTCGCCACCCAAGCGACACAAGCGGGGACGCATGGCAGCAACGGCGATCCGTGTCCCTTCGGGGAGAATTTGCCGCAGTTCCTCCACCCCGCGCCGAACAGCCTCGACGGGCGGTCGCAGCTGGCCGGACCCCACCCCTACCCACAGCCGGGAGGGGTCGATTCCCAGACGATCGATATCGGCTTTGATCTTGGCCGGTGGGTTCCGGTCAAGGGGAAGCACCCCCACTCCGAGTTCGAGTTTTGGCGCCCCCACCGCGAAGTGAACGAGCGTTTCCAACCCCGGTGTCCGCTCTCCATCGTTGGACCAGAGTGATTGGTAGCCGAGCTCCTGGCACCGACCGGCGAGGTCGCGCGCCAAGTGCGGCGAAACCCCGGCAGTAACCCCGAGGCCCAGCATGGTGGGAGATCCTTTGGTCATCGCCGCGCCCCATTGAGGTATTCCTGCATCCCTCGTCGCAGCAATCGGTCGCTGTCAGTGGCGATGTATTTGGCTCCGCGCTCGATCCATCGACGGGCGGAAGCCAGATCGCCGACGAAAACTCCAAGGGCTTTCTCGGAGGGAACGACAACATCGGCCACCTGTTCCAGGGCTGCTACCACCAGCGGATGGTCGAGCTGTCCGGGTACGCCAAACGACTGGGACAGGTCGGTGGGGCCAAGAAAGATCACATCGACGCCATCGACGGCGAGATAGTCCCCAACCGCATCTACCGCCTCCTCGGTTTCGATATGGATGACCACCAATGTCTCGCGGTTGGAGCGAGAGGTGTACTCGCCCAAGGCCTCGGTGATACCCCAGTCAGCCGCGCGGGTCCCGGCCAGCCCGCGAATTCCCCGAGGGTGATACTTGACCGCGCGCACCGCCGTTTCGACCTCATCGGGAGTGTTGACCCACGGAACGTGGAGCCCGTGAGCACCGGTGTCCATGTAACGAAGAATCAGGTGAGGCTGATTGGTGGGGACCCGCACCACCGGGGTGACGCCACGGAGCTCGGCGGCCCGAACGAGACTCTCAACCTGATGGGGTTCGAGAGTGCCGTGTTCGCCATCGAAGACCAGAAAGTCCCACCCCTGGATCGCCACGTATTCGGTAAAGCTTGGGTCGTTGTAGCGGACGAAGGTGCCAAGGACCACGTCCCCGGCCTCCAATTTGGCTTTGGTCGTGTTGGAGAGCATGCGCCTTCCGGTTTAATCGCTGCCGCGGAGGACCGTTGTTGTGTTCAGCCGATCTGAGCCCACTGGAGGACCCGCAACGCCCGGAGTGTGTTCCAGCGGCTGGGCTCGCCTGCAACCTCCATCTCGAAATCGAGTACATCGTTGTGCGGGTTCTCGAGCACCCACTGGCCAGCCTCCGTCTGCCTCTCCTCCACCAAGCCAACCGCCTCCGCCACCCGGTCGTCTGCTGCTAATCCGGCGCTCCGTAAATAGTCGAGACCGCGCAGCACGTCGTAGTGGTAGCCGGGTGGATAGGAGAAAAGCGTCCACTCGGGATCGATCACATCGCCGGAGGACAACGAGCGAAACATGCGGCGTGAAAGCAGGTAATCCTCTCCCCGGCTGCGGGCTTCAGTGACTCCCGTGCCACCGCCCGCCCCCTGTTCGTAAGCCAGGAGCCCTTCGAGGACACAGATGGTGGAATGGAATGATCCTCTGGTGCTCGGCGGAGCATCACAATTCCAACCGCCGTCGCCGAGCTGCTCACTCACCAGACGTTGGGCCAAAGCCTCGTTCGTCTTGCCGAAATAAGCGCCCACTTGCAGCACCCGGCCGTTGATGCAGGCTTCGACCTCGCCAGTGAAGAACGGTTGATTCCCCTCATAGAAGGTGACTTCCTGCTCGACGATCTCGACGGCGCGTCGGGCGGCTTCGCTTTCTGGATCAAGCCCCATGTCCATCAGCAGCGCCAGGGCGTGGGTGGCCGAGCCATCGGGAGTCTCGATAAATCTCTTCGGATGGGTGACGGTGCTCCACCCCCCGTTGGGTTGTTGCATGGCCAGGAGGCGGGAACCCCATCCCTCGGCGGCGACCAGGGAGCGCTCGGCCGTCCACTCCCCCTCAGGGGCATGAAGCAGGTCACGCATCACCTGCCAGCGGATGGCGGGGTCGGATTGCTGGGGTTCCAGCAACCAGTTGATTGGTTCGGTGGGCGTCACCTCAGGGAGCGTACGCCTCGCCGGCGGCAAGCCGGTAGGTGACAGCGTTACCGACCTTTCCCACTCCATCAATGGCACCGACCTTGCGCAAGCAGTAGGCCATCTGTTGGGCCGTCCTCTGGGAGAGGCCGGTCTGCAAGGCCAAGTCGGCAGTGGTGAAGGCTTCCGGCAAATCCGGCGGCAGCAGGCGAGCCAGATCTCCGCCGCCATGGAAACTGACCGCCTCCACTATCTCCACGAGACGACGTTCGACCACCATCCAACCCTTTCGCCGCCAGGGGCCATCCGAGGAATGGATGCGGTATTCCTCCTCTCTCACCAATACCACCTCGACTTCGAGATGAGGATGAGCGAGTAGCTCGGCGATTCCGACCAGCTCGGTAAAGACATCGCAGATGTCGCCGTGCCGCGGCGACCGG
>DATBKE010000216.1:0-13512 GCA_036556085.1 Acidimicrobiia bacterium | reverse complement strand
TGGATCGGCACTCCAGAGCCCCCCGCGTTCTGGCGGAGCTTCCGGCCACCAGAGGTTGACTCCGCATCCCACTGCCACGGTGCGCCCGGTCACCTCGACCAGGATCCCTCCGATCTTGCGATCATCAAGCATCAAGTCATTAGGCCATTTCAGATCGACCTCGGGACCGAGAATGGAGGCGGCGGCCAAGCCGGCCACCAGAGAAGCCAGGGACGAATGCGGCGACCAATCCGAGTCGAACGCGACTGTCACCGCCAATGCCCGCGGCGACGTCACCCAGTCGCTACCTCCTCTCCCCCGCCCCTCGGTCTGGCGGTCGGCGACCACCACCACCGGCCGGTCTCGAAAGATCGACTTAGCCACATCCTGGGTCGAGGTGACCTCGTCGAAGACATGCACTGAATAGGGTGTGGGCAACCCAGACATCATCTGTGACCGGCGATCAAGTTCGCAAGAATACGGAGGAGCTCCCGTGGGCACCGAAGCGCGGATAGAACAGCTGCGGAAGTTGCGGGCTGAGGCTCGCAACGCCGGGAGCCGTCGTGCCATCGATCGTCAGCACGAGCAGGGAAAGTTGACCGCCCGCGAGAGGATCGACCACCTCCTCGACAAGGGCAGCTTCCAGGAAATCGACATGCTGGTGCGTCACCAATCACTGGGCTTTGGTATTGAGCAAAAACGTCCGCCGGGTGACGCTGTGGTCACCGGTTATGGGACCATCGACGGACGGACGGTCTTCGTCTTCGCCGAGGACTTCACGGTCTTTGGCGGGAGCCTGGGTCGCGCTGTGGCGGACAAGATCTGCAAGCTGATGGACCTGGCGATGGAAGTTGGGGCTCCCCTTGTGGGGTTGAAGGATTCGGGCGGCGCCCGCATCCAGGAGGGGGTGAGCTCGCTCGACGGTTACGGCCGCATATTCGAGAGGAACGTGCGGGCCTCTGGCGTGATCCCCCAAATCTCGGTGATCATGGGTCCGTGCGCGGGAGGCGCGGTTTACTCGCCCGCCATGACCGACTTTGTGATCCAGGTGGACAAGGCGTCGCACATGTTCATCACCGGTCCCGATGTGATCAAAGCGGTAACCGGCGAGGAAGTCAGCATGGAGGATCTCGGCGGCGCCTACACCCATGCGACCACCTCCGGCGTCACCCATTTTGTTTTCCCCGATGGCGGCGCCGCGCTAGACGCGGTTCGCTACATGCTCTCTTTCCTCCCACAGAACAACCTCGAGCTGCCGCCGTATTTCGCTCCTACCGACAGCCGTGATCGCATCGAGGACTCACTCGACGCCATCATCCCTGACTCTTCGAACCAGCCGTACGACATGGTGACCTTGATCGAAGCGGTGGTGGACGACACCGAGTTCTTCCAGGTTCACGAGCATTGGGCGCGCAACCTCATTGTCGGCTTCGGGCGGCTCGACGGCCATGTCGTCGGGATCGTGGCTAATCAGCCCGCCCATCTCGCCGGCACGCTCGACATCGAGGCGTCGGAAAAAGGAGCCCGCTTCGTCCGGTTCTGTGACTCCTTCAATATCCCCCTCGTAGTTTTCGTCGACGTGCCCGGGTTCCTTCCCGGCGTCGCCCAGGAACACGGCGGCATCATCCGTCACGGAGCCAAGCTCCTCTATGCCTTCTGCGAGACCACGGTGCCCCGGGTCAGCGTCATCACCCGCAAGGCCTACGGAGGCGCCTACCTGGTCATGAACGCTCGCGGGATCCGAGCTGACCTGGTCTTCGCCTGGCCCTCGGCCGAGATCGCGGTAATGGGTGCCCAGGGAGCAGTGAACGTCATATTTCGGCGCGAGTTGCAGGAGGCCCCGGATCCCCATCAGAGAAGAAGTGAGCTCATCTCCGACTACGAGGAACGGTTCAATAACCCCTACCGGGCCGCCGAACTGGGCCTGGTCGACGAAGTGATCGAGCCCCGCGAAACCCGCGCCAAGCTCATCCGTGGACTCGACATGCTGAGAACCAAGCGCGAGCATCTTCCCCAGAAAAAGCACGGGAACATGCCCCTCTGAGGGCACGCCTATGAATCGTCTGCTCATCGCCAATCGCGGCGAGATCGCCGTCCGGGTTATTCGGACCGCCAAGGACATGGGGCTCCACACGATCGCCATCTATTCCGAGCTCGACCGCGACACACTGCATGTCGACCTGGCGGATGAGGCCTGGAACGTCGGTCCCGCGCCCGCCGCCAATTCCTACCTCGATCAAGCGAGCATCCTTCGTGTGGCGGCGGCATCGCGAGCGGATGCGGTCCATCCCGGCTATGGCTTCCTCGCCGAGAACGCGTCCTTCGCTGCAGCCGTTGCCGCGGCCGGTCTCACCTGGGTAGGCCCCCCACCAGAGGCGATCAGCGCCATGGGCGACAAGATCACGTCGCGCCGGCACGCTGAGCGAGCCGGGGTAGCAATGGTCCCGGGTACCACCGACCCCGCCCAATCCCTGGACGAGGTGACCGCGCTTGCCGAGAAGTTTGGCTTCCCGATCGCAATCAAGGCCGCCCACGGCGGCGGCGGCAAAGGCTTGCGGGTGGTCGAGTCGGCCGAGGAGATTCGGGAGGGGTATGAGGGTGCCCGTCGGGAGGCGGATGCCTATTTCGGCAGCCCTGAGGTTTACGTCGAGAAGTACCTGTCCCATCCGCGGCATGTCGAGGCGCAGATTCTTTTTGATCAGAAAGGCCGGGGCGTGTTCCTCGGCGAGCGCGACTGCACCGTGCAGCGCCGGCACCAGAAGCTGATCGAGGAGACCCCTTCGCCCGGCATTACCGCCTCACAACGCGCCACGCTGGGAGAGGCCGCCTTAGCGGCAGGTCGGGCGTGCGGCTACTCCAATGCGGGAACGGTCGAGTTTCTCTTCGAGCCCGAGTCCGGCGAGTTCTACTTCCTGGAGATGAATACCCGGCTCCAGGTGGAGCACACCATCACTGAAATGGTCACCGGGCTCGATCTCGTCGAGTGGCAGCTGCGGATTGCCGATGGCGAGGAGCTCGACTTCGAGGGCGTGGTACCACGGGGTCACGCGATCGAGTTCCGCATCAACGCCGAGGATCCGTTGCGGGGTTTTCTCCCCAGCCCCGGCCAGATCGTCGACTATCGGGAGCCGGCCGGACCCGGAATCAGAGTCGACGGCTGGGTGCAGGCCACGTCAAGAGTCAGTCCCTATTACGACAATCTGATGGCCAAGCTCGTTGTCTGGGGCGAGGACCGCGATCAAGCCATCCGCCGCGCCCGCCGGGCTTTGACCGAGTACGAGGTGACCGGGGTCGCCACCACCATCCCCGCCCACCTCCTCGTTCTCGACCATCCCGATTTCGTCGACGGCCGCCACTACACCCGCTGGCTCGAGGACCAGGTCAAATTCCCCGATGCTCCTCCCGCCGCCGAGCCGACCCTTCCCGAGGAAGAGGAGCTGGAACGAACCGATATGACCGTCGAAATCGGGGGGCGGCGATTTTCGGTCACGTATTGGGCGCCCGATACGTTGCCCGCCTCTGGCCCGGCGGGACCCCGGCGAGCGCGGCCCAAACTTCAGAGACCCGCCACCACCGGCACCTCCGATGGGGTGGTTGCTGCCCCTATGCAGGGCACCATCGTCAAGGTCCACGTCAAGGCCGGAGACCAGGTCGAGATCAACCAGCCGCTTTGTGTCCTCGAGGCGATGAAGATGGAGAACGAGGTGCGCTCCCCGGCCGCGGGTGAGGTGGTCGACCTCCGCATCCAGGCTGGCGACACCGTCGCCCTGGGCGCCGTCCTGGCGGTCATCCGTTAGCTTTTTGCGAACCCAGGGTTCGCAGCCGCGCTCAGCGCGGATCGGGGCCCACAGAACGGTCGGAATCGCCTTGGTGGTGGCGGCGTGCGGCCTGGCGCCGGTCTCAAGCCCTACCTCGATTGTCGTCTCTCAGCCACCGACGACGACCGCGACCACTCCCACGACGACCGCCCGGGAGTGTCGCCTCGAACCCGTTCAGCATGTCTTCACCGGCACCGATCCGGTGGAGCTGTCTCTCGCGATCGCCAACGCCGCTCTCGATTGCGTCGATGAGCTCGTCGTCGCCAGCGGAAGCCCGGATGAGCTTGAGACCGCTGGCCGCTTCGCCGCCGCCCGCGATGTCCCCCTCCTGATCACGGCGACTGCAACCGACCTCACCGACGAGCTCAACCGCCTGGCCCCCGCCTCTATCACCGTGATCGGCGACATCCTTCCTTCGGGGATTCCCACCGGGACCGAAACCGAGTCGCTCACCGTCGCCGCGGCAGCGGCCCAGGCATCCACCGACGAATCGTCCTCGGCTGGCGGGATCTGGCTGGCCGACGCCACCCGGGCCGACCTGGCTGCGCCGGTGATTGCTCTGGCAGCCAGCCGGAGCGAAGGGGTGCTACTGGCCGACCCCGCCAACGTCCTCGGTGACCGCGACCTGACGACGGTTATCCGCCAGAGGGCGCCGGCGAGCCTCTTCCTGGCGGGTGGGTTTGATCCCCTGACGGCCGAATGGCAAAGAGCGGCCCTGCTCGAAGCTCCAGAGCTGCCTGGTGGCGGCCTCACCATGTTCCCGGGGCGCCGCTTGGTCGCCCTATATGGCAACCCGACCACGTCGGCTCTCGGCGTCCTCGGAGAACAGGGCCCGGAGGAAGCCGTGACCCGGGCCGGAGAGATCGCAGCCGCCTATGACGCCGACGGCACGCCGACCCTGCTCGGCTTCGAGATCATCGCCACCGTTGCCTCGGCAGGTGCCACGGCCGATGGCAACTACTCAGAAGAAATGACTCCCGACATCCTCCGACCGTGGATCGACGTCGCCGGCGCCCACGGGGTCTATGTGATCCTCGACCTGCAGCCAGGTCGAACCGACTTCCTAACCCAGGCGAAGCTATATGAGGAGTTCCTCCGTCTGCCCTACGTGGGATTGGCTCTCGACCCCGAGTGGCGGCTCGAACCCGATCAAGTCCATCTCCGTCAGATTGGTTCGGTGGAGGCCACCGAAGTCAACCTCGTGAGTGAGTGGTTGGCAGGTGTGGTGCGTGACAACAACCTCCCCCAGAAATTCTTTCTCCTCCACCAGTTCCGTCTCGACATGATCAAAAACCGGGAACTCGTGCAAACCCACCCCGAGCTGGCAACTGTGATCCAGATGGATGGCCAAGGACCGCTCCACACCAAATACGAGACTTGGAATGCGTTGCTCCCCGGAACCGAGGGAAGCGCAATCAACTGGGGATGGAAGAACTTCTACGACGAGGACACTCCCCGCGGTGGTGCCACGCCGGCCGAGGTCTTAGCCCTCGACCCCGTGCCGGTGTACGTCAGCTACCAGTAGGAAAGACGAAAGACGAAAGACGAAAGACGAAAGACGAAAGACGAAAGACGAAAGACAAAAGACAAAGCCGAAATCTTCAATCTTCCATCTTTTGTCTATTCGGCAGCGTCGCTCAACGCTTCAGATAGCGAGGGGTGAACCATCAGAGTTTCCACCAGCACGCCCACCGTGACCCGAGCCTTCACTGCCAGGGCCAGAATTCCGATCAACTCCGAGGCGCGGTGGCCGACGATGCTTCCCCCCAGGATGACCCCGGTAGCCGGATCGGACATGACCTTGACGAAACCGCCAGGATTTCCTTGCAAGACCGCACGAGCGTTGGCGGCAAACGGCACCTTCGTCGTCCGGACCTTGCGACCCTGGGCAGCAGCGTCGGCCTCCTCCAAACCCACAGAAGCGATCTCGGGCTCGGTAAAGATCGCCTGCGAAACCTTCGAGTAGTCGATCGGTATCACCGGTAGACCCAGTGCGTGCCGAGCGATCTTCCGCCCTTGCATCGCCGCCACCGACGACAAAAGCATCTGCCCGGTGCAGTCCCCTGCCGCGTAGATGTGGGGCAGCGCGGTTCGCTGGTTCTCATCGACCTTGATGAATCCACCGTCGGTGGCGATGCCGACCTCCTCCAACCCCAGACCGGCGGTGTTGGGAATCGATCCGATCGCCAAAAGCGCATGGGTTCCCTCCACCACCCGGCCATCGTCGCACCGAACCTTCACGCCCTCGGAAGAGGCCTCGATCCCCACCGCCCGGGCTCCGAGCACGAGCCGAACGCCTCGTTCGAGAAAGTTCTCTTCTAACACCGCCGCCACTTCGGGATCCCGGTGGGGAAGGATCTGCTGGCGACTCACCACCAGGCTCACCTCCGAACCGAGCGATTCGAAGATGTGGACGAACTCGACCCCGGTCACTCCCGATCCGATCACCACCAGCCTCTCGGGGACCTCAGGAAGGTCATAGACGTCGCGGGTGATCAAGACCCTTTTGCCGTCGATCGGGGCCCAGTCGGGCACCCGGGGATCGGAACCGGTTGAGAGCAGACAACGGTCGAAACGGAGCCGAACCGTGTCGTCGACCAAGGCGTCGTTGGGACCGGTCAGCTTCGCCTTCCCCGTGACAATCTCGACCCCTTGCGACTTGAGGAGGCCTTCCCAGCTCCGGTTGATGTCCCCGGCGATGGTCGAGATACGGGTGGCGAGCTGGGCCGAATCGACGCTCCCGGGAGCGGCCACGAGGCCCAGGCGAGGAGCATTGCGCATGGAGTCGATGCGGACCGCGGTCGCGGTCATGGTCTTCGAAGGGATGCAATCCCAGAGATGAGCCGCCCCTCCCACGACGCTGCTCTCCACCAGAGTCACCTTGGCGCCGAGGGCAGCAGCGTTCGTGGCGGCGGCGGTCCCGGCGGGTCCGGCGCCGATGATCAAAAAGCGAAGCGGCTCTGCGGGCATCAGGGGCGATGGGTCCCAAAGACTGCACGAAGGGCGTCCGAGCACTCGCCCACGGTGGCCCCGGCTCGGAGGGCATCCTTCAGGGGGTAAAGCAAATTGCTCCCGTCAACGGCCGCGTCGGCAATCGAGTTCAGTAGCTGTCCGACCTGCGCATTGTCCCGGCTTTGTCGGTGCTGGCCCAGCCGCCGAAGCTGATCGGCCTCGAGTGCTGGATCGACCGCCAACACCGGTACCGCCTGCTCCTCGCCGTCGCTGAAACGATTAACTCCCACCACCACCGAGTCGCCTGCCTCCTGGCGTCGCGCTTCGGCGTAGGCGGACTCCTCAATTTGGGATTGGATCCATCCCGCCTCGATCGCCTTCACCGCCCCTCCTCGCTTGCGCACCTCGGCGATGAGGTCTCGGGCGGCCTCCTCGAGTTGATTGGTGAGCTCCTCGACGAAATAGGAGCCGGCAAGGGGGTCGACGGTATCGGTCATCCCCGATTCGAAGGCGAGGATCTGCTGGGTGCGCAACGCCAAGCGGGCCGACTCGGTTGTGGGCAAACCCAGGGCCTCGTCGAAGGAATTGGTGTGGAGTGATTGGGTTCCCCCCAGCACTGCGGCCAGCGCCTGCACGGTGGTGCGCACCACGTTGTTCTCTGGCTGCTGGGCGGTGAGGGTCGAGCCGGCGGTCTGGGTGTGAAAGCGCATCGCCCAAGAACGTGGATCGGTCGCTCCCAATTCATTGCGCATCAGATCGGCCCAAATCCGACGCGCCGCACGAAACTTGGCGATCTCTTCGAAGAAGAGGTTGTGGCTGTTCCAGAAGAAGGAGAGGCGGGGTGCAAAGGAGTCGACCGTCAATCCTGCCTCTAGAGCTGCTTCGGCGTAGGCCAGGCCATGGGAGATAGTGAACGCGAGTTCTTGGGCAGCACTCGCCCCCGCCTCGCGGATGTGATATCCGGAGATCGAGATCGGGTTGAACGACGGCAGGTGCTCGGCGGCGTAAGCGAACAGATCGGTAATCAATCGCATCGAAGGCTGGGGCGGATAGATGTAGGTTCCGCGAGCGACGTACTCCTTAAGGATGTCGTTCTGCACTGTCCCCCTGATGCGGGAAGGGTCGACCCCCTGCTCCTCGGCCACCAGTTGATAAAGCAGGAGCAGGATGGGGGCAGTGGCGTTGATCGTCATCGACGTCGAAACCTCGTTCAACGGAAGTCCGTCGAAGAGCACCCTCATGTCCTCGATCGAGTCGATGGCTACACCGACCTTGCCCACTTCGCCCGCCGCCAGCGCATGGTCGCTATCGAGTCCCATCTGGGTGGGGAGGTCGAATGCCACCGAGAGCCCCGTTTGTCCGGCCGCGAGGAGCCCCCGAAAGCGTTCGTTGGTGGCCGCGGCGGTGCCGAAGCCGGCGTACTGGCGCATGGTCCATGGTCGACCGCGGTACATCGTGGGATGGGGACCGCGGGTGAAGGGATACTCGCCGGGAGCGCCGATTCGCTTCGGATCGGCCTCCTGGTCATAGACGACTTTTATCTCGATCCCAGAAGGAGTGCGCAAGGAATACCAATCGGGTCGGGTTAGTCTTTTGACTCTACCGGGGGTCTCCTCCCGCGACCTTATGGCTAATCGCTCATTGATCCATCAGATGGAAGCGCGGGAAAGGCGCGGTCGCTGGTTCCCGGCGCTGGCGGGGTTGCTCTCGATCGCCCTCCTCGGTAGCACCTGGGTCGGTCTCTTCACCTTTCTCGGTGCCAACTCCGCGTACGGATCCATCGACAAGGTCCGCGCTGAATACGTCCCCGAAGTGGAGACTCTGAGCCTGGACCTACCCGACCTTTCCCGGGTCTCCCGCGTGTACTCGAGGGAGGGTGAGCTCTTGGCGGAGTTGCATGCCGGTCGCAACTCCGAGCCGGTGTTGATCGAGCAAGTCCCCCCTCTCCTCAAAAACGCGATCCTGGCTGCCGAGGACAAGGGCTTCTACAACCACGATGGGGTTTCGTTCCCGGCCATCGCCTCGGCCGCCCTCGACAACTTTCGCACCGGTAGCTCGCGCGGTGGCTCCACCATCACCCAACAGATCGTGAAGAACGTCTTCGTGGGTGACGAGCTCACCATCGAGCGCAAGATCAAAGAGGCCTTCATCGCCGCCGAGCTGGAGCGGCGCTACGAAAAGGACCGCATCCTCGAGTTCTATGTCAACTCGGTGTACTTCGGGGCGGGCGCTTATGGGGTCAAGGCCGCCGCCAGCGAGTTCTACGGACGCCCGATGGATGACCTCACCCTGGAGCAGGCCGCCACGTTGGCGGTTCTGGTCCGTAACCCGACGAGCTACGACCCCCGGCGCTTCCCCGAGCGCGTCCTCGAGCGTCGCAACGACGTCCTCGACACCATGCTCGAAGAAGAGTGGATTACCGACCAGGAAGCGCTCGACGCCAAAGCTCGGCCCCTCGGCGTCATCGAGCATGTCGAGACGAGAGGGGTCGCCGAACACATCTCAGCGGAGGTCCTCCGCCAGCTGCTCGATCCCGCGCACACCGAGTTCAACTTCCTCGGCCGCACCCGTGAAGAGCGAACTATCGCCGTCTTCGGGTGCCCCTCCGACGACACCAGCTGCACCGGCGGCGGCGGACTCAACGTCGAGACCACGGTCAATTTGGCATTGCAGCAAGCAGCCAATGAATTGCTGCTCAATTGGCTTCCCTTCTATCCCTACGAGGAGAACCTCGAGCTCTGCAAGCGCATCTTCCCCACCGAGCCGATCGAGAATCTCAGCACCTACGCCGAAGCCAACTCCTGTGCGCCCACCGGGGCGCTGACCATGGTCGACAACGCCACCGGCCAGGTGATCGTCATGGCCTCGGGTCTCCCCTTCGACCAGAGCCAGTTCGACCTCGCGATCCAGGGTCGGCGCAATCCGGGGTCGGCTTTCAAGCCCTTCGGCTTGGTGGCCGCACTCGAGAACGGCATCACCCTGGGCAACACCTACAGCGGCCACAGCCCGCAGCAGCTCACCTGCCCCAGCATCTGCTCCGACGGCGCCAACCCCAACGTGTGGACGGTCTCGAACGCCGGTGCCAGCACCGGGCGGATCACCCTCGAGGAGGCAACCTCTCGTTCGATCAACACCATCTACGCCCAGCTCTCTCTGCAGGTGGGGCCGGAGAAGATCGTCGAAGTCGCCCACCGGATGGGGATCACCTCTCCGCTGCCGGCCGTGCCCTCGATCGTGCTCGGCACCGGCGCCGTTTCCACTCTCGAGATGGCGTCTGCGTACTCGTCGATAGCCACCAATGGCCTCTGGGCCGAGCCCTATCTGATCGACCGCATCCTCGACGAGGACGGGGAAGTCCTGTACCAGCACAGCGTCCAACAAGAGCAGGTGATTTCACCGGCCGTCGCCCAGGCAACCCGGCAGCCGCTTCTCAAAGTCCCGACCTCCGAAGGCACCGCCGAACGAGCCGCGATCGGCCGACCGCAGGCAGGAAAAACCGGAACCCACCAGGACTACCGCGATGCCTGGTACGTCGGCTTCGTGCCTCAGTACACCACCGCGGTCTGGGTTGGCTACGAACGAGACCAGGTGCCCCTGACCAACGTCCGCATCAACGGTGAGCGCTACGAACGGGTCTTCGGGGGGTCGGTCCCGGCACCGATTTGGGCTCAGTTCATGCGCATGGTCCTCGAGGGGGTTGAGCCGGTGGAGTTTCCTCTCGTCGGCGAGGAAGAACTCGAACCACTGCTCAAGCCCCCCACCACCATCGTTCCCAATCTCATCGGCCTGAGTGAGGCAGACGCAGTCGCCGCGGCTACCGGGGCCAAGCTCGGCCCGGCGGTGCGGCAGATTCCGTCACTGCAACCAGCGGGAACCGTGGTCTTCCAATCGCTTGGAGCTGGGGCCGAGGTTGAAGTCGGCCTCCCGATCACGATCCGGGTCTCCAACGGCCAGGTCCCGGCCGGAGGGATGCCGAGCGTCGTGGGCCTCCCGCTGTCGGAGGCCTACCGGACAATCAACAACTTCATCTACACCACCGGTGTGTGGCTCGACGTCTACCCCCAACCGGTTCCGGTGAGCGATCCTGCCCAGGCCAATGTTGTTCTGGGCCAAAATCCGGCCCCGGGAACGGCGATGTCATACAAGGACGCCGTCTACATCAACGTCGGTCAGCTCCCGGGGGCGCCGCCACCACCCCCATAAACCGCGAAACATTTCCCTTTCAGCGTAGTTGACGGTATTTAACGCTCCTTGATACAACAGAG
The DNA here is from genome assembly GCA_036556085.1 of Acidimicrobiia bacterium. Taxonomy (GTDB): domain Bacteria; phylum Actinomycetota; class Acidimicrobiia; order Spongiisociales; family ZC4RG35; genus JACCTH01. Next base: position 2,498 of record DATBKE010000216.1, on the reverse strand, counting down.
CGATGCGGAGCGTCTCGTCCCGGGGGCCAATGCCGTGTCCTCCCTACGCATCATTGGCCGCATCGACCCCGGACGAGGCGCTCCGACCAACCGCCTCCCGCCGCCCGCTCTACGTGGTCGAGATCTCAGAGGGACATCGCGGTTTTCACCCCACCGATCTTTACGTTCGGCGCTTTTGGAGCGCCCACCTCGGCGTGGAGGCGGTCACGGATCTCCTGCGGATCGTGCAAGCCGGGCGGCAGGGCAATTCCATCCGCCGGCCCTTGAGTCTCGCCCTTCTTCTCGCCGCCCGGCTGATACACGTCGAGGGCAACGTCATCGTCGTAGTGGATCGAATCCCCAAGCTCGACTCGACAGCTGTGCGTCGACTACCGGTTTCGCTTCGGGAGGCTCATCAGCGATGGCAGCAGCAGCCGTCAGCTTCGCCGACCGGTTCGCCAGGAAGCAATGGCCAACGCCGCAACCTCTCCGGCCACAAATCCCGCCGCAACCCGAAAGTCCGGAGTTCCCGGTAGGGCCAACATCGTCGCCAGGCCGACGACGAGCCCGCCGATCCAGGCGCCTGCCAGCTCGCCGGTCGACCCCGCCGCGACCAGAGCCTGGCTGAGTACCTGGGTGACCGCGGCGGCGATGACGCCGGCCGCCGCCAGGGCGGCAACGAGTGCCACCGGCCGGAATTCGGCCCCGTAGAGCAGCTCAACTACCCCGGGACCGGCTACGAATCCCACAACCGCCGCCCCTCCGACCAGGAGGACTCCGACGACCAACACTCTCCGCGCCAATTGTTTGATCGCATCACCATTCCCATGGCGAACGAGAAGCGAGAGCACTCGACCTTGCAGGTTGTAGATCAGTGTCAGCGGCGCCCGGTACAGCGTGAACGTCTGGAACATGATGCTGCGGAGAGCCTCGCTTCCCCCGAGCGCTGCCACCCCCAACGGAGCGCCGGCTAGAAGCAGTTGAGAGGCGCTGGCGCCGACGGCGTACGAGGAGAGAAAGCCGCGAGCGGGAGTCGGCACCACACCGGCCACCGTTTCCCGATCGAGCCGCCAGGGACTGATGAGGAAGATCCCCAGCGGGGCGCAGACCATTGCCCAGCCGAGGGACACGGCGGTCGGGGCGATGGCCAGGAAGGCAACTGCGGCGGCGAGCCGGAACAGACCCTCGAGAAGAAGGACTGAGCCGTAGGTGGCGAATCGGCGATGCCCGGCGAGCACGCCCTTGCCGAGTTGCATGAAACCGTAAAGAACCGTGAGCAAGAACGCCTGGAGAGCAAAGACTGCCTCGCCGTCGAACAATCCGTCGCGGGTGAAGTAGACGAACCCGGCAAGGAGCAACCCCGTGCCGACGGTAACAACTGCAACTACAGATCGATCGGCGATCAGCACTCTCCTCCCCCGCCCGACTTCACGGGTGACGAATTGCTCGAGAGGAATCAGGGAAACGGTGGCAGCGATGAAAAAGACGGTCCAAAGAATTGCGATGGGGGCAAAGGCGTGGGTGCCCAAGGTCCTCCCACCCACGACCTGAAATAAGTAGGCACACAGAGCGCCGATCAGAGAGCCTCCGATCATCCGCGCGGTTCCCGGCGCCCGTAGGCCCCGGGGTTGCTCGATCAAAGGCTCCTCGACGGTCACACCCACATCCTGACCAGGGTTGATTTTGGTGGCCGGCATCCGGACATCAATCGGCTGCCATCCCTCGCGACTTCAGCATCAACGAAACCTAAGGCTTCAGCATGCGGATTCCGCATGCTGAAGCCTTAGGTTTCTCACAGGAGGCGGATGAGGCGGGCAAGGAAGGAGGCCATCTGCTCGCGGGTGACCACCGTCGTCGGCGAGAAGTTGCCTCCTCCGGTCCCGGTTGAAACTTGGAGCGCGGCCAGCTGATTGATCGCGGTCACCGCCTCCGGACTGAGACCCGCCAGATCGGAGAAGCCGGCTCCACCGGCCGGGAGGCTCGCTCCGGCTGCGGTATAGAGGCGAGTGAGGAAGAGGGCCATCTGCCACCGTGACACGTTTTCGTGGGGGCCGTAAGTGTTCGACGAGGTCCCAGCAGTGATGCCAAGTTGTTTTACCTGGTTGATGGCGTCGACGGCCTGCTGGCCGAGTCCACCGAGGTCGCCGAAGCCCTGCGGCACCGGCGCTGGCACCGCCACCCCCAGTGCGGTCGCGGTGCGAACCAGGAAGATCGCCATCTGCCATCTGCTCACCGCTTGCAGCGGCGAATAGGTGGTCGCAGAGGTACCGGTGGTGATTTGGAGGGCGGCGAGACAGTTGATGTCGTTGGTATGCACTCCCCCGGCACCGACGTCGGTGAAGTTGGTTGCCGGCGCCTGGCCGTCGCAAATAGCGGTGCCGATTCCGGAACCCCCGCTGATCGAATAGGCGGTGGACCTCATCTGAAAGGCATTGCGAAAGGTGCGACCGCCGGTGATGACTGTCTTCGTCTGCCCTTCGAGGGTTCCCACGATCGTCACCTCGGCCACCGTCCCCGAG
>DATBKE010000215.1:0-3305 GCA_036556085.1 Acidimicrobiia bacterium | reverse complement strand
GCCTCGCCCCCATCGTCCTCGGATTTTTCGCCGCCGCGTCGATGGCGATCGCCATCCCTGCCGGGATTCAGATCTTTGCCTGGGTCGCCACCATCTGGGAAGGGAAAGCGGTGTGGAAAACACCGTTCTTGTTCGTGCTCGGTTTTCTATTCCTGTTCGTGATCGGCGGGATCACCGGGGTGATGGTGGCCTCAGTCCCCTTCGACCTCCAGGCTCACGACTCCTACTTCGTTGTCGCCCACCTCCATTACGTCCTCATCGGCGGGGTGGCATTTCCGATCTTTGCCGGCGTCTATCACTGGTTGCCGAAGTACACCGGAAAGCTCCTCAACGAAAGGCTCGGGTGGTGGAACTTCTGGCTCCTCTTCGTCGGAGTGAACGTGACCTTCTTCCCAATGCACATCGTCGGTCTGATGGGAATGCCCCGCCGGATTTACACCTATCCCGAGGGGTTGGGATGGGAGACCTACAACCTCGTCTCAACCATTGGGGTCTTCATCATCGTCGCCGGGATTTCGGTCTTCATCTGGAATCTCGTCTACAGCCTCCGTCAGGGAGAGGTGGCAGGGAACAACCCCTGGGGTGGAGACACTTTGGAGTGGGCGGTCAGCTCACCCCCGCTCCAGCACAGCTGGTCGGTGCCGCCCATCGTCGAGAGCCGTCATCCCCTCTGGGATCAAAGCGAGCTCCATCGCGGGGAGGACGAACGTCTGGTGCGAGCTTTGTCTGAGTGGCCACTGCGCTGGCGAGCGGCCCTGGTTACCGGGACCGCTACCGGACGGCCCGAGGAGATCTTCCGGGTGGCCGGCCCCTCGATCTGGCCCTTCGTCGCTGCGGTCGGGACCGTCATCATCTTCGCCGCCGAGCTCTTCAAGGTCCGCTGGGGAGCCTTCGTCGGGGCGGCGATCGTCATCGCTGGGGTGGTGTTGTGGAACCGTCCCCAAACCGCCCCCATCACCGAAAAAGAAGAGGTCGAATTCGAGGAAAGGCACGGGATCCCGGTCCGGGTGGGAGGAAGTCTGCAAGTGGCGAAATGGGGGATGGGATTGATCGTCCTCTTCGTCGCCATCGCCTTCGCCAGCCTTCTCCTCTCCTACTTCTATCTCATGATCGCCAACCCCGACTGGCCTCCAGCTGGAACAGCCCTCCCCCATCTCGGGATGCCTTCCTTGGCGGTGGCCCTGGTAGTCATCAGTGGATTGACTATTAGTCGAGCCCGCGCCGCCATGAGGGAAGGCAGCCGCGCCGGGCTCTTGTTGGGCACCGGCGCCGCCACGTTGCTTCTCCTCGGGGCCGAGGTGGTCCAGTCCTTCGAACTGGGCACTCTCCCCTTCGATTCGAAGACCGACGCCTACGGCTCGATCTTCTACACCCTGGCCGGGTTTGTTCTCGTCGTCGCGGGGGCGGCGGTGATCATGGGCCTGCTCACCGTCTACTGGACCTGGCGGGGCGAGTACACCGCCCGCCGCCACGCCCCGGTCGACAACGTGGTCCGCTTCTGGCTGGCGGCGGTGGTGGTGTGGGGGATCGGCTTCGGCGTCCTCTACCTCACCCCCTACCTCACCTAAATTCGTTCTTATCAGTTAGTTCCGAGCGGTCTAGCTGCGTAGAACGAACTAAATCTCTATCCCTTTACGTCGATCGACCCTTGCATCCAGGGGTGGAACGCGCAGAAGTAATAGATGGTTTCTCCGGGAGTGACGTTGGTAAGCGTTTGAGTGTTGCTGTTCGGGAACCCATTGCCGAAGAGGATGGAGTCGCCATCGTCTCCAAATCCGTCTCCGGTTCCTAGCTCCAGTACCGGCGACGGCCCGCCAAGGTGACCGCCGAACGCGGCTCCACTCGCAGCGTCGCAGGCGGGACAGGTACCAAGCGCGAAGTCCGAGAAAGTCTGGACTAGTACGCCCGGGTCTCTCGTCAGCGTCACGGTATGGGGAGCCCCTGCTTTGTCGGCACCTACCCACGTCACCGCGTCGCCAGGCTCGACGTTGATCGGACCAGGCGAAAAGTGCAAGGTGGCATGAACGCCGACGTTCGGCTTCAGAACCTCGTCCCCCAAGGTTCGCACAGTTTTCGTTCCCTGTGCCAGGGCCACACCTAACCCCAGCACTGTCATGGCTACCACCCCGACTGTGAACAGAATCAGTTTCCGTGTCACAGATCCTCCTCCCTAGCTTGGTTGAAACATGTTTGTCCGAAGGCGATTAGGCGAATAACCGACCCACCTCCCTTCGCACGCACCCTCACCCTCGTTTCCCAGCGGCACAGTACCGCCGACGCTTATACGGAGTCGTCGCCAGCTCTGGTTCTCGATACTGATAGACCGAGGGCTCTCCCATACTGGAAGTCCCACTGAATGACCCACCCGAGCGGTCAGCGACCGCATCCCCATCTCCGACCCGACCGGTGGATCGTCCTGTTTCTGGCGGGACCGGTGATCTGGTACTTCTTCTTCTGGGTGGTCTACCTCGCGGCCGAGGCGGCTTGCGTTTCCACTCTCGCCTTTACCGAGAACGGCGGCATTCCCACCGTTTCATTGATCACCATGAGCCTGACGCTTGTCACCGCAATCCCGGTGATCTGGCTAATGCTCCGCGCCTTTCGCAATGCCGACGGCGACTCGCCGCACCAGCCGTTGGTCAAAGCCGGGGGGATTCTCGGCATCTCGTTCTTCGTCGCCACCGTCTTCGTCGGGTTGCCGGCCCTCTTCTTCCGCCCGTGCTGATCTCGAGGCGGTCCCTGCTCATCGCCCTGGCTGTGGTGGGCATTGCCCTCCTGTCTCCCCTCGAGGAGATGGCCCATGCCCTTGCCTCGGCTCACATGGTCCAACATCTGCTGCTCATTCTTGTCGCCGGACCGTTGTTGGCGCGAGCGATCCGCGTCCCGCTTCCTCAACGGCTATCACCCACCCTGGCCTGGCTCTTGCATACGGCCACCATCTGGTTTTGGCACGCCGCCGGTCCCTACAACGCGGCGGTAGTCAATCCGCTCCTCCACGGTCTCGAGCATCTCAGCTTCCTTGGGACCGCGGTCATCTTCTGGCGCGCCGTGGGATTCGGCCGACAACCGGAGGGACTCGGTGTGCTCTTGGTCTTCGCCATGGCGCTGCAAAGCGTGTTTCTCGCCCTCCTCCTGACCTTCGCCGAATCCCCTTGGTATTGGGTCTATTCGGCGACCACCCGCGCTTACGGACTCGATCCGCTCGCCGACCAGCAGCTGGCGGGGGTGATCATGTGGGTTCCGGCGGGTCTGGTCTATACCGGGATCGGACTGAAGCTGCTTCTGGCTTGGGTTCGCCAGCACGA
>DATBKE010000214.1:0-6454 GCA_036556085.1 Acidimicrobiia bacterium | reverse complement strand
TCAGGGCCTCACCAATGTCGAAGGCGGCCGCTTGTTCGGGCTGGGGGCTTGCGACATGAAGGGCGGCCTGGCGGCGATGATCCACCTGCTCGAGGACCCGGGCCCCACGTCATGGGCCGTAGCGGGGGTCTTCTACGCCGGCGAGGAGGGGCCCGCCGCCGGCAACGAGCTGGCTCTGGTGCTGCAAGAGGTCGGGTGGCTGCGCTCAGCTCACTTCGGAGTCGTCCTGGAGCCGTCAGATGGAGAGCTGCAGGTCGGCTGCAATGGGGTCGTCAATGCCGTGGTGCGTTTCCACGGCAGGGCAGCCCATTCGGCTCGCCCCTGGCTGGGGGAAAACGCCATAACCAAAGCCGGGGACTGGCTGGCGGCCATGCACAGGCGCCAGCCTCGGGACGTGGTGATCAATGGCCTGGTCTATCAGGAGGTGATGTCGGTCACCAAAGTCTCGGGCGGCGTCGCCAACAACGTCGTTCCTTCGCTCTTCGAGGCGAACGTGAACTTCCGTTTCACTCCCGATCACTCGATCCAGTCCGCCATCGAGATGATCCAGGAGGAGTGCCGCGACGCTGACGAGGTAGAGGTGGTTGACGCGGCTCCGGCAGGCTCGGTGGACACCGGGCATCCATTCGTAACGAGGTTGGTCGAGGCGACCGGATGTCCCTTCACCGCCAAGCAGGGCTGGACCGATGTGGCCAGGCTCGGCGAGTTTGGCATTCCCGCCATCAATTATGGACCGGGGGAAACCGCCCTCGCCCACCGTCCCGACGAGTCGATCGATCTGGGCGACCTGGACCGGGTGCTGAAGGGGTTGCAGAGAGCGCTAGCGGGCTGACACACGATCTGGGGACGCATCGAGCAAGCCTCGACGAATAGCCGGATGAAAGCGGAGATCGGCAGCGGGGTGAGCCTTCTCCACCGGCTCCCTCGATAGAAGCCTCGGATGAGGCCTGTCTGACTACTTCGGCCCGAGAGCCGTTCAGCAGTCTTTCATTCTCACGGGATCAGCAGGTGGAACGGCGGATTCGTTCTCGTGACGTTGAAAGCCGCGCCTTGGTTCAGAGGACGCTCACGGCGCCAACCGGGCGCCCTCGGCGATATAGATCGGGGATGTGTACGGGAAGATCGGCTTGAAGCCGAGTGGTGCCGCCGCCTCGAACTCGGTGAGAAGTGGATTGTCGCCCAGGGTCCCGACCTTCATTCCCCAAGATCCGACGTCCCAGGTGGTGATGGTGCCGCCGGGGTTGACCCGCATCACAGTTCGGGCCCAGAGCGGGACCCTGGAGCCGATGGTGGCCTTCTTCACCGCCTCGGTTGCCTCTCCCGGTTCCGGCAGCAGGTCGTAGTCGGTCACTTCCCCCGTGGTCAGGTCCAAGCTCCTCGGCATGGGCCTATAGGGCAGAGGAGGCTCCACCAAGGGATGCTCGAGCCAGTACGCCACCCCGTCGACTACCTGCAGCCAGTTGGCCAGGCCGGACTGGCAGTTGCCAGGCGCCGGAAGGGGGTTGCCATCCACCTCGAACGCCGCCTCCTCACCGACACGGATGAATTCGAACCACGAAGATTCGATGCAGGCAACGGGATCGGTTGCATGCCTGATGGCGATGAAGGTCCCATCGGTGGAGATCGATGGGACCTCACGGCTGAAGAAGGCCTCCTCCCTCTCCAACAGCAGTTCGGTCTGGCGGGACTCGATGTCGACTCTGTGGAGGCGAACATCGTCGGCCAGGTAATAGAGGCTTCCGTCGACCATCCCCACAACTCGAAGAATCCGGTCCGGGCCCTTGCCGACTAGCACCTCGGAGAGGAGGGCGTTGGCGGGTAGATGCAGGATGGGGCCCGACTGGCTCCGCTGGTAGAGCAGACCGCCAGCTTCGTCCGAGATTGCCACCAAGGTCGGTTGCGACCGGGAAGCTGCGGGGATGGTGATCGGCTCACCTGAGTAAGGACTGACGATCACCCCGTCGTATTGGGGGATCAGAACACCACCGACGATTGAAGGATCGCCCGTCCCGCCCACTGGAATCACCCCTTCGGACACAGGTGACGGGAACAGAGGCGCGGCCTCGGGAGCACTGGTCGGTGGGGGTGGGAACGTCACATCCGGCGGCAAGACGTAGGTGGGCTGGACCGAGGGCTGGGTGGTGCCGCTCTCGGGCTGGGTGCCCGGCGCACCGGCCGTCGAAGTTGGTGCCGGTGCTGGAGCGCAGGCAGCCAGGGTGAACACGACCAACGTCACCAATGGAACCTTCACGGCCGGCAGACGCACAGGTGGATTCATCCGTTCACCGGTTTCTAGTTGTAAAGCCAAGCCGACGGCGGTCGCACGACAGCCAAATGCGTGAGTTTCGAATACCCGACACGGTCAGCAGCCAGACTCGAAGCCGAATCTGCTGTCCGCGGTCCACGATGCATAGCCATTGACGGAAGCCACCTGGAGATCGACCGGCACAGGTACCTGGACCAAGGCCTGGGTGTTTGGGACACAGCCGATGATCGTCGCATTGCCGCCAACGACCTGGCCTGCGCCATCGTGGAATATGGTGACGAGGCGGACCATGCTCATGCCGGACGTGAACGGATTGGACACCCGGAGGCTGACGGTCCTGTCACCCTCGTGGTAGGGGTGCCGGGAGTCGAGCCCCGCCGAGAAGTTGGGTGCGGCGGAACCCTCCCAATGGCCGACGTGCTGCTCGATCTGCATCGACCTTGCTTTGGGCACGTCCTCCAACAGGCCAGCCACCGCTCCTGTGCCACCGGCCGTGATACCACCGATGGAGTCGTGAACACTTGCCACGACCCTTCCCGATTCATCTAGTAAGTCCACCTGTATGGTTGTGGTCGTCGCGTAGTCCCCGAGGTTGGGGTTCCTGATCACGACGCCCCAGGTCACATCCTCGGAGTCCGGATTGGTAATGCTGGTGAATCCGCTGGCGCTCACCTCCAACCCCAATGCGTGGCTACCCGTGTCGGCGTTCTCCTGGGTTGTGTCGGTGCTTGCAGGCTCGGTGATAGAGGTCGAGGCGGGGAAGGCGATGGTGGGTACGGCATGGCTGCTGGACTCGGTCGTGGTGGAGGGTCGAGGCTGGCTCGTCGGCGTGCTGACCTCGGCGGTGGGCGTGCCGGCCGGAGAGGCGGGGATGTTGCAGGCGGTGAGGCAATCAGGGCAAGGGACATCCCGACTCGAGCGAGAGCTCTCATCCCAGGATGCACTAGGCCATCCAGAGGTCATCAGCTGCAGGAGCCACATGGTGTTGATGCAGTCCGAAAAGCGGGGGACCGAACCCGGTGGACCGGTAGGGGGGCGAGTCGATCCTTTGACCCTCGACGTTGGTCGTCGGCGCGCCTCCGTCTAGAGGCCGCCGTGGGAGGCGGCCTCCGTCGCTCCGGGGTGTTGCGGATAAGCCGACTGACGGTCGGCGATGCCGTTGCAGGCGATCGCAGCAAGCGTTGCGACGGCCAGCAATAGACACTTCCAGCCGGTTTTCGTAATCGAGGTGGTCTCTTGGAGTCTTGTCAAGCCCATTCGAACGTTCTGCTCCTTTCGGCATCTCGATTCATACTTGCCCTGGCTTGTAAGTCACTTGAGGGGGGCCTTTGGGCGCGGACCCTCAGCCCTTCAAGCGTCCTACAAGAGCCGACTTCGATCCTCGAGGCGGATTAGCCATCAGCCGCGGACGCGGTAGGGATTTGCGAGTATGGAGAGAGTGGAATACCGAGTCCTTGGGCCCGTCAGCGCCTATCTGGAGGGCCAGCCGCGGTCGCTCGGCGGCAGGCGCCAGCGCATGGTCCTGGCCGTGTTGCTGGCCAATCCCAACCGGGTGGTCTCGCAGGATGCCCTCATCGAGGCCGTTTGGGCTGGCGAGGCGCCTGAGGCGGCCAAGACCACTCTCCACAGCTATGTCTCCCACCTGCGCCGCGAACTGGGCGGGGAGCTAACGCGAGAAGGGGACGGCTACCGGGTAACCCTAGGAGAGGGCTCGCTGGATGCGCTGCGCTTCGAGCACCTCGTCGATCAGGGGCGCGGCCAGATCGAATCCAATCCACTGGGGGCCCTCACCTTCTTGCAACAGTCGCTGGAGTTGTGGCAAGGCCTTCCTTATGGCGACCTCGGCGGCGAGCCCGCTCTGGCAGCCGAAGTGGCACGGCTGGGAGAGCTGAGGCTGGCAGCGGTCGAGTATCGGATCGAGGCCGACCTGGCGATGGGCAACCACCGACGAGTAATCGGGGAGTTGGAGACTCTGACCCGCGAGCATCCGTTCAGGGAGCGCCTGCACTGGATGCACATGCTCGCCCTCTACCGGTCGGGCCGCCAGGCCGATGCGTTGCGAGCCTTTCAGCGGACCCGGATGCTGCTCGCCGAGGAATTGGGAATCGACCCTTCCTCCGAGCTGCGGGACCTCGAGCAAAGGATCCTCGAGCAGGATCCGAGCCTCGATCTCACAGACGAGCCGGAGGTGAGGAACCTCACATTCCTCTTCACCGACCTCGAGGATTCGACCCTCATGTGGGAGCTTCATCCCGAAGCCATGTCGACGGCACTCGCCACCCACGATCGGCTCCTAGAGGATGCGATCGCCTCCCAGGGAGGGATCGTGTTCAAGCGGACGGGTGATGGGATTTGGGCGTCTTTCACCGAGGTCTGCGAGGCTGTCGATGCTGCCCGGGTCTTTCAGGAGAAGGCGAGTTCTCTCGATTGGGGAGACATAGGACCGCTCAGGGTCCGGATGGCGATCGATACGGGAGAAGTCAAGCAACGGGACACCGATTTCTTCGGGACACCGTTGAACCGATGTGCCCGCATGACCGCACTGGCCCATGGAGGCCAGGTGCTTCTCTCAGCCGAGGCCCACGACCGCCTGCAAACGGCGGAGCCGGACTGCTCGGTGTCACTGGGAGAGTTCAAGTTGCGGGGCCTCGGCCGCCCTCAACAGCTATTCCAACTCCTAATTGACGGCCTGCCGCGCGACTTTCCCCCATTGCGGCTCGACGGCCATTCGCATCCCCGACCCGTCTTCGACCGGACGGTGCGCGGATATGAGCTGCGCGATCAGGTGGGTGAGGGCGACTACGGCGTGGTGTATCGGGCCTATCAACCATCGGTCGGTCGGGAAGTGGCGATCAAGGTTCTCCGCCCCGAATACGTGAACCGTGCGGACTTCGTCCGCCGTTTCGAGGCGGAGGCACAGGTGGTGGCCCGGCTCGAGCACCCCCACATCGTCACGCTGTTCGACTTCTGGCGGGATCCAGACGGGGCCTACCTGGTGATGCCATACATGCGGGGCGGCAACCTGGCAGAGACCCTGCGCAGAGGACCGTGGAATCTCGGACCGGCGTTGCGGCTACTCGAGCAGGTTGGCTCGGCGGTGGCACACGCCCACCGCCAAGGGGTGCTGCATCGCGACATCAAGCCCGGGAACGTCCTCCTCGATGAGGACGGCAACGCCTACCTGTCCGACTTCGGAATCGCCACCCGGATGGCAGACGATCTGGGTGCGCCGATGACGACCTCCCTCGCCTATGTCCCGCCCGAGGAGATCCGAGGGGAACCACTGACCCCGCGCTCGGACATCTTCAGCTTCGCCATCCTGGCGTTTCAGCTGCTCACTGGAGTCCATCCATCGGGCCGGGGCCCGCTGCCACTGCTCGAAGAGGTCCGGCCCGGTCTCCCAACCGAACTCGGGGAGGCACTTCACAGGGCCATGGACGACCAGCCGGCCAACCGATTCGAGAAGGTCGAGGACTTCTTGAGGGCCGTGCGACAAGCCGTTGGGGTCGACGTTGTGGCGGCGGCAGACACCGAGGAGGCTGCTCCCGGCGCTGCTCCGGCTCGCAACCCCTATAAGGGTCTGCGGGCATTCAACGAGACAGACTCGCTCGACTTCCACGGAAGAGAGGCACTGATCGACGACCTCCTGCGGGCGGTGGGAGCACATCCGCTGGTGGCGGTGGTCGGCCCGTCCGGCAGCGGGAAGTCGTCGGTGGTGAGGGCCGGTCTCATCCCGGCCCTGCGGGCCGGGGGCCTCCCCGGCTCGAGAGGGTGGCTGTTCACCGACATGTTCCCGGGCTCATACCCGTTCGAGGAGCTCGAAGCAGCGTTGCTACGAGTGGCTGTAGATCGGCCGGACAACCTTCTGTCGGATCTGTCGGCGGATGAGCGCGGTCTCATCCGGGCCTGCAAGCAGCTGCTCCCCTCCGACGAGAGCCGCCTGGTGCTGATCATCGATCAGTTCGAGGAGGTGTTTTCCAGTATCGCCAGCGAAGACGTGCGGCGATCCTTTCTCGACAGCCTGACCACGGTCGCATCCGACGAGCGGAGCCGGATCCGCCTCGTATTGACCATGCGAGCCGACTTCTTCGACCGGCCGCTCGAATACCCCGACTTCGCCGACGTCTTCCGGGGAGGCATCGTCACAGTCAGCCCCCCATCCGACGAGGGCTTGGCTCAGGCAATCGC
>DATBKE010000213.1:0-10582 GCA_036556085.1 Acidimicrobiia bacterium | reverse complement strand
CTGGCACGCCAAATCGAACTCACTGGGCAACACCCCGCCGATGTTTTCGATTTATCTGATGGGGAAGGTGCTGCGCCGCATGGAGGCCTCTGGGGGAGTGCGGGCGCTGGAAAAACAGGCGGCGGAAAAAGCTGGGCGCATTTATCAGACCATTGACCGAAGCGAGGGCTTTTATCGGAATCCTGTAGGCGAGAGATTCCGATCCCACATGAACGTGGTCTTCCGCCTTCCAGAGCCTTCGCTCGAGGCACTTTTCCTCAAGGAGGCAGAGTCAAGGCACATGATCGGGCTCAAGGGTCATCGCAGCGTCGGCGGCTGCCGGGCGAGTCTCTATGCGGCGCTGCCGATCGACTCAGTCGAGGTGCTCAGCGAGTTCATGGAGGAATTCGCTAGAAGCCACCGGGCGTTATAATTCCCCGGCCAAGTTAAGGACGCTTTCAGGAGAGGTGGGCGCCCTGCCCACCTTTTTTCGTGTGTGAAAGGAACTTCGTGCGGGTGATGGAAAGCCAGCAATTGCGGGCGGTTTGGGCGGCGGTGGAGCCGTATCTCGCCGCTGAGCGGATCGAGCTCGATGACCTCGAGCTGGTCGGCCGCGGGCGTTCCCGAATTCTGCGTGTGGTGATTGATTCGGAGACCGAGAAGGTGGATCTCGACCGCATCGCCGACGTCTCTCGAAGCCTTTCCCGCTTGCTGGACAACCTCGAGGAGACCCCGGAACTCGACGGGCCCTATCAACTCGAAGTGACGTCGCCGGGGCTCGAGCGCAAGCTCACCCGCCCCCGCCACTTCCAGAAGTCCGTGGGCCGCGAGGTGGTGGTCAAAACCGAAGCGGGAACACGGCGCGGCGTGCTGACCGGCTCGGGGGAGAACGAACTCACCGTTACCACCGAACATGGTCCCGAGTCGATCTCCCTTTCCGACGTCGTATCCGCCCGGACCGTTTTCACTTGGGAGAAGCCGCCCAAACCCGGGCAGAAGTCGAGGAGCTCATGAAGATCGACGCCCAGGTCTTGGAAGCGCTCGATCTGCTGGCTCGCGAGCGCGGAGTCTCGGTCGACACGATTCTCGATGCCATTGCCAACGCTCTCGTGTCCGCGTACAAGCGCAGCCCGGGCGCCGCCGAGGAAGCCCGGGTCACCATTGACGCCGACGATGGTGACATCACCGTCTATGCCCAGGAGCTCGACGACGATGGCAACGTCACTCGGGAGTGGGAGGACACTCCGGCCGACTTCGGACGCATTGCGGCCCAGACTGCGAAGCAGGTGATCCAGCAGAAGCTGCGCGATGCCAAGCGGGAGCAGGTCTTCGACGTCTACGCCGGCCGCGAAGGTGACCTCGTCACCGCCATTGTCCAGCAAGTCGACGGTCGTTTCACGATCCTCGATCTGGGCGATGCCGAGGCGATCCTTCCCGGATCGGAACGAATTCCCTACGAGCGGCTCGACCGCGGAAATCGGGTGAAGGCACTGATCCTCGAGGTACGCAACGAGACCAAGGGACCTCAAATCGTGGTGAGTCGCAGCCATCCCGACCTCGTCCGCCGGTTGCTGGAGCTCGAAGTCCCCGAGCTGGCCGATGGAACCGTCGAAATCGTGGCCATCGCCCGCGAGCCGGGTCACCGGACCAAGATCGCAGTCATCTCGCACGATCCCAATGTCGACCCCAAGGGTGCATGTGTGGGGGCACGGGGATCCCGGGTCCGCCAGGTCGTCAACGAGCTGCGGGGCGAGAAGGTCGATGTTGTCCAGTGGCGGGAGAACACCAGCCAGTTCATCGCCGAGGCGCTCGGGCCGGCGAAGGTGAAAGAGGTCAAGGTTGACGAAGAGAACAAGGTGGCCGAGGTCATTGTCAGCGATCACCAGCTCTCTCTGGCCATCGGTAAGGAGGGACAGAACGCCCGCCTCGCCGCCCGCCTGTCGGGGTTCAAAGTCGACATCCGCTCCGACCGGCCCCCGATGGAAGAAGTAACCGAAGAGCCCGCGGCGGAATTGGTTCCGGAACCTTCCGAAACAGCTATTCCTGTCGCCGAACCCAGCCCCGAAGCCGAAGAGGAGCCGACCCCGGTCGAGGCGTTCACCGGGGCGAAGGATGAAGAGCCCGAGCCTGCGGCGGTGGACGAGGGCACGCCAGCAGACGACGCCGAGGCCACCGAGAGGGTCCAGTAGGTGGCAAAGCTTCGGATTTATGAGCTGGCCCGCGAGCTGGGCCTCGAATCAAAAGAGGTCCTCGACCAGGCCCATGAGTTGGGGATTGAGGCGAAGACAGCCTCCTCGAGCATCGAGGAGACCGATGCTGATCTGGTTCGGCTGGCTATCGGCGAAGCCAAAGCCCCGCCGGCTCAGCCCGAGCCCGAGCCCGAACCAGAGCCTGAGCCCGAGGAACCGCCCCGCGAGATTCGATTGGTAACCGTCCCCGCCAACCCCAGCGTGGCGCAGGTGGCGGAGGCGTTGGGCGAGACACCGGCCGAGTTGGTGAAGGCGCTCATGAGTAGGGGAGTCCTGATCGGGGCCGGGGCGCCGATGCCCGCCGAGCATCTCGAATCAGTCGCCGAGCAATTCGCCGCCATCGTCGAGGTCGAAGCTCCGCCACCCCCCGCTCCCAAGGTCACACCCCGCCCTTCGTTCGACGATGCGGAGTCAGAGTTGGCGCCGCGCCCGCCCGTCGTCACCATCATGGGACACGTCGACCATGGCAAGACCACGCTGCTCGACACCATTCGCAAGAGCAATGTCGTCGCCGGCGAACAGGGTGGCATCACCCAGCACATCGGTGCCTATCAGGTCCAAATCGGCGATCGGCTGATCACATTCATCGATACGCCCGGTCACGAAGCCTTTACCGCCCTCCGCGCCCGCGGAGCCGAGATCACTGACATCGTGGTGCTAGTCGTCGCGGCCAACGACGGGGTGATGCCCCAAACCATCGAGGCGATCAGCCACACCCGCGCTGCCGGGGTCAAGATGATCGTCGCCGTCAATAAGGTCGATCTTCCCGAAGCGAACCCGCTGCGGGTTCGAACCATGCTCACCGAGTACGAGGTGATCACCGAAGACCTCGGCGGTGACGTTCCAGTCGTCGAGGTGTCGGCTGTGACGGGCCAGGGGGTCGACCACCTTCTCGAATTGATCGATCTCATCGCCCAGTTGGAGAACTTCCGCGCCAATCCCAAGCCCGCTGCCTCCGGCGTGGTGATCGAGTCTCAACTCGACCCTGGCATGGGGCCGACGGCAACGGTGATCGTCCAGCGAGGAACTCTTCATACCGGCGACTCATTCGTGGCCGGTTCCACCGCGGGCCGGGTGCGGGCCATGCTCGACTGGAGTGGCAATCGTCAAAAGGAGGCGGTTCCCTCGACACCGGTCCTGATCATGGGCTGGGACGAGATCCCCACCGCCGGCGACTCGTTCGAGGTGTTGCCCAATGAGAAGGAAGCGCGCTCGAAGGCGCAGCAGCGCGCCGACGCTGATCGCGACGCGACACTGAATACTCCGGCAACGGCGCGCGAGCGGCTCGCCAACCTTCTCGAACAACTCCGCGCCGACGAAGCCGAGCTCCGGGTCATTCTCAAGGTGGACGCCCATGGTTCTCTGGAGGCGCTGCGGGAATCGCTCGGGAAGATCACCCGCGAAGGCGGCCGGATCGAGATCATGCACGGAGCCATCGGTGGCATCAACGAGAACGACGTCAAGCTGGCCGAGGTGACGGAGGCCGTCATCATCGGGTTCAACGTCCGCCCCGACGGCAAGACCCGCCGCCTGGCCGAGGAAAAGGCGATCGAGATCCGAACATACGGCATCATTTACGAACTCCTCGAAGACATCGAAGCGATGCTGGTAGGCCGGCTTGCTCCTGATGAAGTCGAAGTGGTCCTGGGAACCGCTGAGGTCCGAGCCCTTTTCAAGGTGCCGCGCATGGGAACAGTGGCCGGTTGTTACGTCACCGAAGGCGAGATCGTCCGCAACTCCAAAGCCCGGCTCTTGCGAGACGGCGTCGTTGTCTTTGATGGCGTCATCGGTTCGCTGCGGCGATTCAAGGACGATGTCAGGGCGGTTGCAGCTGGATTCGAATGCGGAATCGGACTCGCCGGCTTCAACGACGTCAAGGAGGGCGACACAATCGAGGCCTACCAGATTGAAGAGGTCGCCCGCACCTGATGCGGGCTGCCGCCCTTCGCTTCGAGCTATTTCTCCCCAATTGCCATTCGCTGAAGGAAAAGCGCGCTGTTCTTCGTCCTATCACCGAGGGCCTGCGACGCCGCCTTTCGGTGAGCGTGGCCGAGGTTGGATATCAGAACGCCTGGCAGCGTTCGGTCGTGGGGGTAGCGCTGGTGGCGGCCGACGGCGGCCGGCTCGAGTCTCAAATTGAGAAGGTGCGGCGCTACGTTGAGGACAACCTCGAGGTCGAGGTGTGCGAGGTGGCCGTCTATTACTCGGAGGACTAGCCATGAGCAAGCCGTCGTTTCCCCGCACGCGCCGGATCAACGCAATCATTCGGGAGGTGCTGGCCGAGGAAGTCGAAGAGCTCGCCGACCCCCGGCTGGGAATGGTGACGATCACCGGAGTGGAGGTCGCCCCGGATATGCGGAGAGCAATCGTGTATGTCTCCGCCCTCGACCAGGATCACCTCGACGAGACGATCAGAGGCTTGACGGCAGCGGCCCCGCGGCTCCGGGCCGCCATGGGGCGCCAGATCCACACCAAGTACACGCCCACTCTCGAATTTCGCCAGGATCAGGGTGTGGTCCAAGGCGAGCGGATCGATGCCCTGTTACGCGAGTTGGAGCAACATGACAGTTGACGCAAAGGCCCTCGCCAAGGCGGCGCGTGTTCTCGGTGAGGCCCCCGAGATCGTCATGACCTGTCATCTCGGGCCCGATGGCGACGCACTCGGCAGCATGCTGGGGGTGGCCCTCGCCGCCAAGCAGGCGGGAAAAGTCGTCCTTCCAACCTTCGGGCCTCCTTTCGAACTGGGGCCCACCTATCGCTTCCTGCCCACAGAACTTCTCGTTCCCCCCACCAAGGTTCCTCAAGCGCCAGAGGTCTTGGTCACATTCGATAGCGGCAACCTCGAACGCCTCGGTGATCTCGCCCCTCATGCCACCGCCGCCCGAAACCTGATCGTCTTGGATCATCACGCCGCCGGCTCCGGCGGCTTCGGGCACATCAACCTGATCGACCCCACTGCCGCCGCCACCGCCGAAATCGCCTTTTCCCTCACAGAGGAGGTTGGTTGGAAAGTCGATTCCCGGGTGGCCACATGTTTCCTCACCGGTCTCGTCACCGACACCGGTCGCTTCCAGTACTCCAACACGCGCCCGGCCACGCTGCGATTGGCGGCCCGGCTGGTCGAATTGGGGGCGCGCCCAGAGGAGATCGGCCAGCACGTCTACGAAGAGACCGCCTTCGGATATCTGCCGGTCGCGGCTGCGGTTCTCGCCCGGGCGCAACTGATAGAAGAGGTGGGGCTGGTCTGGTCGACGCTCTATCAATCCGATCTGGAAGCGGCCGGTATTGGGCTCGCCGACACGGATTCCTTGATCGATCTGGTCCGTCTACCGATCGAGGCAAGCGCGGCGATGATGCTCAAGCAACATGCACCCGGCGTCTTCAAAGGCAGTCTTCGCAGCCGCGGGCAGATCGACGTTGGATCGGTGGCCGTCGCGCTCGGGGGAGGCGGCCACCACAACGCCGCTGGCTTTACTTTCGAGGGCGCACCCGAAGATGCCGTACGTGCGGTGGTGAGGTTGCTCAAAGGCCATCCATGAGCGAGGCAGCCCTCGGCCTGTTGGTGGTCGACAAGCCTCGAGGCATCACCTCTCACGATGTCGTGGCTCAGGCCCGGAGGGTCACGGGGATACGCAAGATCGGACATGCCGGCACTCTTGACCCGATCGCGACCGGGGTGGTCGTCCTGGCGTTGGGCCGGGCGACGCGGCTGATTCGTTATGTCCAGGATCAGGAGAAGGAGTACGAGGCATTCGTTCAGTTCGGCGTCGCCACCGACACTCTCGACGCCGATGGGACGGAGACCGCCCGCGCTCGGATGACTTTCGATCAGCAAACGCTGATGGATGCCCTTCTGGCCTTCCGTGGTGAGATCGAACAGGTTCCTCCGATGGTCTCAGCGCTCAAGCACGAGGGAAAACGCCTGTACGAACTCGCCCGCAGTGGCGTCGAGGTAGATCGCCAGCCCCGCCTGGTCACGATCCACGAGCTCGAATTGAACGACTTCTTCCCGGGCGAATTCCCGAGCGCGGAGTTGCGCGTCGTCTGCTCGAAAGGAACGTATATCCGATCGCTCGCCGACGACATTGCTCGCTCGCTCGGGGGACGCGCTCACCTGCTGTCTCTGCGGCGAACCCGGGTCGGAGTCTTTGACCTCAGTCATGCCGTCACCATCGAAGGCCTGGCTTCATGGGCCAGCCATCTGCGCGATCCGGTCGAGGCCGTGTCCGGGCTCACAGAGTGGCGGGCTTCGGAAGAGGAGGCGATCGCAGTTCGTCACGGGCGACGACTTCCTTCACCGTCAGCTCGCGACGGCCATTGGGCCGTGCTCGATCGTGAGGATCATCTGCTGGCGGTCTATCGCCAAAGGGGTCGTGAGGCGGTGGCCGAGGTAGTGCTGGCGTGATCGTCCTTCGCGGGCATCCCTACGAATGGGAGGTGGCGGCGCCCACTGCCGTCACCATCGGCGTCTTCGACGGCGTTCATCGTGGCCATCGCCAGGTCATCGCCAATCTGGTGGCCCATTCGGGCGAGCTCGATCCCGCTGTGCTGACCTTCGATCCCCATCCGCTCGCCATCCTCGCACCGGATCGTGCCCCCAGGATGCTGACGGACCTCGATCAACGCCTCGAGCAGTTTCGGGGCTTGGGAGTGGAGGTTGCCGGCGTCCTCAACTTCCCCGACATCCGAGAACTAACCGCCGACGTGTTCTGTCGGCGTGTGCTGGTCGACGCTGTGGCGGCACGGCTGGTGGTGATCGGAGCCGACTTTCGGTTCGGCCGCGATCGCGGTGGGGATGC
Organism: Acidimicrobiia bacterium; assembly: GCA_036556085.1. Lineage (GTDB taxonomy): Bacteria > Actinomycetota > Acidimicrobiia > Spongiisociales > ZC4RG35 > JACCTH01. The sequence continues at coordinate 3,555 of DATBKE010000213.1, read as the reverse complement.
CGACTTTCTGGTCGAGATCGGTCCTGAACTCGGGTTCGAGGTCGAAGTTTTGGACATGGTTGGAGCCGGCGAAAGCGTGATTTCGTCAACCAGGATTCGCACCGCGCTCGGCTCCGGTGAGGTGGAGGAAGCCGCCCGGATGCTCGGGCGCCCTTACGAGATCAAAGGCACCGTGGCCGTCGGGGATCGTCGCGGAAAGGTAATTGGTTTTCCCACCGCCAACTTGGCCATCGCCCCCGAAATTCAAATTCCCGCCGATGGGGTGTATGCCGCTTGGGCAGTAATGGGTGAGGAAGTTCATCGGTCGGTGGTCAATATCGGGATTCGCCCGACATTCGCCGGCAAGGAGCGGAGGGTCGAAGCTCACCTCCTGGACTGGGAGGGTGACGCGTACGGGCATCCGATAGCGCTGAGATTCCTCAGCCGCATTCGCGACGAGATGAAATTCGATGGGGTCGCGGCGCTGGTCGACCAGATCTCAGCCGATGTCGAGGCGGCCAAGCAGATTTTCGAGGCTGCTAATGTGGGCTCCGTTCCCCACGACACGCAGGTTTAGCGCGTTCATGAAGACCACTCAACAGATAGTCACCGAATTCGGCCATCACGACGGCGACACTGGTTCGCCCGAAGTGCAGGTTGCCCTGCTGACCGAACGGATCAACCACCTGACCGAGCATCTTCGCCTTCATAAAGGCGATCATCACGGTCGACGGGGGCTGTTGATGATGGTCGGGAGACGGCGTCGCTTGCTCGACTACCTGAGGAATCGGGATGTCGAGAGGTATCGCAAGATCGTCGCCCAACTCGGTCTCCGTCGCTAGCTGTCCAACAGCGCGATCGGGGGGATCGAACAGGCCGAGCCAGGCCGGTTGCTAGTTGCGAACGCTCGCCCGCTTGCGAGCGCTCACCACTGGTAACGGGCCGGCTCCTAACAAACAAAGGAGCACTTAGTGCCCGAAATCACCGTGAGCGGTCCCGTCGGGGGTAAGACCCTGTCGTTTTCCACCGGCAAGCTGGCCGGCCAAGCCGACGGCGCAGTCGTCGCCCGTCTGGGCGAAACCGAGATCCTGGTTACCGCAACCGCCAACAAGACCCTGCGGGAGGGAATCGACTTCTTCCCCCTCACCGTCGACATCGAAGAGCGGATGTATGCCGTCGGTCGTATCCCCGGTTCCTTCTTCCGCCGCGAGGGACGGCCCACCGAGGACGCCACTCTCGCCGCCCGTCTGATCGACCGCCCTTTGCGGCCGTCTTTTCGCGACGACTTCCGATGCGAGACCCATATCGTCGCCACCACGCTGGCCGTCGATGGAGAGAACCTCTTCGACGTGGTCGCCCTCAACGGCGCCTCCGCCGCACTCACTATCAGCGGAATTCCCTTCGAGGGGCCGCTCGGGGGAGTGAGGCTGGCTCTGAAGAAGGGCGAATGGATTGCCTTTCCGACTCATGACGACCTCGACGAATCAGTATTCGAGATGGTGGTGGCCGGAGGCCGCAATGGCGATGGCGGGATCGACATCATCATGGTCGAGGCTTCGGCAACGCCGAATGGCTTGCGTCTCGTGGCGGCGGGAGATCCTGCGTCCGACGAGACCAGTGTTGCTGCCGGTCTCGAGACCGCCAAGGCCGCCATTTCGGAAGTCATCGATTTGCAGAACCAGCTGCTGGAGCGAGCCGGGCGGAAGGAAGCCGAGTGGCCAGTAGCCCTCGACTACCCGAGCGAATTGTTTCAGCGGGTCGAGGCGACCGCTCGACCCAAGCTTGAGCAGGTCATCCGCATAGCCGGCAAGGCCGAGCGCAACCAGGCCGAGAGCGAGGCGGCGACTGCAACTGCTACCGAATTGGCGGTAACCGATGAGGAACTGGACACCTTTAAGCGAGCCTTCAAGTCGGTCCTCAAAGACATGATGCGAGCCAGGGTGGTCGATGAAGGCGTGCGGCTTGACGGCCGCGCCCCAACGGACCTTCGTCCGCTGAGTGTCGAAGTGGGTGTGGTCTCCCGCGCCCATGGCTCTGGTCTCTTCCAGCGAGGAGAGACACAGGTGCTGAACCTCACCACCCTGGGGATGTTGAAGATGGAGCAAATGCTCGACACCCTTTCTCCCGAGGAGGGCAAGCGCTACATGCACCACTACAACATGCCGCCTTACGCCACCGGCGAGGCTGGTCCCATGAGGGGACCCCGCCGGCGGGAGATCGGTCATGGCGCTCTGGCGGAGAGAGCATTGCTCCCGGTCATTCCAAACGAGGAGGAGTTCCCATACGCACTCCGTCTCGTCTCCGAAGTCCTCTCGTCGAACGGCTCGACTTCGATGGCCTCGGTCTGCGCGTCTTCGCTCTCGCTCATGGATGCGGGAGTTCCGATCTCGGATGCGGTGGCCGGTATTGCCATGGGTCTCATCGAGCGGGGTGGCAAATACATCACGCTCACCGACATCCTCGGGGCCGAAGATGCTTTGGGCGACATGGACTTCAAGGTTGCGGGAACGGCGAACGTCATCACCGCCCTGCAGCTAGACACCAAGCTTCAGGGCCTTCCGTCCGAGGTTCTGGCACAGGCCCTGGAACAGGCGAAGACCGCTCGCCTCACCATTCTCGAGGCGATGAACAGCGTGATCTCCGAACCGCGAACCGAGCTCAATAAGAACGCTCCTCGCATCGAGACGATCCAGATCCCCAAAGACAAGATCGGCGAAGTCATCGGCCCCAAGGGCAAAGTCATTCGCGAGCTCGAGGAAAAGACCGGAGCCACGATCGAGATCGAAGAGGACGGTGGGTACGGCCTCGTTCGAATCGCATCCACCGACGGCGAGGCGCTGGCGGCGGCGAAGGAAAGAGTCAACGCCATAGTCTTTCCGCCCGAAGCCGAGCTCGGCAAGGAGTACGACGGCGAGGTCGTCAACATCACCAAGTTCGGTGCCTTCGTCAACATCCTGCCTGGGCGCGACGGCCTGCTCCACATCTCCAAGCTCGACGACACCCGCCGGGTGGATCGAGTCGAGGACTATCTCGAGCTGGGACAGCGGGTCCCGGTTGTGCTCGAGGAGATCGATAGGCAGGGCAAGCTGGCCCTGCGACTGGTCAGTCCGCTCGAGCGCAAGGAAGGGGCGGGCTCATCCGAGGGAGAGCGCCGCGAGGACCGGCCACGGCGTGACGATCGCGATCGGGGCGGCGATCGACCCCGGCGCGACGATCGCCCACGCCGCGATGACCGTCCTCGGCGTGACGACCGCAGCGGAGATCGGGACCGGAATCGGGGCAGCCAGGACCAGGCCACCGAAGGTCGCCGCAAGGCCGTGTCCTTCGAGGACGTCTTCGAGGACATGACCAAGAAGTAGCGGCAAACGCGACCCAGGGCTGTAACCGTTGCACAGGGACGGTTGCAGCCCACAGAGTGATCAGCCGCGGCGCTAGCGGCTGATCGGCTTGTACTTCACTCGATGGGGCTGGAGGGCTTCTTCACCGAGGTTGGCTTTGACCCATTCCTCGTATTCGGTCCAGTTGCCTTCGAAGAAGCGCACCTGGGAGTCGCCTTCGAAAGCGAGGAGATGGGTG
>DATBKE010000212.1:0-16250 GCA_036556085.1 Acidimicrobiia bacterium | reverse complement strand
TTCGTATCGTTCGAGGGTGTGGGAGTCCCCCGGGAAGTCGGTCATGCGCTTGGTGACGACCAGCGGGTAGGTCACGAGTCGCTCTCAGCGTTGACCGGGGCGGTGGTGCCAAAGGAGGCAAAGGCCGGATAAGGGCCAATCGCCCCCACTTCTTCTTTGATCGCCCAGTCGAAAGAGGTAGCTCCGCCAAACAGCTGCTGCAACTCGTCAGTACTGACCGGCTCGGGACGGGCCTTGCGCAGCCATTGCACGAGCTGACGGGCCTTGTCGGGCGTCACGCCTTCGATCAACTCGTAGTTGACCTGTACTGCCGGGGCTCCTCCACAGGCGCCGAGACACTCGGCGTGCTCTACGCCGATCAAGCCTTCGGCATCGGTCTGACCATGGAGGGCTCCCGCCTCCTCTTCCAGCGCATGCATGACCCGGTCGGAGCCAAGAAGCATGCAGCTGATCGACGTGCAGCAGGAGATCAGATACTTGCCGGCCGGCTCCCGTTTGTACATGGTGTAGAAGGAAGCGACCGCAGCCACCTGGGCCGGAGTGGTGCCGGTCCATGCCGCCACCTCGATCATCCCCGCTTCGGTTAAGTAGCCGTCCTCGGCCATCGCCAGAAACAGGAGCGGCATCACTGCCGAGCGACGCTGGGGATACTGGGCGACGATGGCGCGAGCCCTTTCCTGGGTTGCCTCCGGCCACTCGCTCATCTTCGCCGAGAATAGGGAGGGTGTGGGGAGGGTCGAAAATCGCCCTTTAAGGCGACTATCGGGTGTAGGTGATGCCGTCCAGAATGGGACGGCGGCCGCCACAGGGGTCAATCGGCTCCACGGCGGTGAAAGTCAGCGAATTCCCGTCAATTGACCATTGATATGTGCCTTCGCCATCGCACAGGTTGCTTCCGTAGAACGTGATGCGGTCGCCCTCAACAGATATCTTGCCAAACCCGCCAGCTGATCCACGACTAACGGTGTATTGAGTCCCGTTCAGGGCTCAGCCCCACCGAATCTCCTGCGGAGATCACAGTGCGCCAACTCCCGGCCATCTCGGGCGGCGCCGCGTCGGCTGCAGCGGTAGTCGTGGTGGTGGGTTCGGCGGTGGTGGTAGGTGCTTCGGTGGTGGTGGTGGCGATCGTGGTCGCGGCAGGGGGGGCGGTGGTGAGGGTGGTGGCGTCGGGTGCGGCGCTGGCACAGGCGGCAACTAAGAGCAGCAGCAATAGCCGAGGTGTCATCAGTGAATCGTATCTACTGGATAGCCGCCTCTACGCCGATAGCCTTCCCCTGTGTTCCTCGACCCCCGCGATCTGCTCGTCACCTTCGGAACGATCGGGCTCTTCCTCATCGTCTTCGCCGAGTCGGGGCTGTTCTTCGGCTTCTTTCTCCCCGGCGACTCCCTGCTTTTTACCGCCGGGCTTTTCGCCGCCCAGGGAACGCTCAACCTGCCGCTGATCCTGGTCGGCTGCTTCGTCGCGGCGGTGGCGGGCGACCAGGTCGGCTATGTCTTCGGGCAGCGGGTGGGACCAGCCCTTTTCAAGCGTCCCGACTCGCGACTCTTCAAGCAGGAATACGTCGAGCGAGCCCGAGCATTTTTTGAAAAGCACGGCCCGAAGACAATCGTCCTCGCCCGGTTCGTCCCCATCGTCCGTACCTTCGCCCCGATCCTGGCCGGTGTCGGCCGGATGCAGTACCGCACCTTCGTCAGCTACAACCTGATCGGCGGATTCCTTTGGGCGATAGGGGTGACGTTGCTCGGGTACTGGCTCGGCAACCTGATTCCCGACATCGACGCCTACCTGCTACCGATCATCGCCCTCATCATTGCCCTCTCGTTCGTACCGATCGGGTTCGAATGGCTCAAGCGGCGCCGGGTCAGGGCTGACGCATAAACCACTCGACGAATCGCTGACAGCGGCCGTCGGGGGCAAAGTCCAACTCCCACATGTTCCAATAGGTGCGTCCGTCCTCGTAAGTGGTGGTGCCGGTAGCAGTCGCTTTGTTGCCCTCTAGGAGATGGGGTTGATAGGACGCCGACCAGCTCCCGGGCTCGTCCTGATCACCAAGCCAGCTCTCGGCAATGGCACTCGCTCCCACGAGCGGCTCGTCATAAGGGTGATACCGATATTCGGCGTCCTCGGTAAAGAGTGACTCGATCGACTCGCGGTCATAAGAGTTCCAGGCCGCGACATAGCGATCGAGCCAAGTCTGCACGTCGGCACGAGTCATCAGCGGTCGACATCTCCCATTACCGGATCGAGCGAGGCGATCGTGGCAATGGTGTCGGCCACCAGCGAGTCGGCCATCATGATCGGTAGCGCCTGCAGGTTGTAAAACGACGGGGCCCTGACATGAACCCGATAGGGAATCCCCTCACCGTTCGAGACGATGTAGCACCCGAGCTCGCCCCGCGGGCCCTCCACCGCCGCATATGTCTCTCCGGGCGGCACCCGAAAGCCTTCGGTGAAGATCTTGAAATGATGAATCAAGGCCTCCATCGATTCGTCGATACGCGCCCGCGGCGGCGGGGTGACCTTGCGGTCGTCTGATCGGAAGTCGCCCTTCGGCATCGCCTCGGCCACCTGCTCGACGATCCGGGCCGACTGCAGGATCTCCTCGATCCGCACTCGATAGCGGTCATAGACATCGCCCTGCTCACCGACTGGGACTTCGAACTCGTATTGCTCGATTCCTGAGTAGGGGAAGACCTTGCGCAGATCCCAGTCGATCCCGGTCGAGCGCAGAGTGGGGCCGGTGATGCTGTAGGCCAAACACTCCTCGGCGGTGATGACTCCGATCCCCCGGGTGCGGCCGGTCCAAATCGGGTTCTCCTTCAACATGTCGTCGTAGTCCCCGATCCGGGCTCTCATGTTCTCGGCGATGGCCTTGACGTCGGCCCGCCAACCGGGGGGAAGATCAGCGGCCACCCCACCCGGGCGGATGTAGTTGTGGTTCATCCGCAGCCCGGTGACTTTCTCGAAGAACGCCAGCACCTGCTCCCGTTCGCGGAAGCCGTACGTCATGATCGAAAGAGCACCGATGTCCATACCGTTGGTGGCCATCGCCACCAGGTGGGAGGAAATCCGATTGAGCTCGGTCATCAGCACGCGGATGGCATCGGCCCGCGGCGGTACCTCGATCCCCAGCAGGCGTTCGGTGGCGAGCGAAAAGGCGAGCTCGTTATGGAAGGAGGCGAGGTAGTCCATCCGGGTGACGTTGGTCGGGCCCTGCATAAAGGTCAGGGCCTCGGCCGTCTTCTCCATTCCCGTGTGGAGATAACCGATAACGGGCTTGGTCCTCCGAATGATCTCGCCTTCGAGTTCGATCTGGAGCCGTAGAACGCCATGAGTCGAAGGGTGCTGGGGGCCCATGTTGACAATCATCCGCTCGTCGTCGGAGAAATCATCGTCGAAGACGTAGTCGTCAGAGACCACCGCCCCCACCTGCTCGGCGAGGCGAAACCCGCTCTCCTCTTGGCGCATCTCCTGCGCGCCTTCCGCGGTGGCAGCGGTATCCGGCTCCTCGGTGCCCGAAATCCAGAGATCGATTTCCTGACGGGACTTTTGGTCGGTCATCTCAGCTCACCTTGTGCGAACCCTTGAACTGCACAGGCACCGATCCGGTGGCGAAGTCCTTCCGCAGCGGAAACCCCTCCCACTCGTCGGGCATGAGGATGCGAGTGAGATCGGGATGATCGGCGAAAGTGATGCCGAACATGTCGAAGACCTCGCGCTCGGCATAGTTCGCCCCCGGCCAGACCGGGACCAAAGACGGCACCGTGGGATCTTCTCCGCCGGCACCGACGATGATCCGAAGCCGCAAACGGTGTTGGAGAGACACCAGATTGACGACCACATCGAACCGAGGCTCCCGATCGAGCCAGTCGACGGCGGTGATGTCGGAGAGCAGCTCGAATCCTGCTTCCCGAGCGACCTGGGCAAATTCCCGCAACCTCTCGGCAGGGACTCGCACCACCTCCTCGCCGGCGCTCTCGATCCATTCGGCTTCTTCGAAACTGCCGAGAACATCCTGGGAGGTCGTCATGCCTTCCCCGCCATGATGTTGTCATGGAGGGTGAGGATCCCGTGCATGAGGCTCTGCGGTCCGGGGGGACAGCCGGGAACGTAGATGTCGACCGGCACCACCTGATCGACACCCTGAACCAGGGCATAGTTGTTGAACATGCCGCCTGTGGATGCGCACGCCCCCATTGAAATCACCCACTTCGGATCCGGCATCTGGTCATAGACCTGCCGCAGGACGGGCGCCATCTTCTGACTCACGCGTCCGGCGACGATCATGAGGTCGGCTTGACGGGGCGAAGCTCTAAACACCTCCATGCCGAATCGCGCCAAGTCATAGTGGGCAGCGCCCGTCGCCATCATCTCGATGGCACAGCAAGCGAGGCCGAAGGTGGCCGGAAACATCGACCGGCTCTGGGCCCAACGCGCCGCTTTGTCGATGGTGGTGGTGAGAAGGTTGGTGGGGGCAGTGCGGCGGATGCTCACGCGGCCCGCTCTTCGTCTACCGGGCGGTAACGAGCGCGCCGGCTGACGTTCCAATCGAGGGCCCCCCGCTTCCACACGTAGATGAGCGTCTCCAATACAAAGAGCGTGAAGATCCCCATGGCCGCCACGCCGTACCAGCCGAGATCGGGAAAGCGAGTCGCCCAGGCGAAGAGAAAGATGATCTCCACGTCGAAGATCACGAAAAGCATCGCCACCAGATAGAACTTGACTGGAAAGCGCTGCACGGGCTCGGTCTCGGGAAGGATCCCGCACTCGTAAGGAGCAAGTTTTTCGGGAGTGGGATTGCGGGGCGAGAAGAACTTGGAGACGAAGAGCGAAACTCCAACGAAGGCGACCGCCAGGGCGGCCATGATCGCAATCGGCAGATAGTCGATCAGCTGCATCGAGACCGAGCTTAGGGACGAGGAAATGTCACCAGATCACTTGACCGGAAGCGGCCTGACAGCGGCGGCGAGTATGTTGTAGGCCCTCTCCCCGGCCGATTTCTCATTCTCATCGAGCAGATTCGACATCACCTTCAACGTCCACTCCATCAACGGCCGGCTGCGAATTCCTACCTGCGCCAGTGACCTCATCACCGACGGATAGGCAATGAGCTTCACGAAGACGCGGGCCATCTTGTAATAGAGGCCGAACTCGGCCTCGAGCTCGCGTCCGTAGCCGGCCAGGACTTCGGGATCGCCGGTTGCCATCGCTTCGGAGATGTAGCGGGCGGCAATTTCCCCGGTCTCATAGGCGTAGGAGATTCCCTCTCCGTTCCACGGGTTGATGGCGCCGGCGGCGTCGCCGATGGTCAGCCAGTTGCGTCCGATCGATGGCGAGCGGGAGAAGCTCATGGTCAGCTTGCCACCCACCGGATCGGTCAGCTTCGACGCCTCCGATAGTTCCCAGTAATCGGGAGCGATGCGGACGTAGTCGGCCATCATCTTCGAGGTGTTGACTCCCTTCCAACGCTTCGAGGTGGAAAGGAGACCGACTCCGACGTTGACGGTGCCGTCACCGAGCGGAAACACCCAGCCATAGCCCGGCATGTTGTCGCCGTTTTCGTCTCGCATGTCGAGCTGGCTCTCCAGGAAAGGATCCTGTGATCGCGGGGATGAGTAATAACCGCGGGCGGCCATTCCCATCGGGTAGTCCTTGCGTCGCACGGTCCCCAGCTCGCGCCCAAAGCGGTTCATCGAACCGTCCGCGATGATCACAAAGGCCGGTTCCACCGTGCGGGTCTCGCCCTCGTGGACGAGGTCGACCGCTTTGAGCTGTCCGTTCTCCACCTGCGGCAAGGCCTCGGTCTTCTCGAGGACCTCAGCCCCTTGCTTGCGGGCAAGAGCTGCCACTTGGGCGTCGAGGTCGCGGCGACGGATCACTCCTCCCCAGTTGGGGTACTTGGAGTGTTCGGGCCAGCTCATCTCCAGGTAGAGGTCCTGGCCGGCGTAGGAGCGCAGTCCCGTGATGCGATGAAACTCGGGGACTTCGAAATCGAAGCCCATCTGTTCCAGCCAATAGATCGCCCGCGGAGTCAGTCCATCGCCGCAGGTTTTGTCGCGGGGATACTCCTTTTTCTCAACCAGGGTCACTTGATGACCGGAACGGGCCAGCCAGTAGGCAGCCGCTGAACCCGCCGGACCCCCGCCGACGACAAGCACGGAGGAATCGGGCATCACATGCGAGGTTACCGTTGGGCGGGTGAAGGACATTCCGCGGGCGACGGTGGCGCGGCTCGCTCGCTATCTGCAGGGCCTCGACGAAGTCGCTTCACTGACGGTCTCATCGAATGACATCGCCAACGCGGTAGGTGTGAGCGCGGCCCAGGTGAGGCGTGATCTCTCCTATCTCGGTCATCAGGGAATTCGCGGCGTGGGTTACGAGACCGATCACCTGCGGTCAACCCTGAGACGCGAACTGGGGCTTCTGGAGAACGTGGGCGTGGCGATCGTCGGAGCGGGACACCTCGGCCAGGCGCTGGCGGGCTACGGCGGATTCGACGAGCGGGGCTTCACAATCTCGGGGCTGTATGACGTCGACCCGGGCAAGGTCGGCAACATGGTCCACGGCTATCCGATCAAGCATCTCGACCGGCTCACCGACGATGCTCGTGCCCATCGTTTCGCCATCGCCATCATCGCCACTCCGGCTGAGGCTGCCCCGGAGGTGCTGAGGCGTTTGGCCGAGTCAGGAGTGCGCTCGGTCTTGAACTTCGCTCCGGCTGCCTTGCGCCCGCCGTCGACAGTCGAAGTGCGCAATGTCGACCTCTCGACCGAGTTGCAGATCCTCAGCTTCTATCGCGGCCGCAACGGCCAAGCCTGATTCCCCCCTCCTCGGCTACGCCGGTACTCCCCCCTTCGGGGGGAGAAACTCGAAGGCATGCTTCTCGGGGGGTTAGGCGCCTTCGGCGAGCTCTTCGTGTTGGCGAAGGGCAACGAGGAAGCCGATGAAGAGCGAGGCCGAGACCACCAGGTAGGTGATGGGGATGATCCGGACCTCAAAGGAGTTGAGACCCTCGATATCGGCAGGGCGGGGTCCCCGGGGGGCATAGATCACGAAAAGCAACGAAGAAATGGTCAGCCAGCCAAAGATTCCCGCTCCCACCAGCAAGAGGCCGAGCCGCTTTCCGGTATTGGTATAGAGCAGCAGATAGATGGTGCCGTAGAAGATGGCGAAGGCGGCCAGGGTGAGAATGATTCCGGTCACAAAGAGGTTGGCCGACAAGAGCTCGCGGAAAAACTCTCTCATTCTTCGGCTGCCCCCAGACCTGTGAGATTACCGGTGCGCAGATAGCTGGCGATGAGCTCGATGTCTTCCATGCTCAGCACGCGACCGAAGGCCGGCATTCGACCGCTCCCGATCCCGTTGACCCCGTAGGCCTCAGCCGCTGCCGACCCCTCGGTGATGAACTCCACCAGAGCTTCCTGGTCGAGGAACTGCACGTTGGGCCGTCCCTCCCAGAGAGCGGGGCCGAGGGCTCCCGAGCCCGCCTCCTGGGTAAACGGCAGCCCCGCCGACCAGCCCGCCGTGTGGCAGCGGGCGCAGTATGCATTGAACAGGTAGACCGCACGGGCGGCATCCTCTGCACTTCCGTCGAAACCGGCCGCAACTCCATCGATGTCGATCGTCCACTTCGCGTCGGCGGCGGCCTGCTCGAGATGCCCGAGCGCGGCTTGGGCGTTGCCAAGGAGACGCTCCTCGTTGGTGCGAGTGACATCGGTCTGAAGGGCGATGCTTTCGTTGGCCGACACCCCGCGCTCTGCAACCACGAGGTCGGCTTCGCCGCTCGACTCAGGGTTGGCGGGATCGAGATTCAGCACGGCGAGTCCGTCGGGTCGAACCGCCGCGAGGGCGTCGGTGAGCAAGGTCGAGATGGTGCCTTCGGCGGCATCGCTGATTCCGTCTCCGTCTCCGTCATCGCCGGTTTCGGACCTAGCTGCTTCGATTCGCGCTACGAAGGAGCCGAGGAGGGGATTGGTTCCCGTCTGCTCGGTGAGCCCGGTCAGCACATCGTCGAGCACTTCCTCATCAGGGGCGCCGGTCGACTGAGCATTCGCCGGATCGAAGGTGACGGCTTCGACTCCGGGTAGATCCCAGATGGAGGCGAACTCCGCCGACAACTCATTGAGCTCGGTCTCCGCCACGTCGGAAAGGCCATCACCGTCGGTGTCGATTCCCGAAGCCGCGGTATCGAGGACATCTCGCATCTCCACCGTGAGCTCCAGCGTTTGATCGGCGATCCCCTTCGCCGCCTGAATGGTCGCCACCAGTTGGGCCTGTTCAGCGATCACGGCATCCATCAACGACTCGGCGCTGGCCAGCTTCTGCTGCTCGGCGCTGATTCGCGCCCCGACCCGGCCCAGGGCTTCCTGCTGACCGATCTGGATCGACTGGATGTAGTTGACGATGTCCTGGACCTGGTTCTCATTCATCGCTCCACCGCCGGCCAGGCCCCAAGCTGGCATCGGCGTGTTGGGCCGGCCGAAGGTGATCCAGTAATTGACCTCTTCCGCCTCGTAGCGATAAAAGATGTCGTCGAGGGATGGAACGTTCCATTGCGTGGTGACCCCGGTCCGCTTTTCGATGTAAACCGCGCTTCCACCCGACCCACCCGGCCCGTGGCAATCGAAGCAACCGAACTCCGCCACCAGATGCTCACCACGGGTGATGGACTCTTCCCCGAATTGGTCCACGAAGCTTTCCTGCCGGGCCCCTTCTCCCAGGAAATAGAGGGGAAGACTGACAGCTAGGAAGCCGGCGAAGAGGACCGCCCCCTGCTGCACCCGCTCGAGCCGGCGAGTTTCCAGCTCCTCATCGGTGCGCCCGGTGGACTGGTTGGGCGGTATCTCCTCTTTGCCCCGGGAACGCAGCGCCGACACCCCGAGGAAGGCGAGCCAGGCCACGCCGCCCACGACGGCCAGAGTGATGACGAGGCTTGAACTCATTCCTCGGCAGCCACCAGGGCGATGCACGAAGGACCCTGCGGATAGGAAACCGTCCGCGACGGGGCCCGGGGGGTTTGGATGATGCTGCCGGTGTGGATGATGAAGCGATCGTCGATCAACTCCACTTGAAAACGGTCGAGATTGCGCGGGGCCGGGCCGGCGAAGTACTCCCCGATCGAGTCGTACTTGGAACCGTGGCAGGGACACTCAAAGCCTTGCGAAGTCGCACACCAGGGAACCCGGCACCCGAGATGCACGCAGCGCTGATACAGGGCCATGAGGCCGGCGGCCGCAACCCCCTTGCCCTCGAACTGGGCGCTCAGGGTCTCGGTGGCCGGAACCACGTAGGCACGGGCTTCGGGAATGAAGGCGGGGATGACGCCTCCGTCGGCGGTACGGGTGGCGGCGAGGAGGTCGGAAGGGGCACCCGCATCGATGCTGGCCCCGAACCCACCTTTGAGCTTGGGCCACATGAAGGCGAGCAATTCGATCCCGAGGATCGCCAGAAAAGACCCGAACGTCGCACTGAGGGCGCGGTTAAAGAACTGCCGACGACTGACGCCGGCTTCCTCAGGCGAGACCTCGACGACCCGCTGTTCGTGAGTGACGGTGACGGCGGCAGGGACCGCGTCTCTGTCCTCCTCGGCTTCGATCTCCACTGGCTCGCCGGCGGGCTCCACGAGAACTGGTTCTTCCAGCACCGGTGGGGGCGGCGACCTGTCGGCTCGTCTGGTCTCCCGCGATACCGCCTCGCGCCAGGAGGGGGCGCCAGTCGACCGCCGCCACGCAATGGCGAAGGCGCCGAGCGCGGCCAGGAGGGCGACTCCGGCGATGCCAACCAGCAACAAGGTTTGGCTCACTCGAAATGCACCCAGTCTTTGATGTCGTCGAAGAACACCCCGTCCTGCCATGGATAGGCAAAGTTGAAGCCCCGCCCTCGGAAAAGCACTCCGAAAATGGTGAGTGTGGCCGAGCCCGCCATGAAGAGCGTGTAGAGCATGATGGCGAACTTGCGATCCGAGGGTTTGGTCGAAGGGTTGCGATCGACGTAGGGAATCGCCATGAAGCCGATCAGCCCGACGATGGTTGGAACCGTTACCCCGGCGATCTGGGGATCGAAGTAGGAGAGCAACTCCTGGAGGCCCAAGAAGTACCAGGGTGCCTTCGAGGGATTGGGGGTGGCATTGAAGTTGGCCGGGTCGAGCAAGGGGGCCTGAAGGATGATCGAGAGGATCACCAGCACGCCCGTGACCGCGAGCAGTGCCGAGAACTCGGCCAGCATCAAGTGGGGCCAGGTGTTGACCTTGTCGGTCGGCTCGGTCTTGACCTGCTGGATGGCCCGGGCCTTGACCACAGTGAGGAGCCGTTGGGTGCGAACCCCTTCCGGGGTCCCGGCGGCCGGAACCACGGGGCGAGTGGCGACCAAAGCCGCCCTGCGCCCGTTGCCATTGCCGGACCCGTTACCCGTAGCATCCGGGGCCGGGGCCTCCGGTGTCTCCCGTGTCTCCGCCGGTGCTTCCGGCAACGCGGCCGCCGGGGATTCTCCCGCCGCTACCGCCACCAGCTCCTTTTCGGGGACTTCGTCCGGTTCGGGGACCTCGGCCGGTTCGGGGGCCTTGGCCGGTTCGGATGTTGCGGCCGGCTCGGCCGCCGCGGGAGCCTCTTCGACTCCCGCCTCGATCGACTCGGGCTCTTCGGTGGCCACGACCTCTTCGGGAACAGCCGGCTCTTCCGTGGCGGGCTCGGCGGCGGCTGAAGCCGGCTCTGGTTCGGGAGCCGGTGGAGGCGCGGGCGGAGCTTCGCCCTTCATTTCCGCCAGCACCTGTTCGACCGGTAATCCGAGCGCCTTGGCCTTCGCCTCGGCTGAGCGTCGAAGGAGACTTTCGGGTATTTCTGCCATGGGAGAACTCCTAGAGAGGACCGGAGATGCCGCCGTCCTTGCGCACTCGCCAGAAATGGACGGCCATGAAGATCACGATGACGAACGGGAAGAAGAGGACATGGAGGACGTAAAACCGAAGGAGGGTTGAGGCGGAGACCTCTACCCCAGCCAGCAGCAGGAACTTCACCTGGTCTCCCATCACCGGCACGAAGCCGGCCATGTTCGTACCCACGGTGACTGCCCACAGCGCCAATTGATCCCAGGGCAAGAGGTAACCCGAGAAGGAGAGAAGAAGCGTCAGCAGGAGAAGAATCACTCCGACCACCCAGTTGAACTCCCGCGGTGGCTTGTAGGCACCGTGATAGAAGACCCGGCTCATGTGGAGGAACACGGTCAACACCATGAAGTGCGCCCCCCAGCGGTGCATGTTTCGGGTGAGCGACCCGAAAGCCACCGACGTCGAAAGGGCGGCGGTGTCGGAGTAGGCCAGCTCCCCGGTGGGCGTGTAATAGAACATGAGGAAGATGCCGGTGATAGTCAGAAGGATGAAGAGGAAAAACGAAAGGCCACCGAGACAGAGGGTGTAGGAAAGGCGAACGCCGTGTCGCTTCACCTTCACCGGATGAAGGTGATAGAGGACATTGTTCATCACCACGTAGGAGCGGTTCCGAGGACTGTCGCTGTATCCCTTCTTGAAAGGCGAGCCTGGACGGAGAATCGACTCGGCCAGCTGCGAACTCCGCAGCCTTTCGTTCATCTCTCTTGCTCGTGTCTTCAGTTTCTCGAGCACTCCAGAGCCTCCTACCAGCGCATCCCGTACGTGTAACCGTTCTTGAAGTCGCGTTGACCGGTGTCGACTTCCCAGGGCGTTCGGTTCATCCCTAGCTTCTCCGCCTGCTCGGCCAGCGAGCCCTCAAACTTACCCAGCGAGATGACGTTGGTCGGGCAGCGGTCTACGCAAAGAGCACAACGCGTGCACTCATCCTCATCGATTATGAAGAAGCCATAGTTGGTCGGGTCGTCGCCGGGATGATCGACGTTGACCGCCTCGTCGATGGCATCGAGTGACAGGTAGAAGATGCATTTCCACGGACAGATGTCAACGCAACCCTCACAGAGGATGCATTCGGACTGGTCGATGTGAATGAACTGCTTGGGGCGAAGCTTGTCCTTGAAGTAGGACTCCTCAACCAGCGCGAGTTGGTAGTCGTCCCTAATTGGGGGGGTTTCATCAACTACGCCTTTGGGCATCAGTCACCACTCCTAATGAGCGGCCGGCCATATGGCGAGATCTGTGTGACTTTCTCCGGCGCTTTGCGCGGCTTGCCGAAGTCCTGAATCTTGTAGGCGAAGACGGCTGCCGCCCCCAACATCACGATGTGATAGCCCATCGAGATGATGTCTTTCAATGCCGCCAGGCTGATGTCGACTTGGTTCCCGAGCACGAGCCAGGAGGGAATGCTCACGAATATCCGTTGCGGCGACCAGTCAAGGTCGGTCTGGCTGAGGTTGAGCCATTCGGAGGGAACAATTCCAAAAATAAGAACCAATTCGATCCAGGCCAGGAAGGCCAGAAAGCTCGCCAACGCCCAGGTCATTTTCCTACCCACGACAAACGCGAGGGCGGCGCCCAGGAGCAACATCTGCGAAGCGGCAAAAGCAGCCAGGTATCCGAGGGCTTTCCAGTACCAGCCGCGCGGGACCCAATTGAAGTAGTCGACGATTACCGGTGTCTCGACTCCGTTCACCAGAGTGGTGCGGGCGAAGCTCGAATAATGGATCCACCAGACGGCTAGGACCAGGAGAACCGCTCCCCCAACCATCAGAGCCCATCCAAGTCTTTTTCGTTGACTCTGAGTGAGTTCTGCTAGCCGATACATGTACCAATTTTTTACCACACCGCGGGTTTAGGAACGAACCAGGGAGAGGCGAGGAGATGGAGGTGCTGCTCTATGCTCCCGGCGCATCCAATAGAACGACTCCATGACTACCACCGCTGGGGAGACAAGGACTACAGACAACGCCCCTGAGGCCCAAGCCCGTTCGGAGATTTTCTTTGCCCCGGACACGGCCGCCTCCCGATACCTCTTTGCGGCCGTGGCTTTCCTGGCCCTGGGGGCCCTCCTTTGGCTGGCGGCTATGGCCTCGATGAGATTTCCCGGTCTCCTTCCTCTGAGCTTTGGTCACCTGCGAGCCATGGCCCTGATCGTTCTCTTCCTCGGTTGGTTGGTATTGGGGCTGGCGGCGGCAATCTTCTATCTCCTTCCTCGGCTGACGGCGGTTCCTCTCCAGCTTGAGAAGCAGCTGAACCTTGCCTTGCCCTTGGCGGTGACCGTCGTCTTCGTAGCGATTGTCGTGGTCGGGCTTGGATTCGGCGACGGTGGTGAGCCTTTCGCCCTCCCCTGGTGGTGGGACCTCCCTGTGCTGGCATTGACCGCGCTTCCCTTGGGTCCCACCCTCCTCACGATCCGCGCCCGCCGCGAAGGGGTGGTCTATCCATCGTTGTGGTTTGCCATCGCCGCGGTCATCTGGCTCCCCGCTATCTATCTGATCGGAAACCTCCCTCAGGTTTCCTCGCTTTCTCAGGCTCTCGGGGATCTCGTGTTCACCGCCGGGTTTCTCAACGTTTGGGGGGTCGGATTGGCAATGGGAGCCGCCTATTACGTGGTTCCGAAGGCATCGGGTCAACCCTTGGCCAGCCGTCAGCTGGCCAAGGTTGGCTACTGGTCGCTTCTGTTCGGCGCCATCTGGTTGGGGCCGGCGCAATTAGTCGCGGGGCCGCAACCGGAATGGCTACAGGCGATCGCCGCAGTCCTCGGTCTGGCGCTTCCCCTCTCTGCCGTGGCCAACGCCACCAACCTGGCTCTCACGGTCAAGGACCGCTGGCCTGTCGGAAATCCGGTGGTCTTGGCGGCGGTGACGGGATCAGGAGTGGTCGCCCTCGCTTCACTGGCGGCGGGACTGGCGAGCTTTCGATCGTCCGCAGTATTGGTTGGCTTCACGTTCTTTTGGGAGGGCATTTACGTGCTCTTTTTGGCCGGCATCGCCCTGCTCTTCGCCGCGTTCGCCTGGCAGGCGATCCCCAACCTGGTGGGGCGGGCACTCGCCTCGACCGAGCGCTCTGTGGGTGTGGTCCGACTCGTCGCCATCTCGGGCACGTCGACCGGAATCATGCTCGCCCTGTCCGGGGTCATCAGCGGAGTGGCCTGGTCGGGGGCGGGATTCACAGGAGCCTTTGAAAATGTGGGGGCAGGATGGCTCGAGAGCGCAGGGCTCCCTGGAATCTTCACCGGAATCGCGGTCCTCGGCGGACTCTTTCTCACCTGGGGACTGCTCGGTTTGGCAGTCTCGATTTATCGCTCCCTCACATCCGGTCGAGCCACGGTGCAGGAAGTGCTGGTGATAAGAAAACCGTGACCGACTTCTCCGCCGCCGCCGCCGCCCTCGACGTCCCCGAATCCCTGGTGAGGAGATCGGCCGAGGCGCGAGCCAAGGCCGACAACGTCAGCCTCGATGACTTGGTGGCAGCCTGGGCGGGCGGCGGTGCAGCCCCGGCCGCGGTTTCTGCCCCTGCTGCCCCAGAAGAATCGGCACCCTCTCCCGAGCCCGAGGCGACGACGGCTCCCGCGACGACGGCTCCCGCCCCGGCGCCACCCGCTCCCGCTGTGGCGACCCCTCCCGTCCCCGCCCCGGAGCCGGTGCGAAGCGGTGAGCCGCCGGTGCTGGTGGGTGCCACCCAAAGCACGGGGACGGTCATGGCAGGCGCCGTCGGGCTACTGCTGCTCTCGATCTTGATTGGCTTTCTGGTCCCCTCACTGACGCAACCGGAGAACGAAGTGAGGAGCTCCAACCACGCCTTCTCTTCTACGGCTCTGGATGGTCAGGACATCTATCTGGAGATGGGCTGTGCGAGCTGTCATACCCAGCTCGTTCGAGCAGTGGTGGCAGACGCCAGTCTGGGTCCGGTGACGCTGGCCGACACCAACCAGGTGATCGGATATCGACGGATCGGTCCCGACCTAGCGGCCATCGGAGGTCGCATCGAATCGACCGAAAGGATCGTCAGCCTTCTCAATGGAGAAGGCCGCCACCCAGTCGCGGCCGGACTATCGGATGAGGAGGTTGCCAGCCTCCTCGCCTACCTTCGGGAGTCGAGATGAGCGATCTCGCCGCCGCTGCTGCTGCGCTCGGCATTCCCGAGGCGTTGGTGCAGCGATCGGCCGAGGCGCGGGCCAAGGCTTCGGGAGCATCGGTCGACGAGGTCCTGGCCGCATGGGCGGGAGGTGGCACCGCCCCGGCGACGACCCCGAGCTCCCAGGCCACGCAGGAAGCCGAGCCCGCGCCACCTGAGGCATCCTCCCCGGAGCCCCCCGAAGCCACCCCGTCGGCCCCACCAACGGCAGTACCAGTTGCGGAGGCGCCGGCGGCCGTCGTGGCCGCCCCCGAGCCCAGCGAGGTCAACCCCAAAGAGGCGCTCCGCTATCCGGCGGTGGTCACGGTCCCGACCTCGGGCCTCGTCGAGCGCACCGTCGGTGCCATCCCCCGCTGGCTCGCGGCCGCCTTCTTCATCCTCCCCCTCTTCGGATTGATCCAGTTGGCCTCGGCCACCAGCAACGACTGTGGCAGTGGGACCGAGTTGGCAGTCGACCGGGTCACCGGCGCAGTCAAGAACTGCGACGGCTCGCCCTTCGAGGGCCGCGGGACGCCGGGCGGCGACGTCGACTTTGTTGGCCTCGGCGCCCAGGTATTCGCCGGGCAAGTAGTCACGGCCGCCAACTGCGCCGGTTGTCACGGTCCCCAGGGTCAGGGCGGAGTGGGCCCGCCGCTGGGCGGGGTGCTGGGCACTTTCTCCTCGTGCGTTGACCACATCGACTGGGTTGCCAAGGGGTCGGCTGGCTTCCAGGCAGAGGGTGCCTCCACCTATGGTGACACCGGCAAGCCGATCAACGGCGGGATGCCTGGATTTGCCGGCTCACTTTCGGCCGAGCAGATTGCGGCCGTGGCTGCCTTCGAGCGGGTCCGACTGGGCGCCGGCGATGCTGCCACGGTGCTGGCCGATTGCGGTTTGGTGGCGGCCGAAGGCGAGGCGCCCGCCGAGGGTGAAGCTCCTCCCGAAGAGGGCGGGGCGACGACTGCGCCAGCCACGACCGCCGCTCCGTGATCCCCCCTCCCCGGCTGCGCCGGTTCTCCCCCCTACGGGAGAGAAACACGGCGACGGAGGGGGCTCGGGCAGGGGCGAGAAACAGGCCTAAAGCGGGCTAGGAGGGGTGCCGATATAAGCTGTTGACAGAGAGTGGACCGGGCTCCGCACCTGATACCCAGGGCACGTTCATTACCCAGGTGTCAGGTAGCCTCCCAGCCCGCCCCTAAACGAGCGGAGCATCCGTCACTCTCCTAGACGAAGCCCCCTTGCCCCGGGGGCTTC
>DATBKE010000211.1:0-11593 GCA_036556085.1 Acidimicrobiia bacterium | reverse complement strand
GACATCGGCCCTAGCTGACGGCGACCGTTTCCCCGAGACGGTCGAGATATTCGACGTGACGGCGGGCGATGGTCGACCAGGAAAGCCGCTGGCCCACGATTCGGGCCTCCTCGACCGCCCGTCGATAGGCGAAATCGTCGGTCAGGTACTGCTCGATTGCCGCTGTCATGGCGGGCGTGTCCCCGTGGGGGACAACCACCCCGGCCCCCGATCCCAAGAGTTCTCGGGCGTGGGGGAAATCGGTGGCGACCACTGGCCGGCCAGATGTAACCGCCTCCGTCAGGACCCCTGAACAAACCTGCTCGTCATTGTCGTATGGGATCACTATTACATCTGCCCGCGCCGCCAACTGGTAAAGGGATTCGTCGGACTGATAGGAGTCTTCGAAGTGCACCGAATTCGAGAGTCCGAGTGCCTCTGCCCTCCGTTCGAGGGAGTCGCGGTAGGCGGGACCGTGGCGCCTGAGAATGTTGGGGTGGATCTGCCCCGCCACTCGATAAAGGGGAGGTGGGGAGAGCCGAGTGAGGGGAGCGATCGCTTCGAGGGCTCGCTCGATTCCCTTCCCCGGGCCGAGTAGGCCCCAGGTGAGGAGGTTCCGTCGCGGACCAGGCTTGGGATCCGAGGGTGTCCAGGCGGAACCGTGTGGTAGCACCGCCACTCGATCGGCAGCGATACGGAATGTGTCTTCGAGAGCCACCCGTGCCGAGTGGGAGGGGACTGACAAGAGATCGGATCGGGCGGCCAGAGCCGCGACGATCCGCCGCTGGTTGGAATTCGGTCGCAATGGAACCGTGTGGAGAACCGTCATTAGAGCGCTTTCGAGGCTGCCTATCAGCTCGACCACGGCCTGGCCTTCTTCAGGGCCGTAGATGCCGAACTCGTGCTGGAGGATCACGGTCGGGTACCGGTTCAGCACCTTCCGCGCCCTTTCGATCCCCATTCGTGAACCCGGATCGAACTCAATCACCACCCCCGGATCTGCGCTGGATACATCTCGCGGGCCGACGAGTCGCGCCACCGAGATCGCTTGACCTCGGGCCTCCAGCGCCGAGCGCAGCGAAGCTGAGAAGCGGGCAATTCCGCATCGAGTCGGCGGGAAAGTCGAGACCATCACGACCGGTTGCGACACCTTGAAACCTCCTTCGAGCCGTCGGGGCTAAGCCCGAAGAACCCCCAAGAAAACACCGCTGGGACTAGTACCCAGGCCTCGGCCACGTCAAACGCGACGGCGGTCAGCGGTTTTCGCGTTCACAGACTCCTGTACACGCTGGCGTAACGAGCCGCCATGATCGAGCGGGAGAAGCGGTCGCGCGCCGACTTGTGAATGGTAAATGGGTCGAGGTCCGCCAAGCGATCGACCGCGGCAGCTGCCTCGTCGACTCCGGCGACGAGGAAGCCGTTGACGCCATCGACAACTAACTCCGGCATGGCTCCGGTTCGCCAGGCCACCACCGGAGTCCCGCTAGCAAAGGCCTCCACCACCACCAGCCCAAAAGGCTCGGCCCACCTCAGCGGCATCAGGAGGCCAGCAGCCGTCCCCAGAAGCTCGGCGAGATCAGATCGGGTGGCTGCGCCGACGTATTCGACTCCGCCGCCGAGTCGGGGTTCGATCTCATTTTCGAAGTAGCTGCGGTGTTTCGCTTCGATCAGGCCCAGCAGGAGCAGCCGACGCTGGCAGCGCTTGGCGATCTCGATCGCCAGATCGGGTGCTTTCTCAGGAGCTATGCGTCCGGCGAAGATGAGGAAGTCGTCCTTGTGCTCCCGGAGTGGAAAGCTTGTGAGGTCGATGCCGTTATGAACTGTGGCGACGTAGTTGAGATCCGGAAGGAATTGCCGCTCGGCTTCCGAAATCGAAACGAAGGGCTGCTCCTTGTAAGACGACAGGATCGGGTGGTGGTCTTCATTCCAGGCGGACCCATGAAGGGTCGAAACCATGGGGCAGGGTAGGAAGCGGCTGAAGCCGAGAGCATGGACATGAAGGTGGGAGTGAACGACGTCGAATTCGCCTTCAGCGACTGCCTCGATGGTGCGGAAGATGTGCTGATCTTCGGTCAGTCGAGGATCGAGACTCGACCTGTCGAGAGGTTCCGACACCGTGGCAACGAAACGCCCCGAACTCCGACCGCCCCCGGCAGCAAAGACCGTGACCTCGTGACCGAGCTCAACCAAACCCTCGGCGAGGTCATAGGCGACCTGCTCCCAAGGCCCATAGCCGGGAGGAGGAAAGGCATGGGCTATCGGGGCCATCATGGCGATACGCAGGGGCACCGGGGGCGGCGTACCCGACCAGCTGTGGACCGAAACTTCACAGAATCCTGGGAGAGTTCAAAGACCCCGTTTGGCCGCGATCGCCGGGGGGAACCGATCCTTCGTGCCCAGTTCTATTGGAGTTGTGTCGCCGTCTCTGATCGTGACGGTGACGATCGAGGCGAAGGATGGCAACGAGGGCGACGAAGTTCATCTCCACCCTGGTGGGCAGGGATTTTGGATTGCGCGCATGATCGAGCACCTGGGGGAAACCCCGGTGCTTTGCGCGCCGGTGGGAGGCGAGGTCGGCTCGGCGCTGAGGTCCCTAATGCCGTCCAATCTCGATTTGTGGCCGGTCGAAACCCATGGCGAGTCACCGATCTACATCCACGATCGACGCTCGGGCGAACGGGTCACAGTGGCCGAGACATCGATGCCCCTGCTCGGTCGTCATGAGCAGGACGACTTTTTCTCTCGAGCTTTGGAAGTCGCAATGGCCACTGACCTTTTGGTAGTGACCGGGCGGTACTTTGGCGGGGGAATCCCCGTCGATTTTTTCACCCGGCTGGCGGCCGACCTGGCGGCCCTCGAAGTGCCGGTGGTGGCGGACGTTCACGGTGATGAGCTCGACGCATTGCTCGAAGGCGGACCTTTGCATTTGCTGAAGCTCTCCCGAGACGACCTGGTTGAGGATGGCCGAATCGAAGTCGGGGGTTTGGCCGGGTTAGGAAAAACGGTCGAGGCGATTCGCGCTCAGGGTGCTCGCAACGTGGTCGTCTCCGGGGCCGAGGATGCGACGCTGGCTTGCTTAGGAGATGGCTGGTACCGAATACAACAGCCGACGCTGCAGGTCGCTGACCATCGCGGCTCTGGCGATTCGATGACGGCAGCGCTGGCGGTGGCGGTTGCCCGTGGTATGGACGAGGTGGAAATGCTGGCTCTGGGGGCGGCAGCCGGGGCTGCCAACGCAGTGCGGCACGGGCTCGGAAACGCCGATCGGGACCTCATCGTCCAGCTGGCCAGCCGCATCGAGGTCGAGAAGATCAGGAATCCGAGTGATGGTGGCTGAACCCGAACGGGCCGAGCCGGTCGTAGTTGAAGAAAAGAAGGACGTTGAGCCGAGCCCATTGCCCCGGGTCCTCCTAACCAATGACGACGGCATCGAGTCGCCCGGGCTCCGACTTCTGGCGGAGAGATTGCATCAATCGTGTCAGCTGGTAGTGGCCGCACCCGCTCGGGACATGAGCGGCAGTGGCACCGGAATTGGTCGCTTTGACCACAAGAAAGGAACCGAGCTCCGCCGCGCCAGCTGGGACGGCGTCGAGGCCTACACCGTCGATGGCCCTCCGGGTCTGGCGGTGATGGCGGCAGCGCTAGGTGCATTCGGGCCGAAGCCGGCGCTGGTCGTCTCCGGAATCAATGCGGGAGTCAACACCGGACACTCGGTCATCCATTCGGGAACGGTGGGGGCGGTGCTCACGGCACGAACTTTTGGCAGTCATGGTTTGGCGATCAGCCTGGCCTATTCCGATCCCTGGCAGTGGGAGACCGCGGTGGCCAGCGCAGTCAGAGCCGCCGAGTGGGTTCTCGCCCAGCGTGGTCGCCCTTTGGTCTTGAACGTCAACGTTCCTGGGCGGCCAGCCAATGAGATCCTGGGGACCAAGTGGGCTCAGCTTGACGAATTCGGATACTTTCGTGTGGCGACAGCCGATTACGAAGAGCAACTGTTGCAATTTGAGATCTCCACGGGCCCGGGCGGTCAGGTGGAGGTCGGCGGGTCGGAGGCGGGTCGCGATCCCCTGACAGACACGGCGCTATGCCACGCCGGTTACGTGACCATCACCGCCCTCACCGCGGTGGAGCCGGCAGGAAGACCCGAGGTCGAGCCCGAGATGGTGATTCCAATGCCGCTTGGTGGCCCAAAGCTGCGCTCGGTTTGAGCCTTCGGCGGCGGGGGTAGTTCCAGGCGATGGGCGACCTATCACTGGGACTAACGATTTCGAGCGAGGAATTCGCCCCACCTCGCCTGGTAGAGGTGGCGGTTCTGGCCGAGGAAGCAGGCTTCGATTTCGTTTCCATCTCCGACCATTACCACCCCTGGGTATCAGAACAAGGTCACAGCCCCTTCGTTTGGTCGATCCTGGGAGCGATATCGCAGGCCACCGACGAGATCGAAGTGGCGGTGGGAGTTACCTGTCCGACGATCCGCATTCACCCGGCGATCCTCGCTCAAAGTGTCGCCACGACCGGAGTCCTCCTGAATGGTCGTTTCGTTTGGGGAGTGGGCACCGGGGAGGCCCTCAACGAGCATGTGGTGGGGGAGGCATGGCCCCCATACGAGATCCGGGCCGAGATGATGGAAGAAGCAATCTCGGTAATCCGCCGACTTTGGTCGGAGGAGTCTGTGACCCACTTCGGTCAGTACTACACCGTCGTCGACGCCCGGATTCTTGATCGACCGGATGAACCAGTACCGATCATCGTCTCCGCCTTTGGTCCCGAGTCCGCCGAATTGGCGGCCTCCTTGGGCGACGGCCTTTGGATCACAGGGGCGGCCGATGACACCGTCAAGGTATTTCGCGAGGGTGGTGGAAAGGGTCCGATCTACTCGCAATTGACTTTGTGCTGGGCCGAATCAAAGAGCGAGGCCATCGAGACCGCCCATCGCTTGTGGGCCTTCAGTGAGCTGCCAGGCACCCTCAATCAGGATCTGCCGACCATCCTTCATTACGAGGAGGCGACAAAGCTGGTGACTCCGGAGATGGTTTCCAAGTCCACCCCTTGTGGGCCCGAGCCCGAGCCGATTCTGGACGCGGCCCGTAAGGCGGTAAAGGCTGGGGTCGACCATCTCTACTTTCACCAGATCGGCCCCGATCAAGAGGGGTTTGTTGAATTCTGGAAGAAGGAGCTACACGATGAGCTCCTCGCTCTCCAAGGCGCGTGATTTCGCCCAGCTCGGTCGAGCGCCTCGTCTCTTTTGATCACGTGATGGAGCTGATAGGTCGTAACGGAATCTTCGAGCACGCCAAGGAGTCCCACCCTCGGCTCGAACATGGCTACAGCCTCGACGACAATGGGCGGGCTCTGGTGGTTCTGGCGCGGGCCCACGCTTGCGGAATCGATTTTCCCTCCCGGTCTCGGAATCGTTGCCTTTGGTTCGTGCTGGGTGCGCAGGAGGGTGGTTGGAAGGACCGCCAGACCGCCGAAGGGGTGTGGAATCGCTCAGCGTCCGACGACGCCATCGGGCGGGCGATCTGGGGTTTGGGTGCGGCTGCGGCTCATTGGCCCGAGGAACTGGGCCGCGCACGGGCCGAGAAAGCGTTAATGCGATCGCTCGATTTCGACAGTGGCTGGTGGCGACCGATTGCGTACACCGCCTTGGGGCTACTCGCCTTCAACGCCCCGAAGCCGAACCAGGTGATCATGGAAGCACTCGCCCGGCTTTCCCGGAAACTCCCGCTGGGCCGACGCCACGATGATGGTTGGCGCTGGCCCGAGGGACCGCTTCGCTACGACAATGCCCGGCTTCCCGAGGCACTCATCGGGTGCGGTCACGCCCTCGACGACCCGAAATTGGTGAGCGAGGGATTGCGACTCCTCGAGTGGCTCGTCGAGACCGAGATCGGCGAGCACGGCTTTAGCTTTGCCCCGGTGGCGGGACGTTTCCTCTCACACCAGAAGCCCTCTTTCGATCAGCAGCCGCTCGAAGCCTGGGCGATGGCAGATGCCTGCGTTCGGGCCGCCGAGGTGACGGGCGATCCCGGCTGGATGGTTCCGGCGGGCGTGGCGGTCTCGTGGTTCCTGGGGGCGAACGATCAGCGGACCGGGCTCTACGACGCTCGGTCTGGTGGATGTTGCGATGGACTCACAGCCGAAGGCGTGAACGTCAATCAGGGTGCTGAATCGACCTTGGCCGCCCTGGGGGCGCTCCTCGCTCTGAGGCGTCCCGTCGACGCCCCCTGAATCATGGCCGACTCGGTCGCCAAACGAAGAAAGGCGCTGTCGGAGCTTTCCGACGTCGCCAAGTCCTGCACCAACTGCCATCTCTATGAGGACGCCACTCAGACCGTCTTTGGGTCCGGATCAATAACCGCCCAATTGGTTTTGGTCGGCGAACAACCAGGCGACGAGGAGGACAAACAGGGGGAGCCGTTTGTGGGTCCCGCCGGCAAGCTGCTGCGGTTGGCGCTGGACGAGGCCGAGATCGATCCCGACGAGGTGTACATGACCAATGTGGTCAAGCATTTCAAGTGGAAACCCGGCGCCGGTTGGCGCCGCCTCCATCAAAAGCCCAACCGTTACGAGATCGAAGCCTGCCGGCCATGGCTCGAAGGAGAGTTCCACCTGCTTCGACCGCGCCTGATCGTTGGGCTCGGAGCGACCGCCTGCCAGGCCATGCTCGGATCGAGCATCAGGGTGTTGACCGACCGGGGGAAGACATTTGATTGGGGCGACCGCCAGGTCTTGGTGACGGTGCATCCCTCCTCGATTCTGCGATCGCGAGACGAGGCCTCTCGGCAAGAAAACCGGCAGGCGTTCGTAGCCGATCTCCGGGAAGCCGCGCGCCTGATAAAGAAGGCCTCGTCCCAAACGTAATGCAATTTCATGCGGAAACCGCATGCTGAAGCCTTAGGTTTGCTTACGTCGGGGAGCCGACGAGCTCGACTGCTTCGGCGGCGGGGATGGTGAACTCGAAGCAGGCGCCGCCGAGTAAATCTGAAGGCCGATAACGAATCGTGCCGCCATGGGCGATGACCAGGTCCTTGGCAACCGAGAGCCCGATCCCGGATCCAGGAACGGTGGCATTGTGTCGGTAGGCGCCGCGTTCGAACCGTTGCCAGATGTCGCTCTGATGTTTGGTGGGGACGCCGTCTCCGTCGTCATGCACAGCGAAAACGACTGCCTTTCCCTCCTCGCGCGCTACGACCTTGATCTGGGATCGTCCGTAACGGATGGCGTTAGTCAACAGGTTGACCAACACCTGGCGCACCCGATCGGGGTCGGCCGAAACCGAGATATCCGGTTCGACTTCGATTGCCACGGCTCGATTTGGAGCTGCCGTGGCGACCGCCTCCCGAACTAGCTCCGCCGCCTCATACGGCCTCCGATCGAGATGAATGTTCTGCAACCGATCACGGGCCACATTGATGAGGTCGGTCACGATATGGCCGAGCTGACCAGCGGAAACGTTGATCGTCTCCAGCATCTCGCGTCTTTCGGACGGATCGAGGGCGTCGCCCGCGTCCATGAGCAACTGGGTGTAGCCCTGGATGCCGGTGAGCGGGGTCCGCAGCTCGTGGGAGACCGAGGCGACGAGATCGTCGCGCTGTCTTTCCAGCAGCTCTTTCCGTTCCCGGATCGCGACTGCTTGCCGGCCGACGATCAGCGCCGCCACTGCGGTGGTGGCGATATTGAGAATCAAGCTGTTGCCTGAGCTCATCAGGAGGCGGATGACAAACAGGCTGGCGACGGCGGTGTAAGGCGCCACCAGTTGCCATCCTTCGACCGGCCGGTAGGCATGATCGGAGGCCGTCGAGGGCCGGGTGATCATGAAGGCGGTCAGGGCGAAGGCGCTATACGAGAAGAGCCAGATGCCGTCGAGCCAGGTCCACTCGACGAATGTGTCGGACGCCACCTGTAGGGAGAAAATGACGTCGGCCACCATGGTGAGGGCGACGGCGGCTGCCAAAAATAGGACCTTGAGATCGAGCCGCACCTCGGACCGGCGCATCGCTAGCACCATGAGGGAAGTGGCCAGCAACACATCGCCGAAGGGATAGACGAGATTGAGGATGGTCTCTATCGGATCGGCCCCCACGCTGACGACGCGATTCAGATAGGCCACCCACATCACCGCGGCCAGAGACAGCGTGCCGGCCGTGGCGTCGAGAGCGAGTCGAATTCGCTCGTAGCGCCCCGGTCGTAGGTAGGGGAGGAAGACGACGCCAGCGAAGATGAACGGATAACCGGCGACGTAGAAGAAGTCGGCGATCCCCGGATAGGGGATTTCCCCCGTCATGGCCCCCTGGATCACCCAGACAATCTCACCGATTCCCCAACAAGCCACGCCAGCACCGATCAGTGTCCAGGCCATGCGAGCCCGGCCCTTGTTTGTCAACCCGGCGCTAAAAAGGGCGATCCCAGCCGCCATCGAGGCACCGGAATAGATCACTCCGGCGTTCCCGAAGCTCGCTGGGGGGCCGGTGACGACCAGAAAGAGGCCGTAGCCGATGGCCACGGCGGCCGCTGCGAGCGCGAAGGCTCGGATGGCGTTCAACAGGGAATTTGGTCTTGATGGAGCTGGCATTCGCCTTGCATGTAGTTTCGGTCGGCTGCCCGCCCGAGTTAACGTCCGGGGTGCCCATTCCAGAGCTGGGTCAGCGGTGCCTTTGGCAGCCGACCTCGTAGGCCTCCAGGAGCCACTTGGCAAAGGTTGCATCGACCTCGTCAGGTGTGTCGAGACGAAAGGCATGGAGGATGTTTCGAGGTGAGAATTCCTCGACCCGGGTCCACCGCTGGTGGGGGATCGAGCGGGCCAGGACCAGGTGGCCGTCGAGCCACGACTTGCGGGGGATGAAAGCGGCGAAGCTCATGCGAACGTGAAAGGCGATTCGGCTCTTCTCGGGGAGGACGGAAACGGGGGGGTCGGCCTGGGCCAGCAATCGAAGAACCCGATCGAACGTCTCTCGCACGTGCGGTGCGCTGGTGAGAAAGTGCTCGTCGACGCTTCGCAAACGGGCGCAGCTATGAGGCTGGTTGCGGTTGGCGAAGGTCCGCTCACAGCTCGGACACATCCACATCCCCGAGCGCCACTCGCCGCCTGCCTTAGGCATCGGAATCGAAGTTACTCCGACTAAACCTGTGTCGTAGGTGGGTAATTGCGAACCCAGGTAGTAATCGTTGGGGGCGGCCCCGCAGGCGCGCTACTGGCGCGCCTGTTAGCCGCCGACGGAATCGAGAGCGTGATCCTGGAGCTGCGCAGCCGGGACCACGTCTTGTCCCGCATTCGGGCCGGAGTCCTCGAACAGGGGAGCGTTGAGGTCCTCGGCTCCGTCGGTCTTGGTGATCGCTTGAACCACGATGGCTTCGTCCACGAAGGGGTGAATCTCGCCTTCGCCAATCGAATGTTCCGGGTGGACTTCGAGGGCCTGATCCATCGCTCCGTCACCATCTACGGCCAAACCGAGGTGCAAAAGGATCTCTACGAGGCTTCTGATCGGTTTGGTCAGAAGATCCTTTTTGAGGCCGAGGACGTGAAGCTCTTCGACCTTGACACCACAACTCCGTTCGCCACCTATGTCGAGAACGGACAACTCCATCGGGTCGAGGGTGATTTCATAGCTGGCTGTGACGGTGGACACGGCATCAGTCGCACGATGATTCCCTCCCCGCGCACCTACGAGAGGGTCTATCCCTTCGGCTGGCTCGGCGTCTTGTCGGAGACGCCTCCAGTAAACGACGAACTGATCTACAACAACCACGAGCGGGGTTTTGCTCTGTGCTCGATGCGAAATCCCAACCTCTCTCGTTACTACATCCAGTGCCCGCTCGAAACCACGGTTGAGGAATGGCCCGACGATCGTTTCTGGGAGGAACTGAAACGCCGATTGCCGACGTCGACTGCCGAAGAACTGGCCGCGGGACCCTCGATCGAGAAGTCGATCACCCCGTTGCGGAGCATGGTGACCGAGCCGATGAGCCACGGACGCCTCTACCTGGCGGGGGACGCCGGCCATATCGTTCCCCCGACGGGTGCGAAGGGGCTCAACCTCGCCATCTCCGACGTCGTCTATCTGGCCCGAGCTCTGGTCGACTATTACCAAAGGGGCTCGGAGGAG
The DNA here is from genome assembly GCA_036556085.1 of Acidimicrobiia bacterium. Lineage (GTDB taxonomy): Bacteria > Actinomycetota > Acidimicrobiia > Spongiisociales > ZC4RG35 > JACCTH01. Next base: position 1,508 of record DATBKE010000211.1, on the reverse strand, counting down.
GGGCTGAATGGCTATTCAGAGGTGGCTCTGCGGAGGGTGTGGAAGGCGGTGAGGTTCTCGTGGTGGATGACGACTTTGATGCACCGCTTCGAGGACCAGGGATCCTTTGGCCAGCGGGTGCAAGAGGCGGAGCTCGACTACCTCGCCTCGTCGCCGGCGGCGCAAACGGCGATGGCAGAGAACTACACCGGCCTACCCATCGACTAACTAAGTTGCCTTTGGTGGACTCGCGATTTGAAGAGGGGATGCAGACCAGGCGGCAGGTGCTCGGCGACGACTATGTCGATCGAGCCGTGGCGAAAACCAGCGAATTCGACTCCGACTTCCAGAAGTGGATCACCGAGACGGCCTGGGCAGGTGTTTGGGCACGCCCCGGCTTGGAGCGGAAGGTGAAAAGTCTGATCACGATCGCCCTCCTCGCCGCCCTGGGCCACAACGAGCTCGAGGTCCATCTGCGGGCGGCCGGACACACGGGCGCCACTCCGGCAGAGGTGGCTGAAGCCCTCATGCACGTGGCTGTATATGCCGGGGTGCCCGCCGCCAACCACGCATTCGCCGTGGCGAAGAAGATCTATGAGGAGACATGACGACCGAACTGAGCGATCACCCTCCATTTCGTTACCCCGCGTATCGATCGACGATCAAACGCTCGCCAGAGATGAAGATGATCGAGATCATCCGTACGCTGTCAGAAGAGACCGGGCCCGGTCCAATCGTCTCTGAAATTTCGGACGAAGACGCGGATCTCACCACCAATGCCGGCACCGGAGAAGCCGCTATCGGAGAGCGCATCATCGTGACCGGGAAGGTCCTGGACGCCGATGGTGGCACGCTTCCCAATACCTTGATCGAGATCTGGCAAGCCAATGCCAGTGGTCGCTACACCCATTGGCGGGAAACGGAATTTCCTGCTCCTCTCGACCCGAATTTTCTCGGTGCCGGTCAGTGCCTTTCCGATGCCGATGGCACTTACCGTTTCACCACGATCAAGCCTGGTCCCTATCCCTGGGGGAACCATCCCAACGCCTGGCGCCCATCGCATATTCATCTATCCCTCCTCGGACCCCGCATCGGATCCCGGCTGGTAACGCAGATGTATTTCGAGGGCGATCCGCTGCTGCCGCTCGACCCGATCTTCAATTCGGTTCCCGAGCACTCCCGGGATCGGATGGTGGCTCGCTATGACCACGAGGTGACGGTCCCCAACTGGGCCCTCGGATGGCGCTGGGACATCGTGCTCGAGGGATGACCGGACCCACTCCATCACAGACGGTGGGGCCTTACTTCACGATGAAGCTCCGCAACAACAACGTCCTCGTCGGACCCGAGGTAAAGGGTGAACCGATCCGTATCGAGGGGCGCGTCTTCGACGGCGATGGCGCCTTCGTCGAGGACGCACTGGTGGAGATCTGGCAGGCGGATGCCGGCGGTAAATATGCCAAAGCTGGCGGCGGTACCCCGAAATTCACCGGATTTGGCCGTGCCGAATCCGATCCCACCACCGGCAC
>DATBKE010000210.1:0-7126 GCA_036556085.1 Acidimicrobiia bacterium | reverse complement strand
GACAACTCTCGAAAGACTCGGGTCTCAACTGGTAGGTTTATTGAGAATGACGAGCCATGCCCCTGGAGCTCTGGCCCGAGTGCCTGACGAGCTGAAGAGACTGCGCGCCAGTTTCTTGCTGGTGGTGGGCTTCATGCTCGTAGAGATCGTGGGGGGGATCCTTACCGGATCGCTCGCCCTGCTCTCTGACGCCGGACATATGGGAACCGACGCTCTCGGACTGGGACTGGCGATGGCAGCGGCGCTCGCCAATCGCATGCAACGTCCCGCCGGGCACACCTTCGGTCTCTACCGGCTTGAGATCCTTGCTGCCCTCGCCAACACGGTCCTGCTCCTGGGTTTGGCCGTCTACATAGTCATCGAATCAGTAGGCCGACTGAGCACCCCGACTCCGATTCAGAGCGGTCCGATGCTGGCGGTCGCTCTCGGTGGTCTCATCGTCAACGTGATCAGCCTGCGCTGGCTGCAGGGACACTCACTCAACATCGCCGCCGCCCGGACCGAAGTCGTGGCCGATCTGGCGGCATCGGTGGGCGTGGTGGTGGCTTCCCTCATCCTCGCCCTTACCGGCTGGACACAGATCGACTCGGTGACGGCCCTGGTCGTCGGGCTCTTGATTGTTCCCCGGGCCTGGAAGATCGGACGCCAGGCCACCCGCATCCTCGTTCAAGCCGCGCCGCCCGAGCTCGACTTGGAACGATTGCGAGGCGACCTCGAGGCGATCCCGGGCGTCGTCGATCTCCATGATCTCCACGTCTGGACGCTGACGTCGGGGATGGAAGTGGCCTCGGCGCACATCCTGGTGGGGCCAGAGATTGATGCTCATGCCACGCTCGATCGGGCGCGGGGTCTGCTCGAAGAGGCTTACGGGATCGCCCACGCCACATTTCAAGTCGAGTCGACCTCGCATCGGAACTGTCTCGAGATCGAATGGTGAGCCGGCGCCTACCATCGACGGGTTGTCTTCTCCGCCCCTAGCCCACCTCCTCGAGCGCTGGCGAAAACCACTTGACGACGGCAGGCGTTTGGCTGTTTCGCCCGGTGCCCGTGCCTTCGCGTTGGGGGCAATGGCGCGGGGCGAAACCGTCGTGGCGGTGGTTCCCACCGAACGCGAGGCAGAGGACCTGGTCGATGACCTCTCACTGTTCACCACGTCGTTCCTGATTCCGGCCTGGGAGACTCTCCCCTTCGAGCACATCTCGCCGAACCTACAGACCATGGCCCGTCGGGCCGAAGGCCTGCGCATCGTCAAGGAAGCTCCACCCGATGTGGTAGTGGTTGCATCGGCGCGGGCGGCGATGCAACGCCTGTCGCCATCGTCGCCTGATCCAATCGTGCTCGAGCGCGGGGAAGAGGTCTCGCTCACGGCATTGGTGGAGAAACTCGCCGCCCTCGGTTACGAGCGGACCGATCGCGTCGAGGCGCGAGGTGAGTTCGCCGTGCGCGGGGGGATCATCGACGTTTTCCCGGCGCAGGCCGACGAAGCCATTCGTGTTGACCTCTTCGGCGATTCGGTCGAAGACCTTCGGAAGTTCGCGGTCGGCAATCAAAGATCAGATGATCAGGTCGACCGCCTGCTGGCCTATCCGGCGCGGGAATTTCGACCCGACGAGCCGACCCGAGTGCGGGCGCGGGACCTTGTCCGCAGCATGCCGGCCGCATCGTCGACATGGGAACGATTGGCCGAGGGACAGATCTTCTCGGGGATGGAGTCGTGGATGCCTTGGGTGGCGGAGCCGTCATCCCTGCTCGACGCCGCCTCGCAGAGCCGGATGGTGCTGGTCGACCCTCAGCGGAGTCGCGAACGGGCCGCCGATCTTGCCAAAGAAGAAGAGGACCTGGCATCCGCGCTCTCGCCTACATGGGGGCTGGACGGTGGGGACCACCCCGCCCTGTACCTTCCGCTCGAGGGCGATTTCTTGGAGATGCCATCGCTTCCGGCCGGCCCGGCTGATCCGGTCTTGACTGTTCGCGGGCTTGAGGCCGTCCCCGGAAACCCGCAGTCTGTAGCCCTCGCCATCGATCGGCTGCAACGCCTCGGAGTCGAGGTGGTTATCGCCATGGATGGTCAGCAAGCGGCCGATCGAGTTGCTCGCGTCCTCGCCGAGGAAGGTGTGACACCCCAGGTGATATCCCACGGAATCCATCGTGGTTTCGTCGCTCCAGAGCTCAGGCTGGCGGTTCTCGGCGAGCAGGAGATCGCCGGTCGGAGGCGGGCCCATCGCAGCTCTACCCGCAGGCGGGCCGAGGCTGGGGTCAACTACGCCGACCTGACGGCAGGCGACTACGTGGTCCACCAGCGACATGGAATCGGACGTTTCGACGGACTCACTTCACGCACCATGGCTGGCATCGAGCGTGACTATCTGATGATCGGATATGCGGGGGAAGACCGCCTTTACGTGCCGATCGACCAATTGGCCTCGGTTCGCAAGTACACCGGAGGAGAAGAGCCCCGGATCTCAAGAATGGGCGGCAAGGATTGGTCGGAGACCAAAGACCGGGTGCGGCGGGCGGTGGCGGCGGTCGCCGAACAAGTGGTTCGACTCCACCGGGCGCGCGCTCGAGCTCGCGGATATGCCTTCCCCACCGACACTCCCTGGCAGCGGGAAATGGAAGCACTCTTTCCCTACGAGGAGACCCCAGACCAACTCGTGACCATCGACGAGGTCAAAGCCGATATGCAGGGCGATCAGCCGATGGATCGATTGGTGTTTGGCGACGTCGGTTACGGCAAGACCGAAATCGCCATCCGGGCCGCGTTCAAAGCGGTCGAGGCGGGAAAACAGGTGGCCGTGCTGTGCCCGACGACCCTGCTCGCCCAGCAACATCACCAGACGTTCTCCGAACGCTTCGAGCCCTATCCAGTCAGGGTCGAGGTGCTATCGCGTTTCCTCACCAACCGCCAACAACAGAAGGTCGTAGCCGGCATCGCCAGCGGCGAGGTCGACATCGTGATCGCCACTCACCGGATCTTGTCCGATGACGTGCGCTGGAAGAACCTCGGTCTCGTGGTAATCGACGAGGAGCAGAGATTCGGGGTCGCCGCCAAGGACCAATTGCGGGCTTTGAAAGTCGGCGTGGACGTCCTCACGCTCACCGCCACTCCTATCCCGCGCACCCTGGAGATGGCCCTTACCGGGATTCGCGATGTGAGTCACATTCGCACGCCTCCCGAGGATCGCCATCCGATCCTCACTTTTGTCGGGCCCTATGACGCCCAGACCGTGGCCGCGGCATTGCGAAGGGAACTGTTGCGGGATGGGCAAGTTTTTTACGTTCACAACCGCGTCCGCTCGATCGACGAGGCCGTCATCCGCTTGCAATCGTTGGTTCCCGATGCCAGATACGTGGTTGCTCATGGACAGATGTCGGAAGGCCAACTCGAGCAGATCATGCTCGACTTCTGGAATCACGAGTACGACGTCATGGTGGCCACCACGATCATCGAATCGGGGCTCGACCTTCCGCAGGTGAACACCTTGATCGTGGAGCGGGCCGACCTCTTGGGGCTTGCCCAGCTCTATCAGCTTCGAGGACGAGTCGGTCGCTCCAGCCAAAGGGCCTATGCCTATCTCTTCCATCCCGCCGATCAGGTGCTCAGCGAGGAGGCTCACCGTCGCCTGGAGGCGATCGGGGAAGCAACCGATCTGGGTTCTGGATTCCACCTCGCCTTGAAGGACCTCGAGATTCGGGGGGCAGGATCCATCCTGGGCGAGGTGCAGTCCGGTCATATCGCCGCCGTTGGTTTCGATCTCTATGCCGAGCTGGTCGCCGAGGCGGTCTCGAAGCTCGAGGGGCAAATGCCGGCTGAGACTGAAATCAAGGAGGTCAGGATCGAACTGCCAGTCGACGCCCATCTTCCCGACGCCTACCTGCCGGATCAATCGCTTCGGCTCGAGGCCTATCGGCGATTGGCGGCCGCCGAGACACCCGAGGCGGTGGAGGAGGCCAAAGCGGAATGGATCGACCGATTCGGCCCACTCCCACCGGAGGCCGAGGCGCTGATCGAGATCGCCCTCTTGCGGGTGGAGGCCCTTCGGGTAGGGCTGACCGAGATAGTCAATCTTCGGCACGAGGTGAGGCTTGCTCCCGTGGGTCTGTCTGCCAGCGAGGAGATCCGGCTCGAACGCCTGGCCCCGAAAGGAGTGGTCCGGGATGCCGTGATGTTCGTTCCCCTTCCGCGTGAGAATCCCGTGACCGGGATGATCGACTTCGTGCGCCGGATGTGGCCTCCGGGCTGAGATTTGCGCTGGAATGAAAGTAACCTCGCCTCCGTGCGGAAATCCCTGCTTTTGCTGGCGCTTTTGGTCGCGTGCGGGAGTGCTGGCGGCGATGTCGCCGCCACGGTGAACGGGATCGACATCGCCGTCACCGAGGTCCAGGGAATGCGGGTTGGCGAGAGTGCCACCACCATCAACAAGACCCTTTTCGCCTCCGACCTCACCGACGCCATCATCGACACCGCCGTTGTCAACGCCGTACTGACCGAGTTCGGATTCGATCCCTCCGAGAATGAAATTGCGAGCAAGGTATCCGAGCTCTCCGAGGAGATCGAAACCGCGCAGGGGGTGGGAGTTGACGAGTTTTTCGCCTCGCAAGGGCTGCCAATCGAACGGCTGCAGGTGATCGCCCGCCAGCAGCTCATCCGGGATGAGTTGAGGGAGCGATTTGCCCCCGACATCGATCCCGTCACTGACCAGGATGCCGAGATCTTGTTGGGTGCGGAACGTCAAGGACGCACCAACGCTTGTGTACGCCACATCCTCGTGACTACCGAAGACGAAGCCAACGCGGCATTGGCCCGGATTGAAGGCGGCGAGGCGTTTGCAGATGTGGCTGCTGACGTCGGAACTGACGGCACGGCTCCCAACGGAGGTGACCTCGGTTGTAACCCGCTCGGCCTATATGTCGCTGAGTTCGCCAACGCCGCCTTCGAGTCACCGATCGGAGACGTGTCGGGCCCCCACCAAACGCAATTCGGATACCACCTGATCCTGGTTGAGTCGAGAGAAGAGCCGTCGCTCGAGGAGGTCAAGACCGAGATCAGCGATGCCAGGATTGGTGAGCTTGTCGCCGCCTGGATCCTCGAGCAGGTCAGCGCCGCCGAGGTGGAGGTTGATCCTCAGTACGGAACCTGGGTGCTGGAACCGACGCCGATGGTGCAAGCTCCCACCAGCTAGTCGTGCCGGTCCTAGTGATCGGACTGGGCCCGGCGGGGCTCGGCCAGCTCCCCGATTCGACCAGGACGCTCCTGCTCGATCCTGCTTACAAGGTCGTACTTCGGACTATCGCCCATCCCGCTGCTGAGGAGCTATCAACCTTGCGAGAGGTGGTCACCTGCGACGACCTCTACGACCGGGCGGACAATTTCGAGGAGGTCTACGCCGCCATCGTCGAACGGGTTCTCGAGTATCAGACAGTGATTTACGCCGTTCCCGGAAGTCCCCTCCTTGGCGAGTTCGCAGTGGCACAACTGCGCAAGCGGGTTCCGGTGGAAATCATTCCCTCGGAATCCTTTCTCGACGCCACTCTCGCCGCGGTCGGTTACGACCCGCTGGATCGCGGGCTCAGGATTCTCAATGGCCACGCGTTGCCTACTCCACTGCTCATCGACGGTCCCACGATCGTTGCCCATCTCGACCAGCCGCTGATACTCGCCGACGTCGTCGCCTCGCTAGGCCGCGTGATCGATGAAAGCTCGGTGATCACCCTGGTAATCGATGCCGGTGGCGTACAGGAGCGATTGATCACCACGTCAATCGACGCCGTGGATCCGAGCCTGGCGGGACTGCGCACTTCCATTTTTCTCGACCCCACCCCCGGCGGGCTGGCCGGCGTCATATCAGTGATGGCGCGACTTCGCAAGGAGTGCCCATGGGATCGAGCGCAAACCCACGACAGCCTCGTCAAGAATCTTCTCGAAGAGAGCCACGAATTGGTCGATGCCATTGCGTCGGGATCGGAGGGGGCGATTCTCGATGAACTTGGTGACCTCCTGCTGCAAGTGCTCTTCCACAGCGAGATCGCGACCGGTTTCGAAGTCGTCGACGTGGCTGAGAGCCTCCGTCAAAAGCTGGTTCGTCGCCACCCCCATGTCTTTGGATCCGTCGTCGCCGATTCACCTGAGGAAGTGAAAGCGAACTGGGAGCGGATCAAAGAAGACGAACGCGGCCACAGCCCCAGCTCCGCCCTCGATGGAGTTCCGGCCGGAATGCCGGCGCTGGCACGAGCGGCGAAAGTGGGCCGGAAGGCGGCAGCAGTCGGTTTCGACTGGCCGGACGCCGAGCCGGTATTCGACAAGATCGCAGAAGAGGTGGACGAGTTGCACTCCGCGGTTTCGGCCGCAGACTCTGAAGCGGTCGAAGCGGAGCTCGGTGACCTGCTGTTCGCAGTAGTGAACCTGGCCCGTCATCTCAATGTGGATCCCGAGCTCGCCCTCACCCGCACGATTCGTGAGTTCATCCGCCGGTTCCAGGAGATGGAGACTGCTGGTTCGCTGGAAGGGCTCGACCTCGAAGAGCTCGATGCCCGCTGGGAGGCGGCGAAGAGAGCTGGACGGTTCGGCCGGTAAGGTTCCCGCATGCCCGACGCGAGCTCGATTGCTGCGATCCACAGCCGCGAGATCCTGGATTCGCGTGGCAATCCCACGGTCGAGGCAGAGGTCCATCTGGCAGGCGGCAGCTTCGGAAGGGCAGCAGCCCCTTCGGGTGCATCGACCGGCGCCCGTGAGGCCGTAGAGCTACGCGACGGCGGGGCACGGTTTTCGGGCAAGGGAGTGCAACGTGCGCTCGAACACATTCGCCAGGACATCGCCCCACAGCTGATCGGCCTTGAGGCAAGCCGGCAGGAGACGATCGATCAGGTCATGGCGGATCTGGACGGTTCGGCCGACAAGTCCCGGCTCGGGGCCAATGCCATGCTGGCCGTGTCCCTGGCCGTGGCCCGGGCTGCAGCCGCTCAGACCGGGCTCGCGCTTTATAGATATCTCGGCGGACCAGCCGCAAGGGTCTTGCCGGTCCCTTGCCTGAATGTGCTGAACGGTGGCGCTCATGCCGCCAACTCCATTGACATCCAGGAGTTCATGCTGGTTCCCGGCGGTTTTTCGACTTACAGCGATGCCCTG
>DATBKE010000209.1:0-5298 GCA_036556085.1 Acidimicrobiia bacterium | reverse complement strand
CGCATTCGAGGTCAGCGATAACAACGGTGGGCTTGGGGATCTTCGCTTCGATGAGAGCCTGCAAGTTGGAGCCAGACCCGCTCGCCAGCACCGCATAGCGATCTCCCCACATTCGGGCTGCGACCCTAGCTGACTAGGGTCGCAGCATGCCTACAGCTATCGCTGAACTCGGAGATCGGCTGGTCGATCTGCTCGGCCTGGAGCACCAGCCCGTGGCCATCACCTTTCGCGATTCGATCCCTTTGGACGGGGATTTCTTCGACGCCCCTCTGTCGGAGGCGACTGCGGATGGAAGGAGCGGGCGAGTGGCCGCTCCTTGCGTCTTTTGGATGCACGCTCATGGACGCACCTTTCATACCCTGCCGGAGGACCATGGCAACTGCTCGGTGGGTCGCTTCACTCACGGGCTGGCCGAGGCCGCCGATATTGTCGAAAAAGCAGACGTGGGAGCACTCCTCGAGGTGGGGTGGGTCACCATGGAGGCGTTCGCAGATGTTGCTGCACTCTCTTGGCGCCCTGCTGCTATCAGCTATGGGCCGCTCAATCAAACCCCCAGTACTCCCGATCTTGTCCTGCTCCGGGTCAATCCCCGCCAGATGATGGAGATCAACGACGCGGTGAACGTCGAGTTCTCCGGAAAACCGCAGTGTCAGATCCTTCCCCGGGCAGCCGACGGCCAGGTCTTTGCCGCCTCGATGGGCTGTGCCCTCTCCCGGGCCCGAACCGGGATGGGTGAGGATGAGTTGACTTGTGCCTTCCCCGGCGGCCGGTTGCGTGAACTGGTGGGAAACCTCGAGCGGGTCGTCGCCGCCGATCGGGCGGTCGCAGCCCTCTAGGCGCGGTTGGGGGCCGTTAGCGCTTGGCGGTAGCCCGCCGCCACCACTTCTGGTTCAAAGCCCGCCTCGCAGAAAGCAGTGACGGCTTCTTCCTCGAGCGAATTGTCGCCGCCGAGAAGGGCCGCAAGGTCCATGCCCACGGGCCACCAGCCAGCCTGGGCCCAATCGATCACAACAAAACGGTGCGGATCTGCTCCCTCGGCGAGGAAATTGGACCGCCGGGCGTCACCGTGTCCGAAGCTGGCCGGTACATCTGCCTCCGACATTGCCCGGACCGGCAACGGCGGGTTCTCATCGAGGTTCAGGTACAGCCGGCTCATCCTCCCCAGAAGGCCCGCGGCCTCGATCACCCGATCAGAAGTCCACGCCAGATCGGTGGTGACGACGTCCTCTAGCCACAGCCGAACCCCGCCCCCCTCCAGTTCAATCACTTTGAGCAGACGGGGTGCCCGAAGCCCATCGACCAGGGAAACCAAGAGCCCGCTTTCGTAGACGTCGACCTCGGTCCGGGGAGTGCCAGGCTGGAAAGTCTTGACGAAGGCCCGCTGTTGAGCACCGCTGGTGGTCTCGGCGACCACGTGCGGATGTCCCGTGACGGTGACGATCTCCTCGCCGCCGGTGAGAAGGGTGAGGGCGGCGTTGGCCTCGGCGGCTGTGATCGGGGTCATTCGTTCAGTTTTGCCCAGTATTCAGGAAATAAATCCGCCGATTTCTACCCGACGATCACCAGCCGCCACCACCACCGCCTCCACCGCCTCCGCCACCACCGCCGGAGAACCCGCCTCCACCCCCGCTTCCCCCGGGAGGGGCAAAGGCGCCGTTCAAAGCCGAGGAGAGCCCGGAGAAGGCGTTCTCGGTTCCGCCACCGGTATAGCCATGACCGCCAAACCAGTAGATATTCGAGGTCTGCTGGAGCTCGGCCGGGGCCCGCAGGCGGGCGGCTTCCAACACCTCTTCGGCGACCCCGAATCCGATCGCGTAGACCAGAAAGCGGTCCCAGAGAGCGAGCGAGATCGGCGGCGCCTCCTGGAGACGGCTGAAGTCCTTCAGGTAGTTGCGGAACGCCGTCCACCGAGCGGCTTCGAGGGCTCCTTCTTTGCTGCGGCGGACGAAACCGCGCCGGCTCGCCCCGAAAATGGCCAGGATCGCTCCGTTGAGAACGATGGCCACGATCAAGAGGGGGACAACGACACCGGCCGGACCTCCTCCGATGTTGGCGATGAGGAAGAAGATGATGAACGCCAGCACCACTAGCGCCCCGGCCGCCCCCAGCACCCGGCTTCGTCCGGCGCGGTCGAACAGCTTCTTTTGGATGATCGAGGTCACCGCCCGGGTCCGGAAAGCCGTGTATGACTCGGCGTTGGCAGCGGCGTCCTCGCGGATTCCAGTCCGGAACTCGTGGAGAGGGCGAGGCTGGCCGTCAAGGACCCGGTTCACTACCTGCACCACCTTCTCCTCGGGCTCGGTCAGCGCCACTCCGTGGGACGGGTTGTAAGACAGTTCGAGGTCGTCAACGATCTCGCTGCGCAGGCCCATCCAACTTTCGATCGGGACCTTGACGGGATTGGCCATGATCACTTTCTTTCGAATCAGATCAAAGAGCGTGGCCGTGAATTGACGCTCGTCGACTTGACCCTGGCTGAGCAAGGCGCCCACCTCGGCCGGCGGCAACTCGCTGGGCGGCTCCTGCTCGTATTCGCGGTCGTAGCCCGATACGCCAGGTTCGCGGCCATAACGGAAATAGATGTAAGCCACACCGATCAGGCCCGGGAGAAAAGTGAGGAGTCCAAGACCGATGACCGCAGCCCTGATCAGCCCCGCTCGGCGTCGGTCGCGGGCCGCCTCCGCCTCCTCCTCGGCGAGGATGTCGGCCAGGCGATCACCGCCGATCACTGTCGCTCCCGCGGTCGACGTCAGGAGCTCTCGCGGGAAGACCACTCTCATTTCCACGAACTGCCCGGGCGGTAGGTTCTCTGCCACCAAGCTGGGGCGAATCCCGTCGGCGCCGAGAGATGTTGATCCGGTCACAGAGGCCGGATGGCCCCAGATGTAGACGTCACCGGTTCCCGCCGGGCCCGGAAGCTGCATCGACGCCGTCAACTCGTCAAGCGTGGTGTCCCACTCGTCGCCCCATATCTGGAGATAGACATCGACCACGTCGTCGGCTGCCTTGGTCAAGCCACCGAGGCGATAACGAACATCGAAGGTCCTCTCCCCGCCATCGGTGACGTAGTGCCAGACCACTCGGATCCGGCCCCCCAGGTCGACGACGCCGTAGGTCGATGGTGGCGACGAGGTGCAGCCGAGGTCGGTGCAACCTCCTGGCTGGTAGTCGTTGCCGGCTTCGGAGACGACCACGTCGCTGATCTGTTCTCCCGCTCGCAAAGGGATCTCCCGGAAACCACCGGTAAATCGGCCCTGGAAGAAGTAGGTGAGGTGCTCGGTGATTTCGAGTGATCCATCGTCGTTGACGACCACTTCGATGTCGGCGCGCGAGACCGTCAACTCCCGAGCGCTTGCGGGGCCCGCCAGAGCCAAAACGGTGGCGATCAGGCCCAGGAGCGCCAGAACGCGCCGTCTACTCGCTGGGGTCAGAACTCGACCTTGGGAGGCTCGGCGGCCTGCTCGGGAGCATCGAAGAACTCGCGAGTTGCAAAGTTGAAGATGCCGGCGACGATGTTGCCCGGTGCCACCTGGACGGCATTGTTATAGGTGAGAACGGAGTCGTTGTAGATCTGTCGGGCGACGGCGATCTTGTTCTCGGTATCGGACAACTCGCCTTGCAGAGCCTGGAAGTTTTCCGAGGCCCGCAGCTCCGGATAGGCCTCCGCCACCGCGAACAACTGACGCAAGGCGCCGGTGAGGAGGTTCTCCGCTTGAGCCTGGTCGGCCGGAGTGGTTGCCGCTTGAGCGGCATTGCGGGCTTGGACCACCCGCTCGAAGGTCTGCTGCTCGTGGGCGGCGTAACCCTTGACTGTCTCGACCAGGTTCGGGATCAGGTCGTATCGACGCTTGGTCTGAACTTCGATCTGGCCCCAGGAGTTGTCGACCCGGTTGCGCTTGGTGACGAGACCGTTGTAGGTGGCGAACACCCACAAGATCAATAGGACGACGATGCCGATGATGATCCAACTCATGCGTCTGAGGGTAACTGAAGGCGGGCGGGGCGGTCAGCCCAGGGCTTCGAGCATGGCCTGGCCCATGTCGGTCGGAGTCGGTGCCAGATTGATTCCGGCCGCGGTCATGGCCTCGATCTTGGCCTGAGCGGTGCCTCTGCCCCCAGAGACGATGGCGCCGGCGTGTCCCATGCGGCGTCCCGGTGGAGCGGTCGTGCCGGCGATGAACCCCGCCACCGGCTTGCGCATGTGCTTTGCCACGTAGTCGGCAGCTTCTTCCTCCGCGGTGCCGCCGATCTCACCGATCATGATCACCCCCTCGGTCGCCGGGTCGTCGTTGAAGAGGCTCAAGACGTCGACGAAGTTGGTTCCGTTGACGGGATCGCCGCCAATCCCGACGGCGGTGGTTTGGCCGAGGCCCAGCCGGGTCAACTGATACACCGCCTCGTACGTGAGGGTTCCTGACCGGGAGACAACTCCGATCTTTCCCGGTTGGTGGATGTATCCCGGCATGATCCCGATCCGACATTCGTCGGGAGTTATCACCCCGGGGCAGTTGGGACCGATCAATCTCACCGGTTTCCCTTCGAGGTATCGCTTGGCTATGACCATGTCGGCTACGGGCACCCCTTCGGTGATGGCCACGATCAGTGGCATCCCGGCGGCGGCCGCCTCCATGATGGCGTCGGCGGCTCCCGCCGGAGGAACAAAGACCACCGATGCGTTGGCTTCGGTGGCGGCCATAGCCTCCTCGACCGTGCGGAAAATTGGAACCTTCACCCCGCCCTCGAAGGCCTCGATCTCCCCACCCCGACTGGGATGGACCGCTCCCACCACATTGGTCCCGTAGGCAATTGACAATTCGGCATGGAAGCGGCCGGTTTTTCCCAGGCCCTGGACGATGAGGCGGGTGTCCTTGTCGACCAAGATGCTCATCGGGTCATCTCGACGATCTTTTGGGCGCCATCCTTCATGTCGGCGGCGGTGATGAGATTGAGGCCGGAATCGTCGAGCATCTTCTTACCGAGATCGACATTGGTGCCCTCCAGGCGCACGACCATCGGTACCGGAAGGCCGACCTCTTTGACGCCGCTGATGATCCCGGCGGCGATGGTGTCGCAACGCATGATCCCGCCGAAGATGTTGACCAGGATTCCTTTGACGTTGGGATCAGCGGTGATGATCTGAATCGCGGCCGCCACCTGTTCGGCCGTCGCCCCTCCACCGACATCGAGGAAGTTGGCGGGCTCACCTCCGAAGTGCTTGATGATGTCCATCGTCGACATGGCCAGACCCGCACCGTTGACCATGCATCCGATGTTGCCGTCCAGCTTGATGTAGGAGAG
>DATBKE010000208.1:0-17069 GCA_036556085.1 Acidimicrobiia bacterium | reverse complement strand
CTCCCCATGCTGGAGGCGGTAGGTCACCCCGTCGCGGTCAACCCCGACAAGGAGTTGCGAGCAGTAGCGCACGAACGCGAGTGGGAGATCCTCGAATTCGAAAAGCCGGTGGCTCTGAGAATTCCCCGGCCGAGCCCGGTTGTCTCGGGCGCCGCGGTCGCCGCCGGAGCCGCCACCGTGGCTGCCGTTTGGGCGATCAAGCATCGTCGCCGCACCGACCGCTAGGGCCGAAAGACCACCGGTTCGATCGAGGCCGCCAGTGCTTCGAGGAGATCGATACGGCGGCCAGGGTCGAGTGCTTCGATGACCGGCATTGCTGACTTGACTCTGAACGCAAATGGCGGGCGAAGTTCGACAACGTCCTCGCGGTCGATGGAGTCGACCACTAACCCGTCGACCACCACCTTGAGGGCGTCGGTTATCGGCGAGCAGGCTGAGATCAAACCGGCATCGCCGAGTTGGAGGACGAGCGCCGGAAGCACCTCGTCCTGATCGGGTTCGAGGACCGCAACGATCTCGGCATCCGAGCCAACCAGGCGCCGTTGCCATTCGTCCGGCAGCACTGGCTCCGATGGTTCCCACACTCTGACTTTCTGCATCAAAGGCCCTTGCGATAGCGAATCTCTTGCACGTCGGCACCGCCAATGGTCAGCAAGGCGCGGCGCGGCTCGGGCCGCCAGCCCAGTGCCTCGTAGAAGCGACGAGCCGCCAAGTTCTTTTCCAGCACCCAGAGGATCGCCTCCCTCCAGCCAAGCCCCGCTAGCGAATCTTCGGCGGCCCTCATTAACTCTCGACCCCAGCCCTTTCGCCAGTGATCGGGATCGAGATAGATCGCCTGCACCTCACCGTTGTTGCGGTCGGCGCTCGGTGCCAAGCGCGCAAAGCCATTGACCGACGATCCGTTCTCGACGACCAGAGCAAGGTCTCCTTCGCTCATCACCGCCAAGTCGTTTCGCCAAAATTCGACCCGGGCCTCGACCGAAAGCGACGCCAGAAAAGCGTCGGGGAGGATTCCCTGGTATGCCTTTTGCCAGGAACGGATATGAATCTCACCGATCCTTTCTGCGTCGGCCAGAGCCGCGTTTCGGACCGTTGCCATCTGGCATTATTGCCAACGCCGTGACTTCTACGCCGACCGTGCGCGCCTCCCTAGGCGTCAACTACTGGAAGCTGTGGACCGCCAGCGTCATCTCCAACTTTGGGGATGGAGTCGCTCTGGTCGCCTATCCATGGTTGGCCTCCGCGGTCACCCGCAACCCGATCCACATTGCCCTGGTCGGCGTGGCGACGAGGATTCCCTGGCTCGTTTTCACTCTTCCGGCTGGCGTCATCACCGATCGCGTCGATCGGAAGAAGCTCGTTGTCTCCATGGATGCAATGCGTGCGCTCGTAACCTTTGCGGTGGCGGCGATTGTGCTCGCCAGTCAGGACGTTCTTCCCAGCCCCGGAGAGCTCGAAGGCGGAGTTCTCCCCACTATCGCCAATCCCGTCCTCCTCCTCGCCACCATCTACGTCTCGGCCTTGCTGTTGGGGATGGCGGAGGTGTTGCGAGACAACGCCGGCCAGACCTTGATGCCATCGGTAGTCGATAAGAGCCAGCTCGAAAAGGCCAACGGTCGGCTCTGGGGAGCGGAGATGGTGATGAACTCGTTCGTCGGACCACCGCTTGCAGGTGTTCTCCTCGCCATTGCCTTTTCGCTCCCGTTCTTCGTCGACGCCACCACCTTCGCCATGTCCGCCGTGATTCTCGCTCTCCTCACCGGAAGCTTTCGGGCGGCAACTACGGACGTGGCCGCCGCTCGTCCCAGCTTTGGGGCCGACCTCAAAGAGGGATTCCTCTGGCTTTGGAGACATCCCTTGCTGCGGCGGTTGGCGGTGATTCTCGGGCTCCTCAATGCCCTGGGCAGCGGGACCCTGGCCGTGTTCGTTCTATTCGGACAGGAAATTCTCGAGCTAGGAGCCTCCGAGTTCGGCTTGTTACTGACCGCGGGCGCCGCCGGCGGCGTGATCGGGAGCTTGGTGGCGTCCCGCTTCTCCGAACGCCTGGGTTCGGGGGCGACTCTTCAGTTCACCCTGATAACCGGTGCTCTCACCTCGATCGGAATCGGCCTTACCTCCTCCGCGGTCCTGGTCTGGATCATGTTCGCCGTCACCTCGTTGGGAGCTGTGATGTGGAACGTGGTAACCGTCTCGCTTCGGCAAACCATCATCCCCGACCGCCTCCTGGGCCGGGTTAATAGCGTCTATCGCTTCTTCGGCTGGGGCATGATGCCGATTGGGGCATTCCTCGGAGGTCTCCTGGCCGAATCGGTGACAACCCTTACCGATCGCCCCACCGGGTTGCGGGCGCCTTTCATCGTCGCCGGAGTGATCCAAGCCGGCATTTCGATTTATGCACTGGGCCGCCTCAGCACCGTCAAACTCGAGGCCGCCCGCCAAGAGGCTGCCGCCTAGGCGAGGATGGCCTCCACTTGCAGCTCGTCCCCGGCGCTGAAAGTTATGGCCCCGGTGATGACGCCGGCGTTCCGAAAATCGCCCTCGACGCTTTCAAGCCCGGCTAATGCCGCCGCGGGCCCAACGACATGGACCGACGCAACCTCTGCCTTCATGGACACCTGAGCCGCGGTCTTGACCTTGCGGATGGCTGAGAGAACCTGACCCGCGGTCACAAGAAGCTCGAAGTCGTCCGCGTCCCTAATCCGGCTCCGGATCTCGTCGGCGCCAGGAAAGGCGGAGCGATGCACGCTCCCTTCCTGGAACCACGACCAGACTTCCTCGGTGACGTAGGGGAGGAAGGGGGCGAAGAGTTGGACGATGGTTTTGATGGCGATGGCCAGGGTCGCCCGAGCCGATTCGGTACCTTCGTCGCCCTCGGCGCCATAAGCCCGCCCTTTGACGAGCTCTAGGTAGTCGTCGCAGAACGGCCAGAAAAAGGCCTCGGTTCGCTCGATCGCGCGGGCGTAGTCGAACCGGTCGAGTGAGGACGTGGCTTCCTCCACCAGAGCCGCCAATCCAACGAGCAACGCCCGATCGAGCGCGACGATGGGCTGGCCTTTAGCTCCGTCACTGAGCGAGAGTGCGAACTTGGAGGCGTTCAACAGTTTTGTGGCGAGCCGCCGGCCGATCTTGAGCTGACCCTCGTCGAAGACCATGTCAATCCCGGGTCTTCCTTGCGCCGCCCAGTACCGAACCCCGTCGACCCCGTAGGTCGCCAGCATCGTCATGGGATCGTCGGCGGCATTGGCGGCCGACTTGGAGAGCTTCTTTCGATCGGGATCAACTACGAATCCGGAGATCGCAGCATTGGCCCAGGGCAAAGAGTCGAACTCGTAGTGAGCCCGGACCACGGTGCTGAAGAGCCAGGTGCGAATGATCTCGTGGGCCTGCGGCCGCAAATCCATGGGAAAGGTGCGGCCAAAGAGATCCGGGTCCGTGCTCCACCCGCAGACGATCTGAGGTGAGAGCGAAGACGTGGCCCAGGTGTCCATCACGTCGGGATCGGCGGCGAAGCCGTTTGGTTGATTACGGGCCGACTCATCGAACCCGGGCGGGGCGGTGGTGGTGGGATCGACCGGGAGCATGTCGTCGGTGGCCAGGATTGGGGAGAGGAAATCAACCTCGCCTTCGAGATCGATCGGATACCAGACCGGGAAGGGCACTCCGAAGAATCGCTGGCGGGTGATGTTCCAATCCCCGATCAAACCGTTGACCCAGTTTTCGTATCTGACCCGCATGAAGTCGGGATACCAGTTGAGTTCCTTGCCCCGCTTGAGCAGCTGCTCGCGCTCCGGGTAGCGAATGAACCATTGATTAGAGGTAACGATTTCGAGAGGCCGATTGCCGTTCTCCCAGAACTTGACGGCATGGGTGATCGGACGCGGCTCTCCGACCAACTTTCCGGCCGCTTCGAGCAGCTCGATCATCAATCCCCGCGCCTGTTTGGTGCTCCGGCCGGAGATAGTGTCATAGGTCTTCTGGGCGGTAGTGGGATCATCGCTCTCGAAGCCGGGAGTCCCCCAGTTGACTGGCCGTAGGGTCCCGTCTCGCTGAACCAACGCCCGTAGCGGCAGGGCCAGCTCCCTCCACCAGATGACGTCGGTTGTATCTCCAAAAGTGCAGATCATTGCCAGGCCGGACCCCTTTTCGGGATCGCCCAGCTCATGGGAGACGATCGGCACACTCACTCCGAAGAGCGGAGTCAGCGCCTGCTCTCCGAACAAGTGCTGATACCTGGCATCGTCGGGATGGGCGACCAGGGCCACACATGCCGGGAGCAGCTCGGGCCGGGTGGTATCGACGAGGAGCTGCGCTCCTTCCGGTCCCTGAAAAACGATGCGCCGATAATCCGAAGGCACCTCACGATCCTCGAGTTCGGCCTGGGCTACGGCGGTCTTCATGTCAACATCCCAGAGGGTTGGTGCCGCGGCTCGATAGGCCAGGTCCCTTTTCACCATGCCCAGAAAGGCGATCTGCGAGATCCGGGTGGCATGACTGCCGATGGTCGTGTAGGTCAAGGACCAATCGACCGACAAACCGAGACGCGACCAGAGCTGGTGATATTCGGCCTCCAGCTCGGGAACGACCCTCTCGCAGAGCTCGAGAAAGTTGGGTCGAGAAATCGGGATCGGCCGCTTGGGAGCCTTGGACGGAGGCACGAAGTCGGGGTCGTAGGGCAGGCTCGGATCGACGATGGTCCCGGTCATGAGCTGCACTCGACGCTCAACGTTGAGCCCGTTGTCGTCCCAGCCCATGGGATAGAAGACCTCTTTGCCCCGCATCCGCTGGTAACGAGCAATCAGGTCGGTGTGGGTGTACGAGAACATGTGACCGGGATGAAGGCGGCCGCTCACTGTGGGTGGGGGCGTGTCGATCGAGAAGACCTCCTCCCGGGTCTTCGAGCGATCGAACCGGAAGAGGCCTCGTTCCTCCCAAATCGGCTGCCATTTGTCCTCGAGACCCTCGAGAACCGGCTTTTCGGGTATGCGCGATCCCGGACTTGGAGGCATTGGTTCAGGGTAGCTTGATGGGCCCAGGCGCCCTTTTGGCACGCGGCCGGACCGGCTAGCCTTGGCCACGGAGAGTGGAAGAGATCCCGCCACCTATTCGGGGTCCCGAGGGAAAGGTTGTTGCATGAAACAACTCTTGGAGAACATCCGCCGATCGCGTGCCGCGGTCGTTGGCCTGGGGGTATTGATTTCGCTGATCGCCTTTGCGCCGATGGCGCTTTCGCAGCCCGGCCTGCAAAGCAATCTCGCCCTGACGATCCCTGGCCTGGACGATGCCGACGACTGCAAGCAAGGCGGCTGGCAGGACTTCAGCGGCGTGTTTAAGAACCAGGGTGATTGTGTGAGTTACGTAGTTACCGGCGGTCGCAATTTGCCGAGTGGTCCCAATGCCCCCACCACAACGACGCTCTCACCAACGACGAGCACCACGACCACAACCGTGGCTCCAACGACGACTTCATCGACGACTACCACGACGATCGCTCCCACCACCACCACGACATTGATCGCCGGTCTCACCTCGATGGATCAGTGCAAGAAGGGTGGCTGGGTCACCTTCGGAGTCTTTAAGAACCAGGGAGACTGCGTGAGCTTTCTCGCCACCGGCGGTAGCAACCCGCCAGACGGTGCCTAGAGAAATCTCAACCAACTAGAACCAGAAACCCAGACGAAGCGGCCCGGCTCCGGGCCGCTTCGTCACGTTGGGCTGATTCGCTGGGCGCGTTCGTGAGCGGTGGCGACGATTCGATCGGCCTCGAGACGGGCGGCTTCGAGCCGCTGGCGGGCTCGTTCGCTCAGTTCCTCCACTCGGGCCGCCGCTTCCACCTGGGCGTGGCGAATGATGGAGTCGGCCTTTTGACGGGCCTCTTTCACCATCGCGTGGAGCTCACCGAGCTCGGCCTCCTGGCGGGCGATCAAGCGCACCAGTTCATCGGTCCGAGCCTGGGTCGGCGCCACCTTCTCTTGAGCCTGTCTGATGATCTCCGCTGCCCGACGCTCGGAGTTAATCCGGAGCTGGTCGGCATTGGCCACCATCTCGCTCACCTTCTGGGCGATTTGCTTCTTTGCCTGCTCACTCCCCCCGGCCGCTGCCTGCTCGGCCATAGCCCTCAAACGCTCGGCTTCCCGAACGAGAGTCTCGGCCTGTTGGCGCGCCTCGGCCTTGATCTGCGCTGCCTCATCGCGAGCGGCTTCGATCAGGTCCTGGAGCCGGGTTTCGAGAGGTCCCTCCGACGAAGCCAGCCGAGCCAGCGCCCACTCCGCCTCGGCCAGTCGGGCCCGTGTTTCCTCGAGATCGCGGTGGATTGAATCGACATCGATGACTGTCAGGTCGGTGGCCTCGCCCCGCCCTGCCGGCCATTGGCTCATGGCGCCGCGGCCCCCTCAAGCGCTCTGGTCAAGGCATGTTCGACCAGCTGCACCAGGGCTCCTTGCACTTGCAGGCGGTGACGGGCATCGCAGTAGAGCAAAGGAACTGAAGGATTGATGGCCAAGGCGGTCGCCACCTCATCTAATGAGTGGAGCTTCTCCCCGTTGAACGTATTGACGGCCACCAGGAAGGGAACGCCCTGCTTTTCAAAGAAGTCCACAGCCGCAAAGCATGCTTCCAAGCGCCGTGTGTCGACCAGGACCACCGCCCCAATTGCCCCCTTCGAGAGCTCGTGCCACATGAAATGGAAGCGGTCCTGGCCCGGGGTACCGAAGAGGTAGAGCACCAGATTGCCTTTGAGGCTGATCCGCCCAAAGTCCATGGCGACCGTGGTGGTGGTCTTGGTATTGCCCTCGAACAGCTCGTCGATGCCGGCGCTCTCCTGGGTCATCACCGCCTCGCTGCGCAGGGGCTCGATCTCCGAGATGGCTCCGACAAAAGTTGTCTTGCCGACGCCGAATCCGCCGGCTACGACGATCTTGACGGGAGTCAGGCGCGGTCCGTCAGAGGCTCTTGATTCCATCGAGCACCTTCCGGAGCAGGGTCGTGTATTGGTAGCCGTCGAGGCCGGTCGTCATCCCGGAGGGCGGGTCCATGATCTGAATCGCACCCCGTCGAGCAAGGTCGGCGGCCACCACCCGCACCACCCCGACTGGGACATCTAGGTGGGCCGCGAGTTCGACCAGGGCCAGCTGCTTCTGGGCCATATCGATGATGCGGGCTGCTTCAAATCGATACAGGTGGCGGTTCTCAAGTCCGGCCCGGGTCGAGACCACTTGTGCCTCGAGGGCGATCTGGGGCAGGTCGCGACCGGTGCGACCCCCGGTCATCGTGTAGGGGCGTACCAGCCTTCCGGCCTCGAGCGTCTCGGCGGATTCGCTCACTCGCTCGACACCAACTCCATTTTCAGCTCCTCACGCACTTCCGGCGTCAACACCTGTCCGGCCCTTTCGGCAAAGAGCGCCATCTGGTAGGCGACCGACCCGATATCGACCGAGCGGGTGGTGAGGGCACAGAGCAAAGAGCCATCGCTGATGCCGGTGACGAAGAGCCAGCCATTAGTCATCTCGACGATGACATTGGAGACGGCGCCGGCACCCATTCGCCCTGCCGAGCCGTACGCCAGCCCGATCATGCCCGAGGCAACGGCAGCGAGACGGTCGGCCGACTCGCGATCGACATCGAGGGACACTGCCATCGCCAGACCGTCGGAGGAAACGACCACGGCCTTGCGGACAGCGGGCACCGCGTCGACGAACCGCGCGATCAGCCAGTTCAAGTTGGAGGCTCCGGCGCTCATTCCGTCACCCCTGACTCATTGGCCGTCGCGGGATTGGTCCGTGGAGCATCGCCCAACTTGCCCGCCGAGTCGCGGCCGGTCTGAAAGGCGCTGAGCGCCGCCTTGATCCCGTCGGGACCTATCTCGGAGGCCTTTGAGGTCGGGACCGCTCCGTCGTCTTGGAAGGACGTCCCCGGCACTCTGGTGGGCAGTTCCTGATTGGGGTCGTAGCGCCGCGGAGCCGGATTCGGCCGGGGCGGCGGCGGGGCTGAGGTGGCGGTTGCTCTCTGACCGTTGGCGGGTGTCGGCTGATTCACCCGACCGGGGAGATGGGAGGGGCTGGGAACCGGTGGCTGCACAGAGGGCGTTAGCGACTGGCGCAACCGAGGCTCGGGTGTCGCCAATCGCGACGGAACCGAGACCCGGGGCGTTTCCGGGGTGGTAGGACGAATGTCGGTCGAGGGGGCGTTGCGGAGGCGGCCCCCTTCGTCTGGCCGGGTGGCGGTCGACGTCTCGAGCAGCGTGCGAGGCACTGTGATGCGCACAGTCGTCCCGGGAACGCCGGGGGCCAGACGCACCCGCATCCCGTGCCGGGCGGCGAGGCGCGCTACGACGTAGAGGCCGAGCGTGGGCTCAAGAGCCAGACCCAGAACCGGCGGATGGCCCAGGAGTTGGTTGAGCTCGGCGATCCGATCGTCGCTCATGCCGATTCCGTGGTCGGAGATGGTTAGCAAGTAGCCGGTTTCGTCGAACAGACCGGCCACTCGAACCCGCTCGGTGGGAGGCGAGAACTGGGTGGCATTGTCGAGAAGTTCAGACAGCAGGTGGGCGATGTCGGAGACGACGTGCCCTGACACTCTGACCGGCTCGAGCGCAAGGATGTCGATGCGTTGGTACTCGTCGACTTCACCGAGGGCGGCCCGGACGACGTCACCAACCTCTAGTGGTTTCTCCCACATACGCGGGCTCTCGGCACCAGCCAGCACAAGCAAGCTTTCGGCATTGCGTCGCATGCGAGTGCTGAGGTGGTCGAGGCGGTAGTAGCCCGCCAAGGTCTCGGGATCCTCTTCTTTCGATTCGAGCTTGTCGATCAGGGCCAATTGCCGATCGACCAGAGAGCTGTTGCGCCGGGCGAGGGTGACGAAGATCTCCGAAACCCCCTTGCGCAGGATGTCCATCTGCTGGGCGGCGACGTCGATCAGAGTCCCGTGGAGCGCGGCGAAAGAGCGGGCCAGGTCCCCAACCTCGTCTGCCCCCGCCTCTTTGATGCGAATAGCGCCCGAAGCCGCGCTGGCGGCATTGGCATCGTCGGGGTTACGCAACGCAGACACCAGGTTGGGAAGTTCGACGTCTGCCACCCGACGAGCCGAGTCGGTCACAGCCCGGACTCGCCGAACGAGCGACCTTTCGATGCGAACGGTTCCAAAGGCGGTGAGAAGCAAGATGGCTCCGACGACACCGGCGACCATCAACGCTCGGTCCCGGGCCTGGGCAGCGTCTGTCTCCGCCGCTTGGGAGGTTTGGGCAGCGAGGCGATCGGCCGCCACGATGAGGACTTCGTTGCGGTCGGCGGGGAATCCGTTGATATCGACGGTCTCGCTGGCGGCACGTCCGGTGACGGCCTCCTCCATCGCCGCCAGTGCGGCCAATTCCTGGGCGGCCGTCACCGAAGACACTGCTGCGCGCTCCTGCCAGCCCCGCACCTCCTGTTCCCGCAGGTTGAGGGCGGCCTCCACCAGCTGCCGCTGCGAGGCCTCGCCCTGAGCGATGAAGGTCCGCACCACTTGTTCCTGTTGGAAGGAAACACTGGCAGCCTCGGCCAGTGCTTCGGCGGCTCCGAGGTCCTGCGCCTTGAAGCGGTCGGGAAGGTTCAGGGAGACCTGGGAAATGATGTCGAACAGCAGATCGGTGGCCGTGTTGTAGCCCGACGCGGCCGAAGCATCGAAGCGCTCGACCTGGCGGATCTCGTTGAGCCAGACTTCGAGTTCGGCCATGTCCGACTCGATGCGACTGGCGGTCTCCGTTGTCGAGGGCCGGGCAGAGGAGACATAGCCATCGACCGCGCGTGAGAGGTTGGAAAGGGATCCCTCAGACTGGAGCCGGGCCGATTCGAGGTTGCCGGGATCGACCTGGTCGGGACGGAGGACCAAGGTGTTGATGAGGTGCTGTTCTGACCACAACGTCCCGAGCGCGCCCATGGCTTCGCTCGCCACACTCGAGGCGCGGGATGTCTCTTCCTGAACCTCGGCACCCTCAAGAAACGTCCAGGCGATGTAACCGCCAGCCAGGAGCGCCACCAGGCCGATCGGAATGCTGGCCATCGCCAGCTTGCTGGCCAGACGAAACTTGAACACTCCGCTCCTCCTTGGGTGAAAGCCGAAAAGGCTGTATCGACAGGGCGGCCGCCAAAATTGAGTCGGAAGAGCTACTGCCTCCGGTCAAAACGGCTTCGCACCCACCTTCGCCTGCGGGTTGCTCCCCAACGCTCGCTGCGCTCCCGGGGCAAAGAAACAGCTAGAAACGGCAGGTGAAGTACTGGCTCTACAAATCGGAACCCACCTCGTACAGCATTGACGATCTGGCGAGGGATCACACGACGGTTTGGGACGGAGTCCGCAACTTCATAGCTCGGGCTTACCTGGTCCAGGCCGAGGTTGGGGATCTTGCCTTTTTCTATCACTCGAGTGCCAACCCGCCCGGAATCGCCGGTCTGTGCAGAGTCGTAAAGGCAAAAGTCGTGGACCCGACCCAGTTCGACCCCACCTCGAAGTACTTCGATGCGCGGGCGACGACGGCCAACCCGCGCTGGCACACCGTGGTAGTGGAGTTCGTCGAGAAGTTCAGGGAGTTCCTGCCCCTCGAACGGCTTCGAGCGACCTTCCCGCCCGAGGAGCTCCCGATTCTCCGCCGCGGCAGCCGGTTATCGGTGACTCCCGTGCCTGAGGAAACGGCTACTCGCCTACTGGCGATGCTTCGCTGAGCCCAAACGACCTACAGGCGGTCTCAGAGGTTGCCGATTCGTGGGGGTGGAGATACCTCGCCGCCCGATCGCGCCCTGGCTAGCACTCGTCGGCACCTCGATTCTGTATGCGCTGGCGGCCTTTGCCGGGCTGGGCCTTTCCGCTCAGGCGGTAGGGGTGACCATCTTCTGGCCGGCGGCCGGAGTCGCCGCCGCGCTCGCTTCCGCGACCTCGCTCCGTCTCCGGCCCTATGTGATCGCCGGAGTTGGTCTGGGGACCGTCCTCTCGGCCGCTCCGTTCGTCGATGTGAATTGGTTGCACATCATGGGCGCCGCCGGGGCGAACGTGGCGGAAGCGGTGGTGGCCGGCTCCATCCTTCGTGCCCGTCTCCCTCAATCTCACCGAATCGTCCGTCTGGCCGACATCGGTGCTTTGCTCCTGGCGGGCCTGCTCGGCCCGGCCGTGGGAGCGGTCATCGGAGGCACGGCGACGGCGATCACGTTTGACAGTCCGGTCCTGCCGGCGATGCTTTCCTGGCTCGCCGCCGACGGCCTGGGCATCGTTCTCATCACACCAGGAGTCCTGGCCGTCGTTTCGGTGGTAAAGGATCGAACTCCCCGAGGGATGTGGCTCAAGACGATCTTCGTGGGGTTGATAACCATCTTGGTGCTGGTCATCGCCATCGAAGGAAAGGAGGTCACCGGGCGAAGCTTCGCTTACTTCATCCTCCTCCCCTTGATTCTGGCGACGATCTTCGTGGGCCAGCGCGGCACTGCGATGCTCTTAGCCGGTACTGCCTTTTTGGTTGTCTGGTCGACCGAAGCAGGCATTGGACCGTTCGCGGAAGTCGACAGCCCCATCCACCCCCTCACCGCCGCTCAGGTTTTCCTCGTCGTCATTCAGATAACTCTTCTCTTGGTCGCAACCGAGGCCAGCCGTCGGCGGGATCTCCTCGCCGAAATCGAGGGCGTGTTCGATGCCGCTCTCGACGCGGTATTGGTGGTGGATGAGAGCGACACCATCCGGCGGGCCAATCTGTCGAGCGAGGCCATGCTGGGCGAACGTGTCGTGGGAAAGAAGTTCACCGACTTCCTGGTGCATCCCCTCGACGCCGATGTAATGGTTGCCCAAAGGGCGGTGATCACTCGGGGACGGCGGGCCGACGGCAACGAGTTCTGGGCAGAGGTCTCGGAGGGCAAGGTCATCGAGCAGTCGCGACGGGTCAGGCGAGCCGTCGTGATCCGCGATTCGACCCAGAGGATCGAAGCTCAGGAGAAGTTGGAACAAATGCGGGACCAGTTTGTTTCCAACATGACTCACGAACTGCGAACACCACTGACTGCGATCATCGGGTACACGGACTGGCTCCTCGAAGGAGCGCAGGGAGAAACCAAGTCCGACCTCGAAACGATTCGCAAGAGCGCGGCCGAGTTGTCGAATTTGGTGGATGACATCCTCGATTTCAAGCGCACAACCGAGGCCGGGACCAGCATTACGAATGTCGACCTTTCCGCGCTAGTGGAGAAAGTGACCGTCCACCTGACTCCCGCCGCAGTCCGTCGGGACATTCATATCGCCACGCATTTCGACCCGGGGGTCATCGTCAAAGGCGACCACGAGCAACTGGAGCGGGTTGTCGCCAACCTCGTGTCCAACGCCATCAAGTACTCGAGGCCCGATGGAGCAGTGACCATCGACCTGCGAGCCTTCGACGGTATGGCTCAACTCGTGATCGCCGATCAGGGAATCGGCATTTCAGCGGCCGATCAGGCTCGTATCTTCGAGAGGTTTTTCCGTGCCAGCAGTGCCGTTTCCGCTGGCATTCCAGGCACGGGTCTGGGCTTGGCCATAGCCCGCGACGTCGCCCGGGCCCACAAAGGGGATCTCATTTTGGAAAGTTCGCTCGGCGTCGGCACCACCATGACGTTGCGGCTCCCGTTACAAGAAGCGGCGCCCGACACCTCAGTCAGCGCCGCATCCGGAGACAGCCTCCTCCGCTGACAAGCCACCGAACTGGAATCTCTCGAAGGAGGCCACTTGGGCGATCTCCGCCTCGCTGAGGATATTTTTGAAGCTCGGCATGATGGCGGTGATCTCTTTGTTATCGGCGCCGTAATTGGGCCCAAACTGGTTTTCCCATTCCATCGAACCGAGTGTCACCCACAGCTCGTGATCCTCACAGTCAGGGAAGGTCTCCGCCACGTCAGCCAAAGCCGGTCCACTAACGCCCTCGCCACTCGGTCCGTGGCAAGTGGAGCACAGCCGCCCATAGGTGTCTCGTCCCGCATCGAGGGCTGGGTCCCCCAAAGTCGCTGCGGGCTCGGCACAAGCGTTCAGACCTAACACGACGACCACCGCCAACGCGGGTAGCAACCGGCGCATCAAGCGGGAGCAGACCTCCGGGAGAGCGCCGGAACGGCGGTGAAGATCGCCCAGAGGAGCGCGAGGCCGAGAATGGGAGTGAATATCTGTTTGAGGAGGCTCGAGTCGATCATCAGGCCGACGATGAAACCGGCCACTCCGATGTTGACCGCCCACACCAAAATTCGGTTGGGTGCCCAGCCAGCAAATCCGGCAATCACCGCCAGCAAAGCATTGGTCATTACCCCGATGAACATGGCGTGGTCGAAAGCGATCAGCACACCCAGCGGACCGGTGCCGGTCTCGGGATCGAGGGTGCCCGAAACAACGAGCTGGACAACATAGACGAGCAGCCCAATTCCCACCGCCAGAAACACGACGGCCATGCGGGCAAAAGGTGATCCTGTGGACCCCGGCCGAAGGTGACGCCACATGATGACCAAGTAGGTGACGATCGCGATGACCTGCAGCAGCGAGAACACCTGAGTGAGAGCCTCGATGTTGAAGATGAAAGAGGTGATGGCAATTAGCCCGGCGGCAAAAAGCATCCAGGCCACCACCCGGCCCGCCCGAGTATTGGCGCCATTCAGCTGCCAGGCGGTGATGGCGACTCCGGCCAGTATCAAATAACCGATCAGCATCGATACCGGATGGGCCGCCCCCAGCGATGCCGCTCTCTCCGTGGCAATTCCCGGCAGGCTGCCATTGGCGATGAAGAGCCCGAGCAGCACTCCCAGAATCGCACCGATCACGAGTGAGACCACGGTCAGATAGATCGCCAGGTGCGCAGTCGACTTCTCGCTTGCTCGGTAGCGCCCGGCGGTCCACACCAGGAGCCAAATCAGAACAAGGAGGAGAAGAGTTCCGGCGATGGGGCGATAGATCCCGGTCCCGGTGGCGAAGGCGATGACATAGAGAACCACGGTGACGACCAGGGCCATGGCTAACTGGCGACCACTGCGAACTGCTTTGTCGTCGAGGGTTCGCTCGAACATCAACAGGACGGATCCGCCAACTGCCAAGGTGATCCACCCCAACGTGCCGGAGTGAACGTGGGTCAGGAGCATGTTGTGCTCCGGCTCCCAGACATCTAGTCCATTGAGGATCCCGATCACGATGGTCACCACGAATACCAACAGCGCACCGCGAAACAACAGGCGCGCCGATTCCTGCAATTGATTCACTTTCTCTCCTCGGTCATGTCTCAGCCGTTGACGGTGAGACGCCCTCCCATGTCCGCATGCACTTCGCAGAAGAAGATGTAGTCGCCGGGCGCCAACTCAGCTGGGACCGTGAAGGTGGCCTCGGAGTCGCCGGCCAATTCGACCGACTCCCACGCATCATCGCCCGAAGTGAACGTATGACGGACCGAATCGAGATTGACGATCGTCATCGAATCGCCGGGGGCGAGATCAGGGACCGAGCCGAACGAACGACCTTCGATGGTGAGAATGGGCCCGTCCCCGGATGAGGTCGTTCCGCTCACCTCGGTGGTGGTGCTTTGGGCATCGCCCCCGCAGGCTGCCGCGATCAAGATGCCGCTGATGAGTCCCAGTGTCCGCATGCGCATTTGGCCGAAGGTTAGGGTGCGAGGGTGGCCCGAGTATGTGTCACCGGGGGAAGCGGGTTCATCGGCTCACAAGTAGTTCGCGAGCTTCTGGAGGCAGGACACGAAGTCCGAACGACCGTTCGAGATCCGTCCCGAGCCCCCGCAGGGCTGGTCGAACTTGGACCCGATATCGTCACCGCAGACCTCGGTGATCCCGAGTCATTCCGCGACGCGTTTTCGGACTCGGAGTACGTGATCCACACGGCCAGCCCCTACGTGCTCGAAGTCGAAGATCCCCAACGCGATCTGATCGACCCTGCCGTCAAAGGGACGCTGTCGGTGCTCAACGCAGCAATGGCAAATCCTTCGGTGACACGCGTGGTACTCACTTCCTCGTTTGCCGCCATCACCGACGAACCGGACGGCTCCTTCGACGAAAGCATGTGGAACGATCGCTCTTCGGTTGATCGCAACCCCTATTACTTCTCCAAAGTCGCGGCCGAAAGAGCGGCTTGGGGGTTCACGAGAGGCCAAACCCAGTTCGATCTGGTAGTGATCAACCCTTCGGTGGTCCTGGGGCCATCTCTGGTGCAGTCGCTGAACACCAGTGCTTCGGTCTTGGTTGGCCTCTTGCGCGGCCAGTATCCCGGCATCCTCGACCTCGACTATGCGATCGTCGACGTGCGAGACGTGGCCAGGGCCCACCGGCTAGCAATGGAGACGCCGACGGCGAGTGGGCGTTACCTGTGTACAGCTGAGGTCTGGACCCAGCGGCGTCTGGTGGATTGGATTCGGGGTGCCAACCTCGGGCTGGGCAAGCCGCCGCGAATTGGGCTCGACAACCCCCTCGGCCGCTTTGTCACCCGCTTGGGCGCCAGCTTTCAGCCCCGGGGCAATCGCGATTACCTTCTCACGCACCTCGGCCGCCATCCCCGCGTCAATACCGAGAAGATTCGCACCGAACTGGGCATGACCTTCCGCCCCGCCGGCGAAACCCTGATCGACACTTTCCTCGATCTCCAGCGTTGGGGTCACCTTTAAGCGAACCCAGGGTTCGCAGCCGCGCTGGACGCGGATAACGGACGCTAGAACGTGAATTGCCTGAGCCTGATCACACTTAGGGTCTGACGTCGAGGACGGCGATGATCTCCCGCACCGGGTAGGCGACGCTGGTCGAAGTGTTGGGAATGGCGAGCGGCGCAAACGGTGCGGCATCGGCCCGCCACGACACTTCCCAGATGTAGTCGACACTCAATGGATACGAACTGAGGCTCGGGTGACAGCGCGGAGTGCTCCCGGGCGGCGAGCACGTCTTGACCTCGTAGGTATGGCGGGCGAGTCCGTTGGGATAACCGCTCAGCTGTGAAAACTCGCCCTCCGTAAAGCTCGAGACGGCGCCATCGCCCCAATTGATGGTCACCCCGATCACCCGCCCGTTGACTTCCAGCACCTGGCCCAATGGGTCGACGATCGAGTCGCTAAAGGGTGGGGGTGGCACTACCCGCAGATGGGTCTCGGCTCCGGTCAAGCCCCACGGCACCCGAGGGTTGAGGTCGGGATCGGGCTCGACATGTACGTACTGGGATGCGAGGTCCCAGGCGAGCAAGATGTCGGGCTCGACGGGTGTGGGCTCTGAGGTGCACACCGGATATTGCACATCGACGATGAGCGGGCCGCCGGGATCGGTGTCAGGGTCGAAAGCGAAGATCGCGGTGCCGTCGGCGTTGCGAGTGATAAAGACCCAACCTGTCGGGGCCGACCGCCAGTACCAACAGGTTCCATTCCCAGCGGTGCCCACGGCGGGATAGAGCCTGCCCGGTACTCGATTCTCGTTGGCGTAGTCGACGATCTCCCCCGCCGACCTGCAACGTGTCACCACTCGGTCACTGCCGAACGCGTCTATTCCCACGTCCGACCAGCAGAAGCGAGCGGCAGTCTGTGCATGGGTCGGCAAGGCGATGCTCAAAAGAATTGCTATTGCGCCGAGGAGTTTTATGGCGTCTCCTCGCGCGTGACTTCGTCACAGTCGGCTAGCCAGAGGTCTTGGGGGAAGACCCACGATGTGGCCATTCGCCAGTCTCGGCGGGGATCAGGCCAAAGCACCTCGAGTCCTGTGACGGATGGTTTGCCGCTCAGAAACTCAGACGAGGTTGTCCCATATGGGACGAGGCAGTCCGCTCGATCGAGAAGAAGTTCGTCAATCTCCACGTGGATTCCGGCGCGCGACGGCGGCTCGGTAAAGGCGAGGGTGTCCATGGCTTGCAACCCGGCTTCGAACTTCGACGTCGTTGCAACTACATCCCACAATGCGTCAGCCTCTTTGCGATAAATAGCGTCGAACCAACCAAACCAAAGGTCGGTGAGAATCTGCTCGACCTCTGCTAGGCGCTTTTCTTCGGTCGTCGTTGAGGTCGTGCTTCTTTCGGCTGTGGTGGTAACGAGTTGCGTAGTGGTGGGTGATTCAGCGGTAGTCGTGGGAGACGCC
>DATBKE010000207.1:0-2021 GCA_036556085.1 Acidimicrobiia bacterium | reverse complement strand
CACCGGGAACCGCCAATACCTGCACTTGGGCTCCATAGGCCGCCTCGGCCCCGCTCACCTTGACGATGCTCCCCTCACCAATGTCGAGCGGCGCCCCCCGACCGTCGCGGACGTGACACTGGGAGCAGCCAACCGCGATGTGAGTGGGTCCCAGACCCAACTCGGACGACCACTCCCGACGAAACAGTGCGTCGCCCGAGACGAAGCCCGGTCGCAGCCCTTCGTCGAGCGTCCTCAAAGGCAGCGAAAACGCCTGGGCATCTGAGGAGATGACTGAACCAGTGCCGCCCAACATTGCCGAAGGAAACTCTGGGCGTTCTTCCGTGGACGTCGTCGTGGTGACCTGGTTGCCGCATGCCGCCACCAGCGCCCAGGTCACAAGGGCTGTGGCACGGCGGCCGAGCACGTGATCAGTCTCGCGTCCCGAGTTCGCCGATCAAGGCCCCACACACAGCACTTCGCTTTGGGCGAACATGTCGGGGACTAGGAAGGAAGTCCTTCCTCCTTGCTCGGCTCCGGAGGCGCGTCGGTTTCAGGCATCGAGTCGGCAGTGGTCGACCGTCGCTGCAGGACGGATTCGCCCAGTGTCTCTCCAATCTCGGTCAAGTTGAACCAACAGATATCCCCGAGGCTTGGGGCTCGTCCGAGAGCCGCCCACTCGTTGCCTATTCTCGTTATCGCACTTTCCGTCGAGATGCCCCACTCGGCAAAGCCGTCGTCTCCCACATCTCCGACCGTCAATAGGTGCTCATCGAGCATGTGCTCTATCAGTTGCAACGAGGTAACGCGAACTTCATCCGGCGTCGAAGCGCCTCCAATCGAGGAGACAACCCAGGCAATGTCAGACGCCATCAGCCAGTCGTCAACACCGCTTGCTAAGAGCTCGTCGATCATCAGACCCAGACGGCTCACTGGCTCACATGCACTTTGAGTTGGGTTCCATCAGGCAACCTCACATCGATGGCTGGTCCGCCAGACTTCGAACCCGGTCGGTCAGCATCTCGCGGCGCCCAGCCCCTATTCCGAGAATATCTTTCGGCTCCCACAAGCCTCCTTCGACCGTCATGAAAGATGGCCTCTGGTCTCAGAAGGCAAGGAGCCGCGGCTCGCTTATGTCGCTTGAAGTGCGAGTTTCAGCCAAGAAGAAGCTTTGGCCGTCGTAGGCATCAACTGCGACCATCACGGTTGAGGAGACAAGGCCATCCAACATGTCGGACGGGATCGGCTGGCGGTCGACCAGATCGAGCGGGGGCCCCTCGACGACGAAGAGGTTACGACGAAAGGCTGTCGCCCACTCCATGCACTTGAGAATCGGATCTGTGTCTTCTGACACGTTCACATATGAGTAGAGAGCACCTTCAAAACTGAATACCTCCGCTGGCTCATAGGGACTCTTCGGATCAGTGATGTCCTCGAGGTAATTCTCGGCAATGAGCACCAGCTGACGCCCGCGGGCCGCATTCACCAGCAGATTTGCCAAAGCGCGGTCGAACGCGTTCCGCGGCGATAGATCTTTACCGGAGTACCAGGCCATGGCGCGTTGTCGATCGGTTCCACGGGTCACGAGGGCAACCGGAAGGCGGATGTTCTTGACCTTGGGAATCTTGGAAGCCAGCGAATGGCCCCAGAGCAGTTCCGCCCACACTCGGTCGCGTGCCTCAGGTCCAAGTTGGATCTGGTCAATGACCACTGTTTCCGCTTGGTCACTTTGGTTCGAAGGTTCCATCGGGGTACCGCCTCCACTCCCCCCGTTTCCATGGTCCCGTGTAGTCGTAGTGCGGACCGTGAACTGGGTTGATCAAATCCGGATGGAGGCTTTCTTTGCTGATGGGGTTGTGCCATGCACCAGGTACTTCGCCGGGTGGGCTGCCTCTTGGCATCCATTCCCATCCTGGGCCTGGGCTGATGGAAGGGTCGGTGAAGTGCGGTTTGGCACGGCTGCTGATGCCGGTGGGGTCGGGGACTCTGGGTGCGGGGCAGTTGTGGGTGAGGAGGGTTTGGGGGGTGGCGTAGTAGTTGTG
>DATBKE010000206.1:0-12072 GCA_036556085.1 Acidimicrobiia bacterium | reverse complement strand
GGGCTGCGTTATTTAGGCAGCCAGTGCGAAGTTGTCTTCGGCACTTGTGTTTGTTTCCGGCTCTTTAACGAGGATCCGGAGACCTCGGCTCGCTTCCGACGCCTCAACACCCAAGGTCGAAACCATTTCACCCCCGTGGGTCCTCACATTCTAACCGTTAGGACCGACGACCTCGCAGGGACCGCTCCATCTCCCGGTCAAGATCGCGCTGTTTGATGGTCTCTCGCTTGTCGATCGTCCTCTTGCCGCGCCCCAAGCCGAGCTCGACTTTTGCCTTTCCCTTCTTCAGATAGAGGCGCAGCGGAATGAGGGTGAGTCCCTTCTCTGCGAGGTCTGAGGCTATGCGGTCGATTTGTCGCCGTTGCAGCAAAAGCTTCCGGCTCCGCTCGGGCTCATGCCCTCCGCCCCGGGAGAAAGCGTAGGGGCCGATATACGAGCCGATCAGAAACATCTCGCCGTCGCGCACATGGGCGAAGCTGTCTTTGAGCTGTACGTGGCCCTCGCGGATGCTCTTGATCTCCGATCCCTGCAGCACGATTCCTGCCTCATAGGTGTCGATGATCTGATAGTCGTGCCGCGCTCGCCGGTTGGAGGCGACGACCTTGATGCCGTCGACTTCGGCGTTCTTCTTGGCCATTGTCAGCGGAGGTAGTCGAGCGGGTTCACGGGAACGCCATTCTTCCTCACCTCGAAATGAAGGTGGGGTCCGGTACAGCTCCCAGAGCAGCCGACATATCCGACGACCTGGCCCCGGTCGACTGTTTCTCCGACCGAAACCGCTCTCTCGGATTGATGGGCGTACAGCGTCGCAATTCCGCCGCCATGGTCGATCACTACTGCTCTCCCATAGCCACCGTAAGTCTGAGACAGAATCACCTTTCCGGTAGCGGCAGCCACGATGGGGGTTCCGGAGGGGGCGCTGAGGTCGATGCCCGTATGGAGTTTTCTCACGCCGAGGATCGGGTGGACCCGGTATCCGAAGGGTGAGCCCACCGGAGCGTTGAGGGGCCAGGAGAGTCCGGTCGGGGCGACGCCCTCTTTGCTGGCCAACCGTTCTATCTCTCGTTGCAGCGCTGCCGCGTCGGCCTCTAGGCCTTCCTTGTGCTGCTCGGCGGCGGCGATGTCGTTGCGGATGGAAGCCAATAGCTGCTCAGCCGCGGCGGCCTGTGCCTGAGCTCCTGCCAGGTATTCAGCAGCGAGGTCCCTTTGCTGTTCGAGAACCGCCTTTTGTGTCCGGAGGTTCCGAAGGTGAGCCTCGGTTTGCGATTTCTTCTCGACAACCTGAACCCGCTGTCGCTCCTCTTCACGTTGCAGCAGTTGGAAGGCATCGAAGACGTCGTCGTCTCTTTCGAAGACGGCCGACGAATAGGCCATGACAGTGGCGGCGCCGGCGGCGTCGCTCTGGCTGAAAAGGCGCACACCCGGCACAGCCGCCGCGGACATGTACAGATCGACCGCCGTTCGCTGGAGGCGCTCTTCGGTCTTGCTGAGGTCGACCTCGGTCCGCGCCAGAGCCGACTCCAGAGTCATGACCTGCCCGCGGAGAGATACGACCTGGCCTTCTGTCAGCTGTACCTGTCGGATTGACTCGTCGACTTCCGCCTGCGCGACGTTGTAGTCAGCTATCGCACCCGCAAGGGCCGTTTGCGCCTCTGAGACCTGCTGGCCCACCGCGCTGGCCGTAGTTCGGGCTGCTCGAAGGGCGTCGTTGACCTCCGACAACTCATTCTGAATCCGTCGCAATTCAGTCGAGGGATCGTCGGCCACCAAGGGCAACGGAGCCCAGAGAAGGCAAATGACGACGGCGAGCACGGCTAGCCGTGCGGGCTTCACGTCGGCTCGAGCACCCGCCGATCGACCATGACCGGTCGACCCCCATCTTCGTCTCGCAGGTATCGGCTGAGACCCAGCACACTGCCCAGCACGCCTGCCGCTGCTCCGAACAAAAGAATGACGATCCCCCAAGTGAGGAAGAACCGATTGGGGATGCCGAAAGAAACGATCTCGATCGAATCGCCAATGGTCCGCAGGTTGCGGAACGCCACCCAGACGGTGGCAACAGCCAACCCGGCGCCGATCAAACCTTCGATCATCCCTTCGAGAATGAAGGGAACCCGAATAAACCAATTGGAGGCCCCCACCAGCTTCATGATCGAGACCTCATCGCGGCGAGCGTAGATCGCCATGCGGATGGTATTGGCGATCAAAATCACGGCTGAGGCGCCAAGGACCAGGGCCAGTCCTAGCCCGAGCAGGTTGAGCACGGTCGAGAGCGAGGAGAGCTGCTCGATCTGCTCGCCGAAAGTGGCCACCCGGCGGATGAGCTGGCTCTGGCTCGCCAGCCGGAACTGCACATCTTGATAGAGGTCGATATCGGTCAGCTCGATCCTGATCGAGGCCGGGAGGACGCTCGGGTCGATGTTGAGCTGTTCCGGTCGGTCGGCGAACATCTCCTGATATTCCGCCCACGCCGCGGCCTTGTCGAAGTAGCGGACATTTGCAACCTCTTGCCATCCGCTCACTTCGTCAAGGAGAGCAGCATGAGCGCCGGTCGCTACTCCGTCCTGACCTTCGTCGTACAAGAAGGCAATGATGTGGGTTCCGTCTTGCCATGCCAGCGTGTTTATCCGCAGCAGCTCGTTGACCACCAGGGCTCCGAACGCGAGCGACAGGGAGATGAAGACGGCGAGTACCGCTCCCAGCACCACCAGCAGGTTCCTCCGCAGGTTGATGAGTGCCTCGCGGGCCAGGAAACCGAGTCGATTCACTCCTCGGCCCCATCACCGTTGTGTCGACCGCCGTTCTGAAAAGGAATTTCGCCTGTTTCATACCGGCCGGCCATCTCGTCGCGGATCACACGGCTGTTGTCGAGCTGCACGACCCGGCGCTGCATGGCATCGACGATGGCGTGATCGTGAGTCGCCATCACGACTGTGGCTCCTGAGCGGTTGATGCGATCGAGGAGCCGCATGATGCCGACTGAGGTGGCGGGATCAAGGTTGCCGGTTGGCTCGTCGCATAGAAGGATCGGTGGACGGTTGACGAAGGCCCGAGCGATCGAGACTCTTTGCTGCTCGCCACCGGAGAGCTGACGGGGATAGCGATCACCTTTGTCGTTCAAGCCGACTAACTCGAGGACCTGCTTCACCTGTGGCCCGACAACTGAGCGGGGACGGCCCAAGACTTCGAGGGCAAAGCTGACGTTCTCACCCACGGTCTTGTTGGGCAAGAGCTTGAAGTCTTGAAACACGGTGCCAACCGATCTCCTCAGGAAAGGGATCTTCCAGGCAGGGAGTTGGGTTATGTCTTTGCCTGCAACCCAAATCACGCCCCGCGTAACGGTGTCTTGGCGCAGCAGGAGTCGGATGAGGGTTGACTTTCCGGAGCCTGAGGGACCGACCAGAAAAACGAACTCACCCTTTTGGATGTCCAGATTGACGTCACGGACGGCAACAGTGCCGCCTTCATAGACCTTGGTGACGTCACGCAGTCGAATCATGCCTCAGACCCATCGTGAACCGGGGACACCGTTGTGCCCAAATCGGTGATGCAGGGTAACGGAGAACGTCTCTCAATTCGAACTTTGAAGCGTTCTGTGGGTCCACAGATAGGTGGAACCGCCCTACGAACCCTGGGTTCGCAAATCAGGTGTTTTCGTGACGGAGACGGCGCCACCGGAGATAGCCGTCGATGAACGGATCGAGGTCTCCGTTGAGCACCCCCGTGATGTTTCCCACCTCCACGTCGGTGCGAAGGTCTTTCACCATCTGGTAGGGCTGCATCACGTAACTGCGAATCTGACGGCCCCAGGCAGCTTCTCCTTGTTCGCCGCGGATCTCGTCTACCTGGGCCATCCGCTCCTGGCGGGCCATCTCGTGGAGCCGTGCCTTGAGTATTGCCATCGCCCGGGCTCGGTTCTGCAGTTGACTGCGCTCGTTTTGACACTGCACAACGATCCCGGTCGGAAGGTGGGTAATCCGCACCGCCGAGTCGGTCTTGTTGACGTGTTGACCGCCGGCTCCTTGAGAGCGATAGGTATCGATACGCAGGTCATCGGGGTTGATCTCCATGCCTTCGTCGTCGGCTAGCTCGGGAACCACATCGACTCCGGCGAAAGAGGTATGGCGACGAGCGTTGGAGTCGAAGGGACTGATGCGGACCAAACGGTGCACTCCGCGCTCTGACTCGAGATTGCCGTAGGCGTGATCTCCCCTCACAGTCATCGTCACGGATTTCACCCCCGCCTCCTCGCCTTCGCTCACTTCCTCGACAGTCACGGTGTATCCACCCTCTTGCAGGTAGCGCTGATACATGCGAACGAGCATCTCGGCCCAGTCTTGGGCTTCAACCCCACCAGCTCCGGCATGGACCGAGAGAATTGCGTCGTGAGCGTCATACTCGTCGAAGTACAGGGCCTCGCGCTCCAAAGTGGCAAGCTCTGACTCGATGCGAGCCAAGTCCGATGCGACCTCGCGGCGAGCGTCATCGTCGTCGGCCTCATCGGCCAGATCGAGTAGGACCTCGGAGTCGTCAAGGTTTCGTTCGAGCCGCGCTACCGACTCGATGGTTCGCTCGAGCTGTGCCAGCCGTTGGGTGACCCGTCGTCCCACCTCGGGGTCCGACCAAAGGTCGGAATCAGCCGCTTGGTCTTTGAGGGTCTCTACCTCGGAAGACTTACCTTCGAGGTCAAAGGAACCTCCTTGCCTCGGTCAACCGATCGCGCATGTCGGCGATGACGGGGCGCGGGTCGACAAGCTCGGTGGTCATGAACCGAAATTGTACTTGCCGAGTCGGTCCAGGACTTGGAACCGCTGGCTCAGACGTCGAGGCAAACGGCGTAGGCCGTCAGTGTCAGGCCCGGGCCGCTGTTGACCAAGGTGACTCGCCACGAGCCGGCGAGGGGTTCACTGGCCGCAATCGAGTCGGCCGCTGCGACTGTTCCTGCGAAGCCACCGCTCACCGCGACGTCTCCCTCATTGCAAAGGGCGGCGACCTGGGTGGTGGAGGCCCCGCTACCAATCACCGCGGAAGCGGAAGCGACGTAGTAGGTGCTGGAACCTGCGGGACCGGCCGGACCTGCTTCACCCTGAGGGCCTTGAGGGCCGACCGGCCCCACCGGACCTTCCGGTCCCATAGCACCAGTTGCGCCGGTCTCACCCTGGGGACCGGCTGGGCCCATAGGACCGACCGGGCCCTGGGCCCCGGTCGAGCCTGGGCTTCCGCCTGCGCCAGAGAGGGCGTAGCGGTGGAGAAACGCCGCCATCTGTTCCCGGGTGACCGGATCGTTGGGACAAAACTCGGTCGGGCTACAGCCTTTGGTGATTCCCCAGGCCTCGAGCCATTCGATGTCAGCCGCAAGGGGGTTGTCAGAAGCAACGTCGAGAAAACGGGAGGTCGCCTGGCCGGCCAGTGGAACCGAGACCAGGGCGACGGCGATGGCTGAGACAATTTTGATTCGGGACTGATTCCGCTTCTTCAGATGACGTGGCTTCATGCCGCCGTGAATCGGCGCCCGCCCTTCGAAGATAGAGAATCATCTAACTAGTCCTTCGTATGACTAGTCACGTTCAGCCGGTTCGGTTAAGCGGTTCCCTCAGCTGGCGCCGTGGCAGCGCTTGTATTTCTTGCCACTGCCACAAGGGCAGGGGTCGTTGCGGCCGACCTGACCCTTGTGGGAACTGGCAGACGCCACCGGCGCCAGCTTGGGCGCTT
This sequence comes from Acidimicrobiia bacterium, assembly GCA_036556085.1. Taxonomy (GTDB): domain Bacteria; phylum Actinomycetota; class Acidimicrobiia; order Spongiisociales; family ZC4RG35; genus JACCTH01. Next base: position 6,360 of record DATBKE010000206.1, on the reverse strand, counting down.
CGGGAGCTGGCGTCTCGGCAAACTGGACGTGGAAGAGATAACGAACGGTGTCTCGCTTCACGGCGTCGACCAGTTCGCTGAAGAGGGCATAACCCTCTCGTTGATATTCAACCAAAGGGTCACGCTGTCCCATCGCCCGCAGGCCGATCCCGGACCGCAAGTAGTCCATCTCGGAGAGGTGCTCGCGCCATTTGTTGTCGATCACCGAGAGGACCACCTGCTGCTCGAGCTGAGCTCTGGCTTCGGCCGGCAGCCTGCTCAGACGCTCCGCGTAAGCCTTGTGGGCGTTTTCAATCGCACGTTCGGTGACGGCCTCGACCGAATACTCCCCGACGTCGTCCTCGGAAAGCGTGGCGGGATAGAACTGGCCGAGTTCTTTGTTGAGCAACTCCCAATCCCATTCGGTGGGAGACATGTCGGCAGAAATAACGGACTCGACAGTCTCGGCGATGACGAGATCTACCCATTCCTCAACGAGTTCATCCGCGGTGGCGTCGAGCAGGTCAGTTCGCCAGTCGTAGATGACCTCGCGCTGGCGGTTCATCACCTCGTCGTACTTGAGCACGTTCTTGCGAATATCGAAGTTTTGAGCCTCCACCGTGCGTTGGGCCCGTTCGATGGCCTTCGTCACCATGCCGGCTTCGATCGGGACGTCGTCGGGAATGCGCAAGCGGTCCATCACCGACGAGACGCGGTCCCCCGAAAAACGACGCATGAGGTCGTCCCCTAGGGAGAGGAAAAATCGCGACTCCCCCGGATCGCCCTGGCGGCCCGAACGGCCTCGAAGCTGATTGTCGATTCGCCGCGATTCGTGTCGCTCGGTCCCCACCACGTAGAGGCCGCCGGCGTCGATGACCTTCTGCTTGTCTGGTGCAATCTCGTTGGCGAAGCGCTTCGTGACTTCCCCGAGCTTGGCCTCGTAATCAGGATCGGAGGGATCGACTTGCTGGCGCTTGAGCTCGAGCTTGGCCAAGCCCTCAGGATTGCCTCCCAGCATGATGTCAACCCCGCGACCCGCCATGTTGGTCGCTACGGTCACCGCCCCCGGGCGGCCTGCCTGAGCAATGATCTCCGCCTCCCGGGCGTGATGCTTGGCATTGAGCACTTCGTGGTTGATCCCTCGCTTGGTGAGCAGGCGCGAGAGGCGCTCCGACTTCTCGATTGAAACCGTCCCGAGCAGGATCGGCTGGCCAGCGTCGTGTCGCTCGGCCACGTCCTCGACGACGGCGTCGAACTTGGCGTCTTCGGTCTTGTAAACAAGGTCGGCCTGATCCGCCCTAGCCACCGGACGGTTGGGAGGGATAACCAAGACTTCCAACCCATAAATCTGTGCCAGCTCGGCCGCTTCGGTTTCGGCAGTACCGGTCATGCCGGCGAGCTTCTCGTAGAGGCGGAAATAATTCTGGAGCGTGATCGTGGCCAGCGTCTGATTCTCTTCCTTGATCTTGACGCCTTCCTTGGCCTCGATCGCTTGATGGAGGCCCTCGGAATAGCGGCGCCCCTCCAGGACCCGGCCGGTGAACTCGTCGACGATCTTTACCTCCCCCTGGTCGACGAGATATTCGACGTCCCGGTGGAACAACTCCTTGGCCTTGAGCGCCGATTCGAGGTGGTGAACGAAGTCGACAGCAGCGTGGTCGTAGAGATTTTCCACCCCGAGGATTCCCTCGACTACGGACACGCCTTCCTCGGTTGTCAGGACCTGTCGCTTGGCTTCGTCGACCTCGTAGTGGTCGTCACGACGGAGCCGCTGCACAATGCGAGCGAAGTCGCGATACCACTTGGCGGAGTCGGAAAGGCGTCCGCTAATGATCAGTGGCGTTCGCGCTTCGTCGATGAGGATCGAGTCGACTTCGTCGACGATGGCGTACGAATGTCCTCGCTGGGTGCGATCCCCCGGGCGTAGGGCCATGTTGTCGCGCAGGTAGTCGAAGCCGAACTCATTGTTCGTGCCGTACGTGATATCGGAGGCGTAAGCGGGCTGGCGCTGACCGGGCTCCATTCCAGACTGGATCAAGCCCACGCTGAGACCCAGGAAGCGATGGACGGCACCCATCCACTCGGCGTCGCGGGATGCCAGGTAGTCGTTAACCGTGACGATGTGGACGCCCTTACCGGCGAGGGCGTTGAGATAGGCCGGCATGGTTGAGACCAGGGTTTTGCCTTCCCCGGTCTTCATCTCCGCCACCATCCCACGATGAAGCGCCATGGCCCCGATCACCTGGACGTCGAAATGACGCTGAGAGAGCACGCGCTTGGCCGCCTCGCGGACGGTCGCAAAGGCCTCGACCACCAAATCGTCGAGCGGTTCTCCCGCCTCGAGACGGCGTCGAAAGTCGACGGTGCGGGCCGCCAGGGCCTCATCAGTGAGGGCTTCAAGAGCGGGCTCCTCAGCGTTGACCGCGCCCACCAGGCGCTCGAATTCCCTGAGAGTCTTGCCTTCGCCCGCCTTTAAAAGCTTCCCGAAGATCGACATCGACTCGAAATGCTATCGGAGATCAGATTTCAGACATCAGATGTCAGATTTCAGATCTGGGGATCGGTTTGACAGCTGGCAAAGCCGAGCGATCCGAAATCTGTCAGCCGGGCGCCGGCCCGACGATCTGTTATCTCCTGTTGAGAAGGCCGGCGTGCTCGGCATAGCGGACCGCTTCGTGGCGGGACTGCATTCCGAGCTTGTCGAGGATGTTGCGGACGTGGTTCTTGACCGTGTTTTCGGATATATAGAGCTGTTCCCCAATCTCCCGCGAGGTGCGCCCGTCGGCGATCCACTGCAGGATCTCCACCTCTCGGCCGGTCAAGGATGGCCGGCGCGTCGAATTCAGATCGCGATTTCTCAGCAGGTGGGCAACGACTTCGAAGAGTCGGGTAGCCAGGGCTGGTGAGACCACCGCTCCCCCGTTGACGACGTCGAGCATGGCGGACACGAGCTTGGGAAAAGGTGTGTCCTTCACGATGTAGCCAGAGGCACCGGCCTTGATGGCGGTCAGGAGGTCCTCTTCGGAATCGCTCGAGGTCAATAGCACGACCTTCGTCTCGGGCGATGCGTCAGTGATTTTGTCAACGACGTCGAGGCCCGAGATCCCTGGCATCAAGACATCCAGAATCACCAGGGTCGGCCGCTGACGGCGGGCCTCGGAAATAGCTGTGAGCGCATCCGAAGCAATGCCGACCACGTCAAAGCCCTCTCCCTTGAGGGCGGCAGCCAGCCCCGCCTGGAAGATGGGCGCGTCGTCGACGACGAGAACGGTTGGATTCTTCACGCCGGTTCGATCAACCCCAGCTGCCCGTCGCGGCGACGGTAAAGGACGCTTTGGCGCTGGGATTCATCGTTGTGAAAGAAAAAGAAGTCATGACCGAGTAACTCCATCTGCAAGACAGCTTCCTCTACGGTCATCGGCTTCATAACGAATTGCTTGATACGAACAATCTCGTTCGAGCTCTCAATTTCGGACGGTTCGGATGGCTCTTTCGGGGCCGGTTTGCGGTGTTTTCCAATCAATTTTTCCTTGAGGCGCTTGAGCTGAAGGTTGAAACGGTCAACTCCCAGGTCGACGGCCGCCTCAGCTGAGGGTGCTGAGGCCACTACCCGGATCGAGCGTCCGGCCGCCTTGGTGGTGACCTCCATCCGGTACTTTTCGGCCGCCAAACGTGGGTTATGCGCCTCGGAAAACTCGACGTCCAGATCTCCCACTTGGCCCTCGAAAACCTTGGCGGCGTGGTCCAGCTTTTCGATCGCCAGGCTCCGCACGCGGTCGTCGATGGTGGTGCCTCTGGTGTGGATTCGGACTTCCATCTCTCCCTCTCCGAAGCCGGGCTCCAAGAAAAGGCTAGTCCCCACGGGCTGTTGCGGTAATGGCGCTTTCGACCCGTATGCCCGAGGATTGAAGGGCAGATCGGGCTGAGCTGAGTGTGCGTCCAGTGGTAAGGACATCGTCGACGAGAACCACGGACAGGCGAGGCCGCGAGTTCACTCTCAGCACGGCGGGCTGGCGATCCGAACGCTTTCTTCCCGCCTGTCGATGAGCCAAAACCGGAGCGGCCAAGGCGGGGACCACCGCATGGCCGGTTAGCAGGCCCAGACGGCGAGCCAAGTCCGGAGCGGGATCAATGCCATAGCGCACGTGTCTCCACGAAGCCCTGGGCACGGCAACCAATTCATATCCTTCGGGGAGTAACGGAATGAGGGCTCGGGCGAGCATCCATCCGGCCCGATCGCTACCTCGATACTTGTATTGGTGAACCAAATCACGGGCCGGTCCTTCATGGCGAAAGGCAGACCGGACGAGGAGCCCGTCATCGAGTAGCCGATCCGAGGCGGCGTTGAAGTTGGTCCGGCAGGAATCGCAGATGTCGGGACCGAGCTTCCCGCAGGTCAAACAGAGCACCACCTCAAGATGACAAAACCGGGGGACAAACCAGGGCCGCGGCCCAAGGGGCCGGTATCAGTTAGGTGCCTTCGCGCCAACCCGCCAGATACGCCCGTTGTTCGTCGGTCAATTCCTCCAATCCTGCCCCCAAGGCGACCAGCTTGAGCCTGGCCACCTCCCAATCGACTTCGGTGGGGAGGGTGTAAATCCCGGGCTCAAGAGTCCCGGCCCGCTCGGCCAGCCACTCGGCCGCCAGCGCCTGGTTGGAGAAGGACATATCCATGACATCGGCCGGATGGCCTTCGGCGGCTCCGAGGTTGACCAAACGGCCTTCCGCCACCACCAGGATGCGGCGTCCATCGGCCATTTCGTATTCCTCCAGATTGCGTCGCACCGGGCGGCGGTCGCGAGCCATTTCGCCCAGTACCTCGAGGTCGATCTCAACATCGAAATGACCGGCGTTGGCGACGATGGCACCGTCCTTCATGAGGTCGAAATGCTGACGGCGAAGGACGTGCTTATTTCCGGTCACCGTTATCAGCACGTCGCTCTGGCGGGCGGCGTCGTCTGCGGTCACCACCTGATGTCCGTCCATCGCCGCCGTGAGCGCCCGGACCGGATCCACCTCGACCACCGCCACTTTCGCCCCCATTCCCGCCGCTCTCGCAGCCACGCCGCGTCCGCAGTTTCCATAACCGATGACTCCGACGGTCGAACCGGCCATAAGCATGTTGGTGGCGCGGATGATGCCGTCCATCGCCGACTGTCCGGTTCCATAGCGATTGTCGAACAGGTGCTTGGTAGCTGAGTCGTTGACCGCTACCACCGGAAGTCGCAAGGTCCCTTCTGCGGCCATCGCCTTGAGGCGGATGACGCCAGTGGTGGTCTCCTCGGTCGAGCCGATGGGCTCGAGCTCAGTCCGATGCGTGTGGAGCAGAGTTGCGAGATCGGCGCCGTCGTCCATTGTGATATCCGGCTTGAGATCGAGCACAGCGTTCAGGTGGCTGTAGTAGCGGTCATCGTCCTCTCCCCGAACGGCAAAGACCGGGATGCCGTCCGAGACGAGGGCGGCCGCGACATCGTCTTGGGTAGAGAGGGGGTTGGAGGCGCACAGCGAAACGTCGGCGCCCCCGGTTCGAAGAGTGGTCATGAGGTTGGCCGTCTCGGCAGTGACGTGAAGGCAGGCGGCGACATGCCGGCCCGCCAATGGCTTTTCCTTCTCGAAGCGCGCCTCGATCGATTTCAGGACCGGCATCCGCCGGCCAGCCCACTCGATCCGGCGAGCGCCTTCCGGCGCCCGGTCAAGATCAGCTACGTCGTGTTTCATCCACTCTCCTCGGCCAGGAGGCCCTTAAGTTTCTCGATGGTTTCTACCGGCACCGGGTCCACGCCGGCTGCCCGGGCGATTTCGATCGAGACCAAGTCTCCCATAGCACACAGGCTCATCATTCGCTCGAGCGCGCTGACACCTTGCGACCAAACTTCGCCTACCCAGGGCACCGAATCGGACGTGAGCCGGGCTGTGTGATCGAAACGAGCCCCGAGGCGCGCTGACTCCGACTCGTCCCGCAGAGTGACGATCCCGAAGTGGGCTTGTGACAGCTCCGATAAGGACGTCCACGAAACGATCTCGTTGTGATCGACCTCGGGAAAGAGGCCCACCCAGGCCGGCCACTTGGCGTTCTCATTGATTTGAGTCTTCCAGCGGAGAGCGGCTGGTCCGGTGAGTCCGCTCGCCCCGTAGACGATCACCGCCCTCCCCTTCAATCCCGCCGCCAGGTCCCCCGCCAGCGCCCAGCCCATTCCTCCCGGCCCGCAAAGGGAGTCGACGAGGTCGGCGGCCCTGTTGAGATCTGAGGGAGCCAGGGAGATCGCTCCCCCCGCCTCGAGGATGCGAAGCACCGATCCCAACATGTAGCCGACGGCGGCTCGCGGCTGCAAACCTCCGGGAACGAGAATCAACGGCCAACCATGTGCCGCGGCCATCTCC
>DATBKE010000205.1:0-1772 GCA_036556085.1 Acidimicrobiia bacterium | reverse complement strand
AAAAGACCGTCGCCGGTGGTTTTAATCGTCTGGCCGCCGAAACGGCCGACGGCCTCACGCGCCAAACGTTCGTGAGCCTCGAGGAGCTCTGTCCACCGGCGATCGCCTTGCCGAGATACCGTCTCGGTGGACCCGACGATGTCGGTGAATACCACGGTGGCCAAGATGCGGTCGGTGACGACGGGCTGGGCCTGTCCCTCGGTAAGAAAGGCTGTTGCTTCATCTAGGCACCACAAAGTCCTCCCGTCCCACGGCCAGTGGTAGTCGGCCTCACCTTCCACGTAGCGGGCTCCGGGAATCCCGTTTGCCAGATCTCTTCCGGCCTCGACTGGGATGAGTGGATCCCCTGATGAGTGGAGTACCAAGGCACGAGGGGTGACCGACGGGAGGAGACTGTCGACGTCGATGTCGCGGGCCGCGCCGAGGATATCGGCAGCCAAACCGGGTGACGCCGACCCACGTTCGTAGCGCGCCATCGCGTCGACTACCGCCTCGTGGTCGGGGATGTCCTGGATGAAGGGTCCCAAGGCCCGTCCTGTGCCCCAGGAGTTCCGCACCCATTCGATCAACGCATCGAACCTGTCTCGATCCACGAATGACCGAAGTTGAGAGAACGAGCCATAGAGAACCAAGGCGTCGACTCGTTCAGGGCTGGAAGCAGCGAAGAAGACGCTGAGGGCGCCACCTTCGCTGTAACCGACAATCGATGCGGTCTCAAAACCGACCGCGTCCATCACTGCCCGAATGTCCTCGGCGCGCTCCTCGATGCTGCCGAAGCCGAGGTCACGGTCCGACAGCCCAGTCCCTCGCTTGTCGAAAAGAACACAGGTCCCAATGGAAGCGAGCCGCTGGACCATCGGTCCGAACGGGTAACTGTCCGCCATCATGTCGAGATTGGAGATAAAACCGGGCACGAGAATCGTGCTCACCGGGCCCTGACCGAATGTCTGATAGGCGATGCTCAGGTGGCCACTACGGGCGTAACGAACCGGGCTCCGCTCGATTGACACCGCCGGGATGGTAGGGATTGGCCCTACGTCGCCCCTCGGTGGGTTGACAAGGGTTTAATACAACCGTATGGTTGTATTAATGCCGGTAATCTTCGACCACGATCGCATCTTCGCCGCCCTGGCCGACCCCACCCGACGAGACATCGTCCGCCGGGCGATCGACGGTCGGGAGGGCGTCGCCGAGCTGGCCGAGCACTACTCGATGAGCTTTGCCGCCGTGCAAAAGCACGTCGCCATCCTCGAGCGTGCCGGCCTTGTCACCAAGCGGCGGAGGGGCCGGCGCAAAGTGGTTCACACCAACGTCGGTGCCATCCGGATCGCCCAGAACCTGCTCGATCGCTACCAGGACCTGTGGCGTGCGCGCATCGACCGCATGAGCGAGATCATCAACGAGACCAGCGAGGAGGCTGCCCAATGACCGTTACCGCCGTCCACAAGGACCCCAAGGCCCTGACCATGACCATCACCGCCGAGTTCGAAGCCACCCCCGAACGGGTGTGGCAGCTGTGGGCCGATCCCCGGCAGCTCGAGCGCTGGTGGGGGCCGCCGACCTATCCCGCCACCTTCACCACACATGAGCTTTCACCTGGCAAGCGGGTCGAATACCACATGACGGGGCCCGAAGGCGACCAGCCGCATGGGTACTGGGACATCGTCGAGGTTGATCCCCCGCGGCTGCTCGTGTTCCGCGACGGCTTCGCCAACGAGGACGGCTCACCTAATGAAGCCCTGCCCGAGGGCGAGGGCCGGGTGACGATCGAG
>DATBKE010000204.1:0-21222 GCA_036556085.1 Acidimicrobiia bacterium | reverse complement strand
GATCACCGCGGGTCTTTTCATCATCGGGAAATTCGCCATCGGCTTCTATCTCGGAACAAGCGACGTGGGATCGGCTTATGGCGTCGCTGGCTCGTTGATCATCATCATGGTCTGGATCTACTACTCGGCCCTCATCGTCTTCTTCGGGGCCGAACTCACGCAGGTATGGACTAAACGGCATGAGGTCTCCGTCGCACCGGTGGCGGGGACGGAACGCTCCGCATCCGGCGCTGGGGGACCTCGCCAGCCCCAAGGCGAACCTGCCCCGGGCTGGATGGTCCTGGGGGCATTCATTTCCGGCTGGCTACTGGGACGCCGTCGATCTACATAGCGTGCGCACCGAGCTGCACTTAGAGGAGGTCTCGTCGCGGGACCGATGCTCCCAGGAGCGGCTGCCGGCTACTTAACCGGTGTCGCGCTGGGCGAAGTCAGGTCGATAAGACTGGTGTATTTCCCGCAGACGCACTTGGGGACAGAACAGGCGCTGTTCCGGTGCTCGACTCGGGGATGCCCGCACCCGACACATCGCTGGCGGTTACCGTCGTGGGGCCGATCGTGTGGCTTGGCCACTGTCAGGCGTTCCTCGCGTGGCGGGGGGTGTCGACTTTGGACATCAATTTTTCTCCCGAAGAAGGCGCTGCACGCGTTAGGCGTGCGCTATGTCATCAGTCTACGGCAGTCGGATGACTAGTACGACCGAGTTTTTGCGAGGAGAACCTGCATGAAACCGGCTATGAGCGGGTACCCGGGATGGCAGGAGTGGATGTGGAACAATTGTTGGACGGCTCGCTGGCGGACGCTTCGTTTCTTGAAGTCCTGATTCGGGCGGCTCTCCCCTTTTTGACGCTGTCGATGATGTTGCTGGTGGTTCTTCTGGTCGTCGACCGCCTGGCTCATCTTTTCCACCGCGACGAGACCTAAGGACGGCTGGCTAAGGACCCTGGGTGGGCATGAAGGCCGACACCCTTTCTGCGACTTCTTCTAAGTCGGGATGGCGTCCAGTGACGGCCGCGGCCAGAGTCGCTGTCTCAAGGTAAGGATCTCCGTCGAACCGATAGACCTCAAAGGTCGGACCAGCAGTCGCGGTCTCGCTCACCGGTTGCCTGACCAAGTACCGCGCGGTGGGAGCCAGGCAACCAGACATCAGCCCATAGAGGCGGCCAATTAACTCTTCTTGGCGCCCGGAACCGGAGAACAGATCGTCCATCGTGACGAAGACCAGTCCGTAGAGAGCGTTGAAAAGATCGGACACTCCCTGCAAGCGCAGAGGCAGATCTGCGGTTCGGGGGTTGGTCAACACCGGCCAAGTCCGGCCGATTGGGGTGGTTCCGTCGGCCAGCTGTTGGAATTTGCGGAAATGGGTGAGCTCCTGATGGGATGGGTCGGCCCAGCGCTCGTCGCTTACCCCTTCCCCTTGATGGATGATGACCTCGAGCGCCTCATCGGCGCTCTCCCGGTCGAAAATGAGCGAAAGACCTCCGCTGTCCTCGGCGTCAAACAGGACGGGTGCATACCAGGTGTGCTCCGCCAGCTGTCTTTCTGGCTGGTGCCGGGCGAAAATATTCGAGACCGCGGATAGATCATCCAAGGCTGCCTCCAGCGCGGCATAGAACTGACCCAGAGTCTCGAAGTTGTCATCTTCAGGAATCGCCCCTGGTGCTCGCGGTTTTTCGATCTCCAGAAACGTGCTCGCGATCAATTCGGGCGTGCATTCTCTTAGCTCAAGCAGCAGATCCGGCTGATGGTGAGCCAGAAAGCCCGGATAAGACGGGATCAAGTCGTAGCCGAACGAGGGCTCTCCGCCGATAGCGAGCAAGAGGTTGGTGGTGAGGGCCACATGGAGCATCTCCTCCACCACCACGCTGGCGATGAGCCGGGCCGACTCTGAATCCTGATCCTCGACCGAGTACATGGCGTATAGATATGGCGGGATTGTCGAAAGCTCGACCCTCGTTGCAAGAACGAGGTGGGCCCTCAGATCCTCGATGGTCTCGATCGCCATACGGGGTCGTCGGCCGGGTGGGCGTCGGTCGCCAGATTCTTGAACAAGTGGTTCATGCTATGAGTCCGAAGTGACCCGTGGGCCAATGGTGTTTGGCTGGAGTGCCACTCGGGTACTCGGCGCTCAACTCGGCTTCTGGGAGGTTGCATGGACGGCTTTAGAGAGGGACTGGAGAACGCTTGGGCGAACGTGGCCGCATTCCTCCCCAAGTTCCTGGGTTTCCTTCTGATCCTGATCATTGGTTACTTCATCGCCAAGGCGATTGGGAATGCTCTCGACAAGGTCCTGGAGCGAGTCGGTTTTGACCGGGCGGTCGAGCGTGGGGGCGTGAAGCGGGCCCTCGAGCGAACCAAGTACGACGCCAGCGGCATTCTGGGCAAGCTGGTCTTCTACCTACTGTTCCTGTTCGTTCTGCAGCTGGCGTTTGGGGTCTTTGGTCCCAACCCGATCAGCGACATGCTCGAGGCGGTCATCGCCTACATCCCTCGGGTTATCGCTGCCATCTTGATCATCGTCGTCGCCTCTGCCATCGCTGCTGCCGTCCGAGAAATGGTTGACGCCGCGCTCGGAAACCTCGGCTACGGGCGAGTCCTTGCCAACGTGGCCGGAGCAGCCGTCCTCACGGTCGGCATCTTCGCTGCCCTATCCCAGCTGGAAATTGCTCCTGCGATCCTGAACGCCGTCTTTTACGCCATTTTGGCAATCGTGGTCGGAGTGGTGATCGTGGCGGTCGGGGGCGGTGGGATTCAGCCAATGCGGGACCGTTGGGGACGAGCCCTCATCCGCCTCGACGAGGAAATGCCTCGAGCTCGCCGGGAGCTGGCGGGGGCGGGTGAACGAGTCAAAGAGCGAGTCGAAGAGGACCGGGCCAACTTGCAGGCCGAAGCCGATCGAATGCAAAGGCCCGATCGCCCCCAATAGGCCAACCAGAACCCGATTTTCGCGTTTGTTTCGCCAAGGTGGGAGTCGGGTAGCAATTGATTTCCAAACTCCCGGCCCTGGCTCCTCCAGCTGCTGGGACTGACCGAGGTCGCCGAGCCGCATCGTACGCGACCGGCGACGGCTCGCCGATCTCGGTCCTGACCGAAGAAGGCGAGGCCTCGCTATGTGTTACACCTGTGGATGCAAATTGCCCTACGAGGACCACGGCGATCCAGCCAACATCGTCGAAGAAGATCTGCAGAAGGCGGGGCAAACCGACACCATCAAAAAGGCCGGCGTCAAGACTGCCAAGGAGAACCTGATTGAGTTGATCCAGCTGCAGATCGAAGCAGACGATCTTCAGCGCCCAAGAACGGATTACAACGAGTAGAAGGCCTGGTGGCCCAGTCTGCAGATAATGCGGTTCTGGAGCCGAGCCGGTGGGTAGCACCTGGTGAGCGAAGGGAGCAACATGGCTGAACGGCACGTCGTCGCCGACGACATCGTCTACGACCTCATCAGCATCCAGTACCACGCCCTGCAGGGCGCCGAGACGTACACCAAGTATCTAGAGGATGCCCACTCGACAGACCACCCCGACGTCACCAAGTTCATCGAGGAGTGCCGGGATCAAGACAACGAAAGGGCCCTGCGTTGTCATGAGCTGCTTCGAGACCTCACCGCAGAAAAGGGAATTGGCTAGCGACGTCTGCGCATGTGCGGAGCTCCTTGGTGATTGAGGAGGCCGAGGCCGGAACCGCCTGACTAAGGGTTGGCCGGTCCTCGCCCGCACGACCTTCCGAATCGGATCTGTTTGGGTCGGGCTGGGGAGATTTGAACTCCCGACCTCTTGACCCCCAGTCAAGCGCGCTAACCAAGCTGCGCCACAGCCCGGGTCTGTGAAACCTAATGCAGAAACATGCGGAATCCGCAGTACAGAACCTTAGGTTTCGTTAGAGGTCATGGTACCCGGCCTAGTTCAAGTGGCCGACCAGCCAGCCGATGCCCTGTCCGAGCCGGTACAGCAGATAGATGGCGGCGAAGAAGACGAAGATCCGAAAGCCCCAAGGACTGGGGTCGGGGGTCTCCGAATCCCGCTCCGGCAGATAGGGAGACTCGTTCACCGGCCGGTCCTGGTGACGATGCGGATCGGGGTGCCGGCGAAGTCCACCTCATCACGCAGTCGATTCTCGAGGAAACGCAGGTAGTCACCACCGAGTTCTCCACCGGCCACGAAGAGCACGAACGTCGGCGGGGCCACCCCCGCCTGCACCGCATACTGGATCCGGGGTCGGCGACCTTTGCGGACGGGCGGCGGATGAGCGGCGGTCCAGCGAGAGATCAATCGATTTAGCTCACCGGTCCCGATCCTCCGCATCCTGGCCTCGAGCCCTTGCTCGATCATCGACCCTAGGCGCCCCAACCGGGCTCCGGTCAGAGCCGAACCTCTCATGATCGGAGCCCAGGAGACAAAGCCAAGCTTGTCTTCGACGCTGCGGGTGGCATCCTCGCGCTGTTCAGCGCTTTGCTCGCGGTCCCATTTGTTGAGGAGAATGACCAGAGAAACCCCAGCCTCCACTGCCTCGTCGATGATCCGCTGATCTGCTGCCGTGACGCCTTCGATCCCGTCGATCAAAACCACGGCTGCATCGGATTCCCCCAAAACCCTTCGGGCGCGCTCGACGGCGAAGAAGTCCGCTGACTCGCTTATCTGGGGGCGGCGGCGAATGCCGGCAGTGTCGACCAGGATGTAGGGGACTCCGTCAATCTTGGCTTCGACATCTATCGGATCCCGAGTGGTTCCGGGCGTCGGGGAGACGATCACCCGCTCCTCCCCTAGCAAGCGGTTGAGCAAGGTCGACTTGCCCACATTCGGCCGCCCAATCAGCGCCAGCCGCGGCAATCCTCCTCCATCAGGCTCCTCGCCGCCCGGCGGCAGAAGGGTTACCAAACGGTCGAGCAAATCGCCCATGCCTCGTCCGTGCAATGCGGACACGCCATAGGGCTCACCGAGCCCGAGAGACCAGAGGTCGGCCAGGACCGACTCGTGGGCGGCATCGTCGATCTTGTTGGCTACCAGGACCACCGGCACTTGGGCTCGCCGCAGGAGCCGCACCACTCCCTCATCATCGGGAGTCGAGCCCACCCGGGCGTCGACCACGAAAAGCACCACGTCGGCTCCGACCAGCGCCAGTTCCGCCTGCGCCTTGATCGATTCCGAGACCCCGGCCTCCGGGTCTCGCTCCCAACCGCCGGTGTCGACCAAGATGAAAGAACGGCCGGCCCAGTCGGCCTCGAAATTGCGGCGGTCGCGGGTCACCCCCGGCATTTCCTCCACCACCGCCGATCGGCCCCCGACGATTCGGTTGACGAGGCTCGACTTGCCGACGTTCGGTCGGCCGACCACCGCCACGATCGGCAGCGTGCTCACGGACCGGCGATCAGGCTGAGGGCTTCGGTGGCGGTCCACTCGCGGTCTCGCTCGAGTGGCCCCTCTCCCGCTCCTCGAGCCGCGAAACCGCCCTCGACCAGCTTCTGCAACGTGGTCACAAACGACCGGAGCTGGGGAGGGAGCGGAAAGTACTCCTCTTCATCGGTGACGGTGAGCAGTTCGAAGCCATGGATGGGTGCCAGGCGATCGATCACGTCGGTCACCAGATGGTCAGGCGCCGATGCCCCGGCGGTGAGTCCCACCACGTCCACTCCCTCGAGCCACGACTCGTCGATGTCGGCGGCGGAGTCGATGCGATGCGCCGATACCCCGTTTTCCCGCGCCACCCGCACCAGCGCCTGGGTGTTGGACGAGTTCTCCGAACCCACCACGAGGATGAGCTGGCACTTGCTCGCCAGCGCCTGCACCGCATCCTGGCGATTGGTAGTGGCATAGCAAAGATCACTCTTCCGGGAGGTGACGAGATCGGGGAAGCGCTCCTGCGCCTCCTCCAGCACCTGTCGCCACTCGTAAGCACCCAGCGTGGTTTGGGCCAGCAGCGCCACCTTCTCCGGTTTCCCGGCGGCGAAAGCACCTAATCCGTCCTCGGGCTCGACCAGCGTCATCTGGCTCGGTGCTTCGGCGAGGGTCCCGATGGCCTCGTCGTGGCCCCGATGCCCGACGTAGATGATGTCAAAGCCGTTCGAGGCCATTCGCTTCACCTCGTGATGGACCTTGGTCACCAGAGGACATACGGCGTCGATCACCACCGCGGCACGATCCCGGGCCGCGGCTATCACCTCCGGAGCGGAGCCGTGCGCCGAGAGCATCACCGGGGCGCCCTTTGGCACCTGGCTCATGTCGTCGACGAAGACGACCCCGACCCGTTCGAACGCCTTCACCACCCACTCGTTGTGAACGATCTGGTGGAAGCAGTACACCGGCGGTTCGAAAAGGCGGACCATCCAGGTGAGGGCTTTGATCGCCATTTCGACCCCGGCGCAGAAGCCACGCGGCTCGGCCACGATTACGCGTTCGATCATCGATGAGAACGCTACCCGGGGTGGGGAAGAACCTCGCCCGGCTGCTCGATCATGGCCACGATGCGCTCGACTACGAAGTCGATGGCAAGGTTGGTGGTATCGACCCACACGGCATCGGGGGCGGGCTTTTGTGGCGAGGCCTCCCGCTTCGAATCGGCCTGGTCCCGGCGAGCCAGGTCGGCCGCCACCGCCGCCACCGCTTCGCCGGTCTCTGCCGCCCGGCGCCGGGCCCGCTCGGCCGAGCTAGCAATCAGCCAAATCTTTAGATCGGCATCGGGAAAGACCACCGACCCGATGTCACGACCCTCGACCACCACCGACTCCGAGTGGGCAGCCACCCACTGGCGCTGGTGTCGCACCAGAGTTCGGCGGACATCGCGGTGGGCAGACACGACGGACACCGCGGCGGTCACGTCCTTGCTTCTTATTTCATCGCTCACGTCCTCACTATCGAGGAACATCGAACCCCGGTCCTGGCGGAACTTGAGCTGCTCGACCAGCTCGGAAACGGCCGCACCGTCCTCTGGGTCAATCCCGGCCCTGAGGACGGCCAGGGTGGCCGCCCGGTAGAAGGCGCCGGTATCGAGATGGGACCACCCGAGTCGAGCCGCCAAAGCCCTGCTGACCGATGATTTGCCTGCCCCCCCGGGGCCGTCGACCGCCACCACTTTCATAGCGAGCCCAGCATCTCGAAGTAGCGGGGCCAGGTCTTTCGAACGACTTCCGGTTGGCCGATTTCGATCCCCGATTGGCGAAGGCCCACCAGCGCCAGTGCCATGGCGATCCGATGGTCACCATGCGATTCCACCCGGGCTTCTCGGAGCGTGCCCGGGGTGACGATTAGGTCATCACCTTCGACCCGGGCTTCTCCACCGACCCTTTTCAATTCCTGGGCCAGTGCCGTCAGCCGGTCGCTCTCCTTCATCCGGAGGTTGCCCACCCGTCGAATTCGGCTAGGTCCGCTGGCGAAAAGGCAGGCAACCGCCAGCGCCAACGTCGCATCAGGCGCTGCCTCCATTTCTACGTCGACGGGCTCCAATTGGGGTGGTCCGGCCAGCTCGAGTCGAAAATCGCCGCGTCGCACCTCGCACCCCATGCCGGCAAGCACCTCCACCAGTGCGAGGTCGGGCTGGGTCGATTCCCGAGGAATCCCTTGAATTGCCACCCTCCCGCCGGTGATGGCGGCGGCGACCAACGGATAGGCAGCCGCCGAGGCATCGGCTTCGATTTCGATATGGCTCGACCGGTAGCCGGTGTTTGCAACCCGGAATACCAGGCCTTCTTTTTCCACTGCCGCCCCAAAAGCAGTCATCACCTCGACCGTCGACTCGAGATAGGGAGCCGAGACCGGAGGGCATGTCATCTCGATTTCGAGCGGTCCGCTGGCCATCGGCGCCGCCAGCAGCAGGGCAGAGACGAACTGTGAGGATCGCGAGGGATCAACGGCAACCCTGCCACCGGGGAGTTCACCCTTGCCAATGATGACCATCGGGAGTCCCCCGTTGTGTGTTCGGACTTCGATGCCGAGCGACGACAGAGCAGCGCCCAGCTCGCGAAACGGGCGCTGAGGAAGCCGACCTTTGCCGATGATCTCCACCGTTCCTGTCACGAGCGGCGCCAGCGCCGCCAAGAACCGGGCCGTGGTCCCCGACTCGAGGGCGTCGATTGGATGCGACGGGGTTTGGAGCTCTCCGCCGCGACCGAGCACCAGCCAGGGATCGTCGGCGTCATCGATCGAGACTCCGAATTGACCTAGCCCCGCTCTCATCGCCTGGGTGTCATCTGCTTCCAGCGCTCCGATAAGGCGACTCACTCCCCCACGAGCCAGTGCTGCGGTGACCAGCGCCCGGTTGGTCAGGCTCTTTGAACCGGGTGGCCTCACCACTGCCTCCACCGGCCGCCGAAGAGGCGTGATAACCGCCGGAGAACTCACGGCAATCAGCTTACGGTTGAGTCCTCGCCGCCTCGCTCACCGGCCGCGAGATAGAGCCTTCGCACCTCGTTGTTGCCGAGTTGCCGCCATGAGCCAGGCCGGAGGGTCTGATCACGGATCGGGCCGATCGCCACCCTTGCCAGCTTCAGGACCGGATACCCGAGAGCCTCGAGCATCCTCCTCACCTCGCGGTTGCGCCCCTCCCCCATTACCAGCTCGAGTTGGGCTCGCTTCGACGACCTGGCCAACAGACGAGCCGCCACGGCCCGCGCCACTCCGTCTTCGAGTTCAATCCCTTCACGTAGTTGTCTGAGGGCGGCCGGCCCCGGTTGGCCTGCGACTTCGATTAGATAAGTCTTGGTAACTCCGAATCGGGGATGGGTTACGGCGTTGACCAGATCCCCGTCATTGGTGAGCAGCAGCAGCCCTTCACTCTCGTAGTCGAGCCGGCCTACCGGGACTACCCGCGGAGTGTCGGGCACGAGTTGAACGACAGTCGGACGCCCTTCCGGATCAGACGCCGTCGAAACAACCCCGGGTGGCTTATAGAGAAGATATGTGACATGCTCGGGGGCGACCGGCATGGGGATCCCGTCGACTTCGACTCGATCCACTGCAGCGTCCACCCGGTCACCCAGGCGGGCGACCCGTCCATTGACCGTCACCCGGCCGGCAGCGATGAGGTCTTCGGCGGCCCGCCTCGACATCAGCCCGGCCGCGGAGATCGCCTTCTGCAGGCGCTCCCTAGGGGCAGAGGTCATCGGCCGGGCCGGAACGTCTCCTCGAGAGCCTCCATCACTTCCGCCGGAGGAACGTGATCGGCGAGCGGAGGGAGCTCTTCCAGCCGGTTCACGCCCAGTTTCTCGAGAAAGAGGGCCGTGGTCCGATAAACCGCCGGATTGCCGGGGCCCGGAAGGCGAGCTGACTCCTCAATCAGTCCCAGTCGCTCCAGGGTGTGAATCGAGGATTCGGAGTCGACACCGCGGATCTCGGCGACCTGGCCCCGCGACACCGGCTGGCGGTAGGCGATCACAGCCAAAACCTCAAGAGCGGCCGCACTGAGCCGTTTGGCCCCGGCGGTGGAAGCGAATCGCTCCAGGAACTCGAAGGCGTCGGGATGGGAGTAGAGGCGCCATCCTCCCCCGGATTGCCGGAGGACCAGCCCCGAACCCCTCCCGGCCAGGTCGGCTGTGAGGGCATCAAGCTCCTCGGTCACCTTCGTCAGCGGTAGCTCTAGGACCTCGGCCAGCTCGGCCGTCGGAACCGGGGCCTCGGCGACGAAAAGGACCGCCTCGAGAATGGCCCGGGGCGTCATGACGACGACTCCGTCAGATCGACAACGGCAGGGGGTTGCGATCGAACCGTGATAGAGCCGTCCCAGGATTCCTGTTGCACCGACACCAGCCCCCAGCGCGCGAGCTCGAGCAACGCCAGGAAGTAGGCCGCCACGTCGACCCGCCGCCGGCAGTGGACGATGAGGTCTTCGAACGTTGCTTCAACGACCGCCGACATCCGGGAACGAATGTGGCCCATCGCCTCCTCGACCGAGGGGAGCTCGAGGTCGAGGTGGTCAAGATCTGGCACCGCTTCTGCGCGGGCGAGGACCCGGCGGGCGATCTGAACCAGACCGCCGCTGTCGATTGGGAGGCGTATCTCGCTGAGACGGGGAGGAATGGTTTGATCGAGACCGCTCACCCGCGGCACGAACAGCTGGCCTTCTTCAAATCGGCGCAAGAAAACGGCGGCGACATCCTTAAAGGTCACGCACATCAGCAGACGAGAGAGAAGCCGGTCCCGCTCTTCCATCAACGCCAACTCCTCGTCGACGTCCGGATCGCCGCCGCGGGGCAGCAGGTGGGAGGCTTTCAACTCGATCAAAGTGGCGGCGATGAGGATGAACTCGCTGGTCACCTCGAGGTCGAGGGCGCGCATCTCGTCAAGGTATCCCACGTACTCCTCGACCAGCCCTGTGAGGCTCACCTCGGCGATGTCAACCTGGTGCCTGGTGATGAGCTGCAACAAGAGATCGAGCGGGCCCTCGAAGACCGCGGTGGACACGACGTAGGTCATGAGCTAGGGGTCAGTTTTCCATTCTTGCGTAGAAATACGGGTGTTTTTGCGGTCGAATCTACGCGAGAACGATTAGCGGTCGGCGGAGACGAGAACAGCCCAGTCGCCGGCGTCGATCTCAGGGGGTCTTCTGGTGTGGTGTGAGCGGGCAAATGCGATTACCAGCGGCTCGGCACCTAATTCGGAGAGCTCTGAGGCGGCAAGCTCTCCATGGCGGAGATAGAGATCTGCCCGGCCTCCCCTGCGATTGACCAAGCGCTTGAGACCCATCTTGGCCAACCCGGTTACTAACGATCGTCCGACGACACCGAGCCGGGCGTGCCGCTTGCCGAGATCGTGCAGCAGAGCCGCCCGAACCAGCTCAGGACGATCGGGAAAGCGTCTTGCCACCAGACCAGCCGCCATATACCCGTGGCGTTGATCGACCACCGGTTGGTCGAAGAAGGCGACTTCCTCTCGACCCACCAGCCACTCTCGAACCTCTGTCAGCTCGGCGGCCGTCAGTGGTTTCGCACGCAGGCTGCGTGTGAATCTGCCGACTAGGTGCGGCCAGGAACCCTGAGTCAGGAAGCGAGTTTCGACTTGCAGTCGATACAGAGGGTCGCTTCCGGGCGAGCCTCGAGGCGGGCGGCACTGATGTCGCGTCCGCAGTTCTCGCACTTGCCGTACTCCCCGCTGTCGAGACGAGCCAGTGCGCCATCCACTTCATCGAGCTGCTTTTTGAGGTTGTCGACCAGACCCAATACCTCGGTCCGCTCGGCGGTAGCGGCGGCGGCATCGGCGAAGCCGTCGCCGAACACGACGTCGGATCGAAGCTCGCCGGTCTCCTCGGAGCCGAGTTCGCCCAGCTGATGGACC
This sequence comes from Acidimicrobiia bacterium, assembly GCA_036556085.1. Classification (GTDB taxonomy): domain Bacteria; phylum Actinomycetota; class Acidimicrobiia; order Spongiisociales; family ZC4RG35; genus JACCTH01. The sequence goes on along the minus strand of DATBKE010000204.1, from coordinate 9,964 downwards.
AAACGCGTGCGTGCCTCAGTGAGGCTGGAGCGAACGGAATCCAAATTGGTAGCAGTCATCAATTGTCACCGACTTCGGGGGTGGGATAGGTAAAAGACCTCAACCAGGTGTTGTGGCGAGACCCTGGTGTAGACCTGGGTGGTAGAGATTCTAGCGTGACCCAGCATTACTTGAACAGACCGAAGATCGGCGCCGCCCTCGACCATATGAGTGGCGGCCGAATGTCGAAGAGTGTGAGGTGAAACGGTCGCCGGATCAATTCCGACCCGAGCTGCATGCTGGCGAACGATTCGAAAGGCTGACTGACGACTCAAGCGGCCTCCGCGCCGATTGAGAAAGAGCGCTTCGGAGGCAGCCCCCGGCTTGGAGATGGCCAATCGGTCCGGCAACCAAGCAACGATCGAGGCTGCTGCGCTCGACCCCAGTGGTACCAGCCGTTGCTTGTCGCCCTTGCCGGTGAGGATGACGGTCTTTGCTTCCAGGTCGAGAGCCGACAGATCGACTCCTACGGCCTCGGAGACCCGAGCCCCGGTTCCATAGAGAAATTCGAGCAACGCTCGATCTCGCCTGCCGCTGATGGCGCCGACGTCGGGAGCTTCAACCAAGGCGAAAGTCTGCTCGACAGTTAGTGCCTTCGGGAATGACTCCCGGGGCTTCGCCGGATCGAGGAAACGGGTGGGGTCTTCGATCGCCAGTCCCTCGGACACGAGAAAGCGGTGGAGCCCTCTCACCGCCGCCATTTTGCGGGCGACGCTGGCGGGCGCCAGACGGCGCCTGTGTAAGAGGTCGACGAAGCCATCCAGGTCGGACGGCTCGGGCTCTTTCTGGTCGAGGAAATCGAGGTACTGATCGAGATCGCGGCGGTAGGCGGCGATGGTGTTAACGGAGAGTCCCCGTTCGGAGGTGAGAGAGGAGAGGTAGTCCTCCACACCCGGACGGATCCCGGTCATGCCGCTTTCGCCGTCACCGTCCGGCCAGGGCCGATTCGGGATCGACGTACTTAGTCCCCAAGCTTTGGGAGACCGCCTCGTGGGTGACCTGGTCGTCAACGATGTTGACCCCGCCCTTGAGCTCGGGGAACCGAGCCATTGCCTTGCGAACCCCCTGATTGGCCAAGGCGATCACGTACGGCAGGGTGGCGTTGGTGAGGGCATAGGTCGAGGTGTGGGGCACAGCCCCGGGAATGTTGCCGACGGCGTAGTGAATGACGTCGTGAACGGTGTAGACGGGATCCTCGTGTGTCGTCTCCCGGCTCGTCTCGAAACAACCACCCTGATCGATCGCCACATCCACCAGCACTGATCCTTTTTTCATGGCCCGGACCATCGCCTCGGTGACCAGCTTCGGGGCCGATGCCCCTGGAACGAGCACGGTGCCGATCACGAGGTCGGCGGAGAGGACCTCCTGCTCGATGGTGAGGCGGTTAGATGCGATCGTCGTCAACCGCCCCTGGTAGATCGAGTCGAGCCACCTCAATCGGCTGAGATCACGGTCGAGGACCACCACCTCTGCCTGCATCCCCACCGCGATGGCGGCAGCATTGGTGCCGGCAATGCCACCACCGATCACGACCACCTTTCCGGGACGCACGCCGGTCACCCCGCCTAGCAGGACTCCGCGACCCCCCTGGGCCTTCTCTAGAAAGTAGGCCCCAACCTGGGTCGCCATCCGGCCCGCCACCTCCGACATCGGGGCCAGCAGCGGGAGGCTGCGATCGGGGAGCTGGACGGTCTCGTATGCCACGCACACGATCCCCCGTTCCCGCAGCCCCGTCGCCAGTTTCGGATAGGCGGCGAGGTGGAGGTAAGTGAAGAGAAGGGTGCCCGATCGAAACATCGCCACCTCGCCGGGTTGCGGCTCCTTGACCTTCAATATCATCTCCGCCTCGCCGAATACGTCTTCGGCGCTGGCGACGATGCGAGCCCCTTGGGCCTCGTATTCCTCGTCACGGATGGCCGAGCCCTCCCCCGCCTGAGCCTCGACCAAAATCGAGTGCCCTTGTTCGACCAACTCGCGCACTCCTACCGGGGTGAGCGCAACCCGATACTCGGCCGTCTTGATCTCAGCCGGCACCCCGATGATCACTGATGGCTCCTTTGTCTCGCCCAGAGCAGGATGGCGATCTGGGTCTTGGCATCGGCGATATCGCCACGTTCGATGCTATCGAGCGCTTCGTCGAGAGCGAGGGTGACGATCTCCATGCCCCGCTCCTCGGCTCCATCGGGTTTGCGCTCCCCGAAATGGAGATCGGTAGCGGCATATATGTCGATGGTCTCATCCGTGTAGCCCGGCGAAGGGAGCATCTTCGTCAGGTGGTGCCATTGGGCAGCGCTCGCTCCGATCTCCTCGGCCAGTTCACGCCGGGCCGCCGCTTCCAGGTCCTTTTCCGATGGGTCGAGCTTTCCGGCCGGCACCTCGAGCAGGCGACGACCGGCTGCAGTCCGATACTGAGAAACCAGCCACACGGTTTCGGCTTCTACGGGAAGAATGGCAATTCCTCCCGGATGGCGCACGACGTCGCGAGCGACCGCACGGTCTTCGTCGATGAGATAGCGACGGTCATAAGAAAGGAACACGCCCGTGGCCAGGCGGCGGTGGCCGAGAACCGAGAGGTTCACTCCCGGGTCAGCTGCTCGACGTCGATCTCGGTTTCGCTGGGAGCGGGTCGCTCTATGGCAGCCCTGACCAGTCCGACAAAGAGGGGATGTGGAGCATCGGGGCGGGACTGAAACTCGGGATGAGCCTGCGTGGCAACGAAGAAGGGGTGGTCAATCAGTTCGATGAACTCGACGAGGTTGTCGTCCGGAGACAGTCCGGAGAGTCGGACGCCCACCGATTCGAGATCCCGGCGATAGCGGTTGTTCACTTCCCAGCGGTGGCGATGCCGTTCGTACACGACCTCCTGGCCGTACAACGATCGCACCCTGCTGCCCCCGTCGAGCTTGGCGGGATAACGCCCCAGCCGCATGGTGCCACCCATGTCTGCCACGTCGTGCTGTGATTCCATCAAGTCGATCACGGGGTGGGAGGTCGTCGGATCAAACTCGGTGGAGTTCGCATCGGCGTAGCCCAATTCGGAACGAGCAATTTCGATCACCGCGCACTGCAACCCGAGGCAGAGGCCCAAAAACGGAACTCCGTTCTCCCGCGCATAACGGATGGCGGCGATCTTTCCCTCGACTCCTCGGGAGCCAAAGCCTCCCGGCACCACGATGCCGTCGATTCCTTCCAAATAGGAGGTCGCCAGTAGCCCCGTCATCTCCTCCGACGGCACCCAACGCAGATCGAGCTGACGCCCGAGGGCGGCGGCGGCGTGGCGGAGCGACTCGACCACCGACAAATAGGCATCGGGCAGGTCGACGTATTTGCCAACGATCCCAATCGAAACCCTCTCGGTGGCCGAGCGGGTCTTCTTGACCATCTCCTCCCACTTGCTGAGGTCGGCGGGGCCGGTCGTCAGCCCCAGGCGCTCACAGATCACCGCATCGAGCCCGCCCCGATGCAGCACCAGCGGCACCTCATATATGTCGTCGGCATCGGGGGCAGCGATGACTGCCTTGGGGGCGACATCGCAGAACAACGAGATCTTGCGCCGGACGTTGTCGTCGATCGCCCGGTCGGAGCGGACCACGATCACATCGGGATGAATTCCGTGGCTGCGGAGCTCGGCCACCGAATGCTGGGTCGGTTTGGTTTTGAGCTCATCGGAACTGGCGATGAAAGGCACCAAGGTGACGTGTACGTACTGCACCTCGCTCCGCCCGACATCGTTTCCAAACTGACGGATCGCCTCGAGGAAGGGAAGGCTTTCGATGTCGCCCACCGTTCCCCCTACCTCGGTGATGACGACATCGACCTCCTCACCGCCGAGCTTTCGGATCCGGCTCTTGATCTCGTTGGTGACGTGGGGAATGACCTGGACGGTGTCACCGAGATAGTCGCCCCGCCGTTCCTTTTGGATGACCGAGAGATAAATCGAACCGGCGGTGACGTTCGAGCCCCGGCGGAGGGCCTCACCGGTGAACCGCTCGTAGTGACCGAGGTCGAGATCGGTTTCCCCGCCGTCGTCGGTAACGAAGACTTCGCCGTGTTGGAAGGGGTTCATGGTCCCGGGATCGACGTTGATATAGGGGTCGAGCTTTTGGTTGACCACTCGCAGCCCTCGAGAGCGGAGGAGGCGGCCGAGGGAAGCGGCGGTGATTCCCTTTCCGAGCGAGGAGACGACCCCACCCGTGACAAACACGTACTTGGTCACGGAAGGTCAGCGTAACAGCCCGTGCTCACACCTCCGGTAGCAAAACGCGACCCAGGGTAGATAGGGACGCTGTGCAGCCCCACCAGCCCACAGAACGAGAAAAAACCAGACCAATCCTCGGTCGATAGAGTCCCCGCTCCAATGGAGGCGCTCACTTCGCTCCTGCGTTCGGCCGGAATAAGAGATGACCACCGCCGGCGTGTCCTACCTGGTGAGATCCTGATCAAAGAAGGAGAGAGTCAAGACACCGTCTACGTCCTCGTACAAGGTCGGCTAGTGGTCTCACGGGTCTTGGGCGCCACACCTATCACGCTCTCCACAATCACCCAACCGGGAACCATCATCGGAGAGATGGTGTCGCTAGGAGAGTCTGCCCGCACGGCCACCATCACCGCCTCAGAGACAAGTGATTTGATCGTCCTCTCGCGTCAGGAATTCGATCAGGTCTTAGCCTCCGATTCCGAGTTCGCTACTGAATTTGCCCACTTGACGGCGCGACGGGCTGAGGCTGACGAGCTTGCAGAGCTGCTCGCAACCCATTTTGGGTTGGCAGATGACGCGACTCTCGCGATGGTGCTGGCCCAAGTCGAATGGCACCGGCTTTCGCGCGGCGACGTGCTCATCACCGAAGGCGAGCCCTCCGAGGCGATCTACTTCGTCGTCCGAGGCCGTCTCCTCGCCACGCGCTTCGACCAAGACCGGGATGGCCAGGCGCGGCTCGCAGAGATCGGGCAAGGGGAAGTGGTAGGTGAGACCGGAGTCCTCAGGAAGGCCAAGAGGAACGCCACCATCACGGCATTGCGGGAAACAGTTCTGGCGGCCTTGCCAGAGAGGGACTTCTTCGCCCTGGCAGAGAAACGACCGCAGGTGATGCTTGAAGTCGTCCGGCGCGTCCTGGATAGGGCCGATCGAGTTGCGACCTCGTCACCGGGAAAGATCCTGGCGGTGGTAGTGATCGGCGGCGGGAATGGCGAACAGATCATGTCCGGGTTGGAGGCGGGACTCAGCCCGTTCGGCCCCGTCGAGTCGTTGGGAGCGACGAGAGTCGCGTCCATCCTCGGCGTACCCGCGGCCGCCGACGCAGAACGAGACGGGTTGAACGATGTCCGTGTCTCGCGACTACTACATGAGGTAGAGATCGCCGCCGATCACTTGCTTCTAGCCATGGGAACCGGCGAAGGTCGCTGGTCACAGCGCTGCCTGGAGATGGCTGACCGGGTCGTGGTCTTCCTGCCGGCAGATCCGACCGAAAACGGAGCAGGCTCAGGTTGATGGCCTGATTGGTCGCTGTCCTACTGAACTGCGTCGGGTTTTGGTCAGAATCCACCCAGCCAGCTCCGCGCCCCCATCGGAATCCGCCCGCTGGTTGGATCGATTTGCGGCTGACGAGATGTTGCACGTGGTCGCGGAATCGAAAGCGGACCTTGCCCGAGTGGCGCGAGTGGTTTCGGGACGGGGCACCGCCCTAGTTCTCAGCGGCGGCGGGGGTCGTGGTTTCGCACACATCGGTGTCAGCAGGGCCCTCTCCGAGCTCGGCATCTCATTGGACATCATCGGCGGCACTTCCATCGGCGGAGTCTTTGCGACGGTCATTGCCGATCTGATGCCTGTCGATGAGATCATCGATTGGGCCAGCCGCTATTTCCCGAAAGTGATGGACTACACGATCCCACTGGTCTCATTGATCAAGGCCGGCCGTATCGCCCGCTCGGCGGAGACCACCTTCGGAGATCGCAGTATCGAGGACCTTTGGCGTTCCTACTTCTGTGTGTCATCGGATCTAACGGCCTCTCGGCCCTATGTTCATCGACGGGGTCCTCTCGTTAGAGCGATACGAGCCACGAGCGCAATCCCAGGAGTGATGCCACCGGTTCCAGAGGGCGATCACCTCCTCGTTGACGGCGGTGTTCTCAACAATCTCCCAATTGACATCGCTCGGGAGATAGCCCCGACCGGTGACATCATCGCGGTCGATGTGGCTCCTCCCCGAGGACCGGGTTCCCATGGCGACTATGGATTGTCAGTATCGGGCTGGACCGTCCTCGGCTCGCGCCTCAAGCGCCGTATTCGTCACTATCCGGGCATCTCGGCAGTCTTAATGCGGTCGATGATCATCTCCTCTATGCGAGAGAGGGACAGCCAAGTGGCCTCGGGCCTGGCGGATTGCTATTTGGACCTTGATATGCGAGGTGTATCGATACTCGATTTCAGCAATCCCGCCGCGGTCGCGGCGCGGGGTTATGAGGCCGCGATGCCAATCCTCGAGGCGTGGCTAAGCCGCAAGTCCGCTAATTGATTCGCTTCTCGCTGCCGGCCCAGACCTGCTCGCGGAGGACGTACTTCTGGATCTTGCCGGTCGAAGTCTTGGGTAGGGCCTCGATGATCTCGACTTCTTCGGGCGCCTTGAACTTGGCCAATCGTTTCCGCACATGATCGATCAGCTCCCCGCCTCCCACCTTCTCCCCCGGCTTGAGAACGACGAATGCCTTCGGGCGCTCGCCCCAGTGGTCATGAGGCATTGCCACCACCGCACACTCCATGACCGCCGGGTGGCTGGCAATAGCCTGCTCTACTTCGATCGTCGAGATGTTCTCGCCGCCGGAGATGATGATGTCCTTCTGGCGGTCACGTAACTCGATGTAGCCGTCGGGATGCCAGACCGCCAGGTCCCCGGAGTGGAACCAACCTCCTCGGAAGGCGCGGGCAGTGGCCTCGGGATCGTTGTAGTACCCGGACATGACGTTGTTGCCCCGCATCACCACCTCGCCCATGGTGTTGCCATCCATGGCGACGTCGTTCATGTCTTCGTCGACGACTCGGATGGGATCGGCACCGAGGTAGGCGACCCCTTGACGGGCCATGAGCTTGATGCGGTCCACTCCCTCTTCCCATCCCGACTGCGGTTCGCAGACGGTGTAAGGGCCGTAGGTCTCGGTCAGGCCGTAGACGTGGACCACCTCGGCTCCGAGGTCGCTCATCTGTCCGATCAGGGTGGGACTAGGAGGGGCTCCGGCGGTGGTGACGACGAATCGTCGGTCAAAGCGCTTTGCCGCGGGATGATTGGCCAGGGAGATCAGGACGGTCGGAGCTGCATTGAGGTGAGTCACTCCTTCGCTGGCGATGAGCTCCCACACCAAAGCCGGATCGACCGCTCGCAGGCATACGTTGGTGCCCCCGATAGCGGTGAGGGCCCAGGTGGTGCACCAGCCGTTGCAATGGAACATGGGCAGGGTCCACAGATAGACCGAGTTTGAATCGTGATGGGAGTGGATCAGTTCCGCCAAGGCGTTGAGGTATGCCCCGCGATGGGTGTACTGGACCCCCTTAGGGCGACCGGTGGTGCCTGACGTGTAGTTGATCGAAATCGGGCGGTGCTCGTCGTCGATCCGCCACGGCAGTGGCTCATCACTCCCCCGGCTGAGAAATTCATCGAAGTCTCGACCGACAACGATGGTTTCTTTGACCGCGGGCGGTGGTTTGAAGTCGTCCATTGATTCGAGGAGGGACGGATCAGCGATCAGCAATGAGGATCCGGAATGATCAAGGATGTACTCGATCTCCGGGGCCGAGAGGCGAATATTTATCGCCACCAGGACCGCTCCCAGCAGAGGCACCGCGAAGTGAGCCATCAGCAACTCCGGGAGATTGGGCATCAGGAAGGCAACGCGGTCACCGGGCCCAATGCCGCTGGCCTGCAAGGCCCGCGCCATGCGGGTCACAGCATCGGCGAACTGGCGGTAGTCCAGCCGCATATCCCCGTGGACGATGGCCTCTTTGTCGGGAAAAACTGCCGCCGATCGCTCCAGAAAGAGCAGCGGAGTGAGTTGAGTTACCGAGGTGGGATCAGGCGTCATCTGCCTCGCCAGGTGGGTTGGCGCTTCTCGAGAAACGCTCCGATCCCCTCCTTGGCATCGTCCATCTGGGCATTCGCCACCATCACGGACCGGGTCTCTTCGTAGGCCTGGTGCTGGTCGACATCCACCTGCGAGTAGAAGGTTCTCTTGCCGAGGGCGATCACGGCTGGCGAGAAGGCGATGATCGACTCGACGAGCTCGGAGACGGCATCGTCCAATTGCTCATCGGGTACCACCCGATTGACGAGGCCCCAGTCGAGAGCGGTCTGAGCATCGATCATTTGCCCGGTGAGCAGCATCTCCATCGCCCGCTTGCGCCCGATCGCTCGGGAGATCGGAACCATCGGTGTGGAACAGAAGAGTCCGATCTTCACCCCAGGAGTGGCGAAACGAGCCGACTCGGCCGCCACCGCCAAGTCGGCCGCGGCCACCAACTGACAGCCCGCGGCGGTGGCTACCCCATGGACCCGTGCGACCACCGGCTGGGGGATGCGAGAAACCGTTTCCATCAGCTCCGTGCAACGCGCGAAGATCTTCTCCAGCTCCGACTCGTCGCCACCCAGGACTTCGGCAAGGTCATGGCCGGCCGAAAAGACGGGTCCGGCGGCGGCTATGACCACTGCCGAGGACTCCTCGGGAAGCGTCGTCAGCGCATCGATCAGCGCTTCCATCATCTCGAGGCCGAGCGGATTGCGGCGCTCGGGTCGATTGAGAGTCAGCCAGGTGACCCGATCGCGCTGCTCGACAAGCACCATATTTTCCATTTCTACCCCATTCTGGCGCGCTACACGCACCCTATGGGTGACGAATAGCGCGTCAAAACGGGCGCACGGGGACAAAGGTCTTGAACCAGCGAGCCTCAGCCCGAACTATTGGGTGCCATGGACTTCGACCGAGATCTCCGACGCCTCGCTGCTTCACAATTCGGATTAGCCGGTAGGCGTCAGATCAGAGCTTTGGGCGGGACAGGAAGACAGATCGCTCATCGGGTGGAAAAGGGGATTTTGGCTCCGATCACCCACGAAGTTCTCGAGTTGGTAGGTACCCCGGCTTCGGAGGGCAAGACCGCCCTGGCGGCCGTGTTGGACGCCCCGCTCGGCGCTGTCCTCTCACACACATCGGCAGCGGCTTGGTGGGATCTTCCCGGGTTTCGGATCGACGACGACCTGCACGTGACGGTTCCCAGGCAGGGGTCGCCCCATCGCGGGCGCCTGGCAATGATCCACTATCAGAAGGACCTTCCCACTGACCAACTCATGGTGCTCAGAGGAATACCGGTGACATCACCCACTCTGACGATATTCCACCTCGCTGCGATTCTGAGCCTGCGAAGGACGGCTCGAGCATGTGACAACGGGTGGTCGATGCGCCTATTCGACGGTCTCGATTTGCATCATCTGTTGAAAATACTCGGTGCTTCGGGGCGTAACGGGATCGGACCCATGCGGCAGATCCTCGACATACGGCCCCCTGAGTACGTGCCACCGCAAAGTGGACTCGAAGCCCGCTATTGCCAGTTAGTGGTTGACGACGGGATGCCTGAACCCCGGCGACAAGTCAACATTTTCGGACGCCGGTGGATCGGTCGAGCCGACTTCGAATTCGAGGACCTACCGCTCGTGGTCGAGCTGCTCAGCGTGCGATTTCATGCTTCATTACTGGACGCGCAAGCCGACCGAGAGCGATTCGACGCATTCCGCCGGGCGGGCAAGCACGTGATCGCATTCTGGGATTTCGAGGTGTGGCACAACCCCGCTTTCGTGGTCCGTGCCACCCGCCATGCCCGAGAGTTGCTCAGAGCCGGTGCCGAGGTCCCCCCAGATGACCCGTTTCGGCGCGCCGAACGCGCCCGACC
>DATBKE010000203.1:0-8792 GCA_036556085.1 Acidimicrobiia bacterium | reverse complement strand
GCGGGCCGGAGCCTCGGCTCGATTATTCGCACCGGTCGCCTGGCGCTCTCGGAGACCCCACCGGGCCCGATGACCACTCTCGACCCCCTCCTCTTCGCGGCCGCCCTCTACTACCCATTGGTCTCCATCGTCCTCTGACTTCTGCGTTTTTATCAGCCAGACCCCTTACAGGTAAGGGCATTCAGCGCGTAGAACGCGCCAAGAGAACCGAACGAGCCTTGGTTATTCGCTCGACCACCAGCCACGGGGTGTGGAAGATCTCGAAGTCCCAGACTTCCACGACCAGGAACCCCATCGACGTATGTCGGGCTCGTCGGGCGTCATCGACAGCTCGATCAGTCAACGAAGTGTGGTACCGCTCGCTCAATATCTCAACGATGAGCGGCAAGTCTTCGGCGAGGAAATCAACCCGGCCACTCCATTCTTCGTCGCCGACGTCGACCTGGCGGCGGAATCGAAATCCCTGTGGCTCCATGATTTCTCCAAACCGCGACTCGAGATTCGAAGCCGGAGGCGTCCAATCGTCAGGACGTTCCTTACGAAGCTTGCGCATCAGAACCGTGCCGTCTCGGCCTGAGCGACCCAGTCGCTTCAACAGCCTGTCGATGACTGGCCCGTCGATCAGACGCAGCGACCACGCGTTGTCCATGGCCCGGGCAACTCGGTGCTCCGAGATCGTGCCCGCCATTTGATAGATGGCCAAGGCCGGCGAGACCACCGGCACACCTAGGTGAAGCTTGCGAGACCAGGGAGGAATCACAGTCGAGTGATGGACCTTGTGAAGGTCGCATCGATCCACGCGGCGAAACCGCTCGATGGCGACATGAATTTGGTCGATCCGAAAGCCGGCGATTCCCCACCAAGCGGCAGCAGTCGTGTGGGAGACGAAAGCGTCGCTGCCCACGTGCAGCACGGAAATCATCAATCGCTGAGCAGGCGTGGCTGGGGAGGCAGCCACCTTGAGAACCCGATCGGTGACCGATTCGAGCATGCCCGAAGCTATCCGGCGGCTGACCGCCTGGTAGTCAACCCCTGCCTCGTTCAACTGTCTGCGCGCAACCGCTGAGTGCTGCCTCGCGGCCAGGTCGAGAATCAGTCGATCCAATCTCATTAGGCGAGCGTGCGGAGAGACGCCGGTCAACTAAAGGGCTTGACAAGGTCCGGCTCTTGTTGGAAGCGGTTTTACGCGCCAAATCCCGTTACTGGTGAGGGGCGTACCTGATAAAAACGAAAATGGCGCGGGCTAGTCAACGGGTTGCCAATCCCGGGGGGTGAATCGCTACGATTCGCGACCATGTCCGGCCGTTTCAACCGCCGGCGGCTTCGGACCGTCCTGGTTTTGTGCCTCGCCTTCCAACTGCTGCCTGGACAGGCACTGGGCGTCACCAAGAGCCAGGTCGATCGGGCCTGTGCCGCGTCTGCCAGCGCGCTGGCCGAATACCGCCAGGCGTCGGCCACCTTCGAGGAGGCAGCGCGGGCCTATTCAGCTGCCAGCCTCGAAGTCGACAACGTCCTCTACCGCCAGGACCGAACCGCAGGGATCCTCGACCTCCGACGGGGGGCGATGGAGGTCGCTGAGGACCGCTTCCAGGAGCAGGCTGTCGAGGCGTACATGAGCGGAGGCGGGTCGAACTCGGCCCTCTTCCTCGCCGCACCCTCCCTCGACCGGGTCATCACCACCACCGAGTTCCTCTCGGCGGCCGGGACCGAGGAGCACGATGCCGCTGGCGATCTGGCGGCTCTCCAAGGAGAGCTGGTCACCCTCCAGACCGAGCTGAGCGCGCTCGAGGTCGAGTTGCGCGACGTCGAGCAGCAGCGTCTCGAGGCCAAGAACCAGCAGGAGATGGCGATGAATGCCGATCAAGCCGCCTGGCAGAAACTCGACGGCGAGTGCCGGGCGATCCAGAAGCGGTACGAGATCGAACTGGCTCGCGCCGCCGCCGCTCGGGGCAGTGCCTCGGGTGGGATCTCCGCTGCCGCCACTCCGGGTTTCATTTGTCCCTTCCCCGGCTCCTCGTTCATCAATTCCTGGGGGGCACCGCGCTCGGGCGGTCGCGGGCACAAGGGAACCGACATGATGGGACCTTACGGCGCACCTCTATATGCGGTTGCGTCGGGGACCGTTTACACAGGCAATGGCGGACTAGGTGGGAAGACGGTATGGCTGATTGCCGATTACGGCACCGGCTTCTATTACGCCCACCTCTCGAGCATCAATGTCAGCTCGGGAAATCGGGTCGGCCGTGGGGATGTCGTCGGCTACAACGGGGATTCGGGCAACGCCGACGGGGGATCGCCTCATCTCCATTTCGAGATCCATCCCGGCGGACGGGGCTCCTCGGCCGTCAACCCCTACCCCACCCTCATCGCGGCCTGCCGGTAACCTGAGGCCGTGCAGACAGACCGCCGCCGTCTCGATCAGATCCAAGATCCGGAGTTCATCGCAGACCTCGACAGCCTTGCCCTCGACGACCTGCGGGCTCGTCGGGACCTGGCCGATGATGTCGAAAACGAGCTCTCTTACTACCGCCGCTTCCTCCACGGCCGCCTTGACCTACTTGCTTTCGAACAGCGCCGGCGCCGAGGCGAGGAGAGCCGCAGTCTGATCGATGCTCTCACCGAGATCCTCACCGGACACGATCGTGGCGGTGGAGCCTCGAGCCGGCATCTGACAACCGACGCACCGGATATTCCCGTGCAAGGTCGCCGTCACCTCGATCACGTACTGGGCAACGACCTCATGGCTCGCCTCGGGGAGATGTCGGAGGAAGAACTTTCGGAGGCTGCCTCGGAGCTCTCGGACCTCGAGTCGGAGATCTCAACGGTGCGCCAGGGTGTGCAGGCGATTCTTGATCAGCTCCATGCCGCGGTCATAAATCGCTACAAGCACGACTTGGGCGACCCGGCCCTTCGCCCCTCCTAGCCGGCGGTGTTAGCCGAGCAGGTCCGTTCGGGCCTGGTGGAAACGATCCACGATGGCGCAATCGCCATCACCGATTCCAATGGAAACCTTGTTGCCTCCTCCGGTGACATCCGGCGCCCCTTCTACTTTCGATCGGCCGCCAAACCATTCCAGGCCTATGTCAGCAATCGAGCCGGCGCCAATCTGAGTCGCGAGCGTCTGGCAATCGCTTGCGCCAGCCACGATGGGGAGCCCGTCCACATTGCCCTGGTTGAGAGCATCCTCGCCGGGGTGGGTTTGACTGAGTCGGCGCTGGGCTGCCCTCCGAGTTGGCCAATCCGTCTCACCGCGACGAGACGGCTCGCCAATGGGGGGGCGACCGTGCCTCGGAAGATCTGGCACAACTGCTCGGGAAAGCATGCGGCGATGCTCACCGCCTGTGTCAGTTCGGGCTGGGATCCCAATACCTATCTCGACCCGCACCATCCTCTGCAACTTGCCATTACTGAGTTCGCCAACAGCGTCTCGGGTCCAACCGAACCCATCGGTGTCGATGGCTGCGGTGCTCCGGTCTTCGCCACCAACTGTTTGGCGATGGCGAAATCGTTCTCGTTTCTTGGTTCGGCACCGGAAATGAACACCGTCTATGAAGCGATGCACTCGTATCCAGCCCTCGTCTCCGGATATGGCAATACCGATGCGTCAATCGCTACGGCTCTCGACGCGGCTGCCAAGCGGGGGGCAGCCGGATGCCTGGGCATTGCCCTTCGGAATAGTTACGGCATCGCCATCAAGTGCTGGGATGGCAACACCGAGGCGGTGGGGGTTGGGGCCGTGGCGTCGCTCGAACACCTCGGCGTTTTATCCGATGCCGCTCGTACCTCGCTCGCCGCTATCGCCTCCCCGGAAACACGAGGTGGCGGCGCCCCGGTGGGAAGGTTCCGCTCGCTTGTGGAGTTGGCTTGGGAGTGAAAGTCCAAAGCGACCTGGTCGACCGAACCGACCTGGTGCCGATGGCGCCTGCCGTGGGACCCTTTCCGGGAGGGGACTTTCTACGGGCCTGGTTCGAGGAACTCGGAGACGAAGTCGAACCGATCACCCTCGATTGGGACCGGGGCCAGCTCTCGATGATGAAGACCTCAACCTCTATTGAGATGATGGGCGAGACCGATCTCACCGATTACCACAGCCCTTTAGGGGAGGGTCTCGATGAGGCGGTCTCCTTTTTTTGCCAAGAGCTCGGGAGCGGAATCAACCTCAGCTTCGATTCGCTTCCGTCGGAGGCAGCGACGCCTTTGCACACAGCCCTCAGCAGCGCCGGCCTTTCTCCTTCGGCCACCGTCCACGAGACCGCGATGGTGCTTTCCCTGCCTGACGCCACCGATGACTTCTATCAAGAGCTGGCCAAGCACGATCGACACGAGTTGCGTCGCAAGCGCCGCCGGTATGAATCTTTGATCGGTCCGGTTGTGCTTCAAGGCGGAAATGGAGAAGGTTTTGATGAGTTCGTCCGTCTCCATCGATTGGCACCGGGCGAGAAGGGCCGTTTCATGACCGAACGTCGCCTCGCGTTCTTTTCCCGACTGGCTCGACAGCCCGGCTGGCGGGTTGACTATCTGGTAATGCCAACTGGAAAGGCTGCTGCATGCGTATTCGGATGGAGCGATAGCGATGGCTACTACCTCTACAACTCATGCTTCGACCCGGCGCTGCAGGCGGCCTCGCCCGGCCTCATCCTGCTGCAATCAATGATCGAAAACTCGATCAAGCGCGGCCTCCGGATTTTCGATTTCCTCAAAGGCGACGAGGACTACAAGGCGCGCTTGGGCGCCAAGCCGCGGCCTTTGCACCGCTTGGAGGTCACCACATGAGCGCCCCGCCGATCGAGAAGGTGGCGTATCTTTCGATGCACACCTCGCCCCTCGCCCAACCGGGGTCCGGCGATGCTGGGGGGATGAACGTCTACATAGATCAACTTGCCCGCACCATGGCTTCGCGGGGAGTGAAGGTCGACGTCTATACGCGGCGACAGGATCCCGACGATCCAGCCGTGGTGGAGGTGATGAGCGGGTACCGGGTTATCCATGTCGATGTCGGCCCTCCCCAGCCGCTTCCCATCCCGGCACTTACCCGATTCGTCCGTTCGTTTGCCAAAGCCGTGATCGAAGCAATCCGCCACGATCCGCCCCAGATACTTCACTCCCACTATTGGCTGTCGGGCTGGGCCGGTCTGCTCGTCAAAAGGGCTCTTCGCATCCCCCTGGCGAATTCATTTCACACGCTGGGCCGGGTCCGAAACGATTCCCTCCGGCCGGGCGAGGCACCTGAGAGCTTGATCCGCATCGCCGCCGAGCACGAAGTGATCGAAGCATCTGATTGCGTGATGGCCTCCACTCCGGCGGAGGCCGAGGAGTTGTTGGACTTCTATGGCGCCGACCCCAACCGGCTCTGCACCTCTCCGCCTGGGGTCGATCACCGGGTCTTCAAACCGGGCTCTCAAGCAGGAGCCCGGAGACGGCTAGGCCTGGGCGAAGGGCCAATCCTGCTTTTTGTCGGTCGTATCCAGCCGCTCAAGGGTGTCGATGTAGCAATTGAGACCCTTGATCTGGTGCAAGCTCGCCATCCGGAGACGACTTTGGTGATCGTCGGCGGGCCATCGGGTGCGAGCGGACAGGTCGAACTCCATCGGCTGCGCCAGCTGGCCATGGCAAGGGGCGTCGGAAGCCGGGTGCGCTTTGTCAACCCGCTCCCGCACGGGCTCCTGGCCGACGTCTATCGAGCGGCCGATCTCCTCCTCGTCCCCTCACGCTCGGAAAGCTTTGGGTTGGTGGCTGCCGAAGCCCAGGCCTGCGGGGTTCCCGTCGTTGCCGCTCGCACCGGGGGACTGATCTATGTGGTCGACGATGGGACGAGTGGCATCCTGGTGGATGGTTGGGATCCGAACGATTACGCCGAGGCAGCCTTGCGGCTGATTGAAGATCCCGAGCTGAAGGCGAAGATGGGGCGGGCGGCGACTGATTGGGCTAAGCGCTTTTCTTGGGATGACACGGTCAAGCGCTATCTCGAGCTCTATCGCGGGGTGCTTGCGCCTGGCAACTGACATGGTCGGGGCGCGGGGGATCCTTCAGCAATCGATAGCCGAATGGGTGAACGATCCCGCCTCCGACGTGGTCTATGCCGAGGAGGTGGAGGGTCGCTTCGCAGTCCGTATGCGACAGACCGTCAGAGAAGCGACCACGGTTTGGTTCACGGTCGGGCAGCGATCCCTTATCGCCGAGGCGTATGTGCTTCCTGCCCTCGAGCATCCCGAGGGTGCCCATCGGCTCGCTCTCATCCGTAACCACAGCTCATTTCGGGTCAACTTCGCGCTAGACGCCGAGGAAGCCATCGTCCTCCGAGCGCGAATTCCCAACGAGAGGGTGAGCGCGGAGGAACTGAGCTATGTCCTCGCCGAGATCTATCAGACGATCGAGCTTTCGTTCCGATCGCTCCTTCGCGAAAACACCCCGTAGAAAGTTCCCAACAGGAGGTTGTGCACAAATCCCTGTGGAAACCTGTGGATATTGGGGAAAAAGGGTGCGAGCGACCTAGGACCGATTTTCGCCAGATTGCCTTAGGGGAGATGAGGGTTGATTACGTCGACGGGTCGCGAAATCGAGGCCTTGGCGGGGCGGTTGACCCGATAAAACGAGTTCCGTACTGTCGGCAACCGAAGCGCCCAAGGTGCTGATCGGCCGGATAGCCCGTTCGGGGAAGTGCGGGGTCTCGGGCCGAGAGGTTCCTCGGGCGCTTCCTTGAAGACAAGAGACCAAAGACTTCAGATTTCGGATCTGGAAGCCGGCGTCAGCCGGCGATCTTTCGTCATTCAGCCGGACGAAGTCCGGCGATCTTTTGTCTTTAGAGGCCGAACATCAGTTCGCGGAGGTTGACCGGACGCACCTCGAACCGCTCCAGGTCGAGACGGACCGAGCCGAGCCGGAGTCCCTGCATCCCCTCGCCGCGATTGGTGAGGACCTTGAGGTTGCCGTCGTCCACCTCTAGTCGTCCGAGACCCTGACAGCGGCCCTCGGTGTCGTGGATGCCGACCAGCAGACCGTCGAGGCGGACAGGATCGAGACCGCTCGGCAACGTAGGGGCGAAGACCGTCGGCCTAACCCGCCACCGCTCGAGCGGTCCGACGAAGGCGGCTCCGAAGCGATCCGCCCTGCGGCCCATCCGCTCGTCCGGACTAGAGGGCCTGACATCCCCCTCCACCGGGGCGGTGACGACGTTCGCTCCGAAGAAGCGTCTCAGCATCCCCACCACCGGCTCGAGCTCCCCGCCTCGTTGTAGGGCGATCACCGTCTCTGGCCGGCACAACTCCATCTTGTGGTACTTGAGCGTCTCTCCGACTACTCCCGCGATCATCGGGCTGGTATCGATGACGACCATGTCGGCCCACTCCCGGGCTTGATCAACCAAGGCGGCGGTGGCGATCACGTGCTGTAGAACCAGCCGTTCGGGGCTAATGCCCCCGACAAAGTGGAGGGCGTCTGGCTGGTCCCATGCATGCTCGAGATCGTGATGGGATCCGAGCAGCCGAAGCCCAACACAGGTCGGAGGGCCGATGCTCGAGTTACCGATGTCGGCGTCGATGTAACCCACTGTCCGGCCTTCGTCGAGCGCGGCGCGGGCGAGCCGGCGAGACATGGTGGTTTTTCCGGTGTCGAGCGCTCCGATCAGCATCACCGATGTCGCGCCGGCGAGCTCCTGGGCGAGCTCCTCGTGGAGGGTGGGCGCCATCGGAGGGGCATCTTACGGGGGGTCCCTAATCTCGCCCAACGTGGCCCAGCCGGTGAGTTTCCTTTCTGACTTCGGCACTCAAGACGAGTTTGTCGGGGTAGTACACGGGGTTATCTATCGGCTTTCCCCCGACTCGCGGGTGATTGACATCACTCACGGAATCACGCCGGGGGACATACGCGGAGGGGCCCTGGCCTTGACCCGCGCCATCCAGTTCTTACCGCCCGGAGTTGTGCTGGCGATAGTCGATCCGGGAGTGGGAACGGCACGCAAAGCTCTCGCCCTCGAGACCGCTGCCGGGTTCTTCGTCGGCCCCGACAACGGCCTGCTCTCACCGGCGGTGGCGATGGTGGGGGGAGCGGTCGCGATTCATGCCATCGAGAACCGGGACGTCATGATCGAGGGTCCCGGCGCTACCTTCGCCGGGCGCGACGTTTTCGCCCCCGCCGCCGCCCTGCTGGCGGCGGGCGAGGCCACACTCGCCGATCTGGGTCCGGTGCTTGATCCGGGCCAGGTGCTCCCACTCATGCTTCCGCTGCCCAAGGTCGAAGAGTCGGCGGTCCACGGCGAAGTGCTTTGGGTTGACTGGTACGGCAACGTCCAGACCAATGTTGGCCCCGAGGACCTGGGAGCAATCGAAGTCCGGCCGGGAGACTTGGTGGAAGTGTGGGTCGGCGCCAGCCCCCACGAGGGCCGATTCGTGATCACGTTCGGTGACGTCGCCATGGGGGAATTGGCAGTCCATGTCGACTCTGCGGGTCTGATCGCGATCGCCGTGCGTGGCGGCCGGGCCGACGAAGAGATCAGTCTTGCCCCGGGTCGACCTCTCAGCTTCCGACGCTCGTAACCGGGGGAGTCTCGCCCAGCAACTGGCCGAGCTGGAAGACGAAGGCGAGGAGGATGAGCGCCAGGAGGATGAGGATGACGATGGCGGTTGCCGGACGCATCGACCCGCCAAGTTAGCCCTGATACGACGAAGCCCCCGGGGCAAGGGGGCTTCGTCTAGGAGAGTGACGGATGCTCCGCTCGTTTAGGGGCGGGCTGGGAGGCTACCTGACACCTGGGTAATGAACGTGCCCTGGGTATCAGGTGCGGAGCCCGGTCCACT
>DATBKE010000202.1:0-2243 GCA_036556085.1 Acidimicrobiia bacterium | reverse complement strand
CCAAGGAAGTCAGCTGCAGCGTCGAGTGCATCATCGACGCTAAGCGCCGCACCATTTGGAATGTTATCCGCCCAGCCCGGTCCGACCGGGCAGTTGTGGGTGAGGAGGGTTTGGGGGGTGGCGTAGTGGTTGTGGTTGTGGTTGACGGCGAGGTTGTAGATGGTGGCATTGGCGGGTCCGGGGCCGGTTTGGGTGACGGTGACGGTAGTCCCGTCGGCTTTTAGGAGCCGGTCGCCGGGGGTGAGGTCTGAGCCCCTCGCGATCTAGTGGCCGGTTAGCGATTAACCGCGCTGGCACGAATCGCGGCCCATTGCTCGTCGGACAGCGAGGCGATCAAAAAGCCAACGAGGGAGTCGGCGGAGTCCAATTCGAACCAAAACTCGGGTCGCCCGATGCGACGGACAGCCGCCTCCCAGTCTCCACCCAGTGAGACACGCATCGCCCCGCCTTCCGTTCGACAGAAGCAAACCTTCATTCGATTATCGTCGTATACGAGGTCACCCGTTTGCGCGTCCACGTCAAAGGCGGGCCATCCGAGGCTGTCAGGCACAGACCGTCGGTCGACGCATGCATTGATCTCTCTATCCGTTAGTCCGATCTGAACATATAGGGGAATACCGCGATAACTCAATGCCAAGTCCACTGGCAATGTCACACCACCGGGATCAGCCCGCCAGTGGTAGCTCGGAATTGGGTTCGCATAGTCGACAAATAGAACATCGAGCGACCCCACGCCCGTGGCCAGATCGCTGACACTCAAGGAATAGTGTTGAGCCTGATCGGGCTCCAAGTTGGCGACTGTGAGTTTCATGGCATGTAGACAGCGTGGCGGATGGTGCCTCGAATAGTGTCTATGATGATGTCCCAGTCCCCAACGAAGCCGCGGTTGCTGCCTGGCTTCAGACCCGCCTTGATCATGGATTCAATTGCCGCAGCAAGCGGACTAATCGGAAAACTCGCCCCTGGATGCGACCCCACATATTCAGCCATGTGCTTCGTAGCGCTACCAATCACGCGCAGTTCCCACCCGGCGACTCGCAGCGTGAACGAGCTCGGGAGAAACGTCCCCGGATAGTTAGGTCCGAAGTCGGATGCATGCCACCAGCCTCCGGCCGGGCAGTTGTGGGTGAGGAGGGTTTGGGGGGTGGCGTAGTAGTTGTGGTTGTTGGCGACGGCGAGGTTGTAGATGGTGGCATTGGCGGGTCCGGGGCCGGTCTGGGTGACGGTGACGGTAGTCCCGTCGGCTTTTGCGAGCCGGTCGCCGGGGGTGAGGTCGGAGGCTTTGACCCAGCCTTTGGTTTGGACCCAGAGGGGGTGGGGGCCGGTGACTTGGAAGTCGCCTTGGTCGGTGGTGACGGTGATGAGGGCGGCGCCGTCCCGTTGGTAGAGGCCGGTGACCGGCTGGTAGGACTGTTCTCCGGTTTCGGGGTCTACCGAGTAGACCAGGTCGCCGGGCCCGACCTAAACGGCAGTCCGCTGCTTCTGAGGCATATCACCCTGCAATTAGTCAGTTCTAATGAGGCGTAAAGGCAGAGAGTCATCCTCCAATGCGTTACTTTCATCCAACTCGATGTCGAAGGGCCTGGGCAGGTCGATCGAATCCTGCGCCATGGTGAGTAACACGCGGGCCAGAGAAATCAAGCCCGCCCTATTGGCGACGATCTCAACGCCGTGAGATCGTTGAACGACGGCGATACTAAAACTGTTATCCCAGGCGAACTCCAGGCCTCTGCGATTGTCGTACTCGATGACATCGATAGTCATATCCATAGTCATTCCAAAAGGTAAATGTGTCGATTGGTCACTACCTGATTACGTTCCGGCCGACCAAATCGAGGCGCGAGATCCTCGAAGTTGAAGTGTGGATGGGGATCCAAGATGTCGGCGTCCAACATACGGACCTGTCTCGTGCCGTCAGCCGATAGGAACCGACCAAGCTCGGGTTCGGTGTAGCCCCTGCCAAGGAAGTCAGCTGCAGCGTCGAGTGCATCATCGACGCTAAGCGCCGCACCATTTGGAATGTTATCCGCCCAGCCCGGTCCGACCGGGCAGTTGTGGGTGAGGAGGGTTTGGGGGGTGGCGTAGTAGTTGTGGTTGTGGTTGACGGCGAGGTTGTAGATGGTGGCATTGGCGGGTCCGGGGCCGGTTTGGGTGACGGTGACGGTAGTCCCGTCGGCTTTTAGGAGCCGGTCGCCGGGGGTGAGGTCTTGGGCTTTGGTCCAGCCTTTTGCTTGGACCCAGAG